>JBASRM010000732.1:0-3170 GCA_049273835.1 Blastocatellia bacterium | reverse complement strand
GCCCTGGACACCACCGGCTTCAGCCGCGTGGTGCTTCAGTTTCAACCTACGAAGAAGACCGGGATGCCCGAGACACCACCGGCTTCAGCCGCGTAGTGCTTCAGTTTCAACCTACGAAGAAGACAGGGATGCCCGAGACACCACCGGCTTCAGCCTTACTCCCTTCCTGGAACCGCAAACGACAGCGAAAAATGATGAACAGCAGCGGCGTTGCTGCTAGAATGCCGGCACCCTGTCTCGGGAGGAACGCATGGCCGCCGATGGTACTCTGTATAAGCCGGACTTCGTCGAGCTCGATGAAGACGTCTCCGACAGCCCGTTATGGAACAAGGACCTTGCTCCTGTTCCCATTCTGAAACGCAACTGGACCACTTATAACTACGCCGCGCTGTGGATCAGCATGGCTCACTGCATCCCAACCTACATGCTCGCCTCGAGTCTGATTGATCTGGGGATGAACTGGTGGCAAGCACTTGGGACCATCTTGCTGGGAAACGTGATCGTGCTTGCGCCGATATTGTTGAACTCACATCCCGGCACGAAGTACGGCATTCCTTTCCCGGTGTTCGCGCGCGCGAGTTATGGCACGGTCGGATCCAATCTTCCCGCGATTATGCGCGCGCTGGTCGCTTGCGGTTGGTTCGGGATTCAGTCGTGGATTGGCGGCGAGGCCATTCACACCTTGATTCGAGTAGGGTGGCCCGGCTGGCAGACCCTGCTCGGCGACAAGATTCAGTCCCCGGCGTTTATCGCCGGGCATACACCCACTGAATATTTTTCATTCCTGCTCTTCTGGCTGTTGAACATCTACATCATTTATCGCGGCATGGATTTACTGCGCAAAGTGGAGAACTGGGCCGCGCCGTTCGTGTTGATTATGGCAACAGTATTGATGGTGTGGGTGCTTTGGAAAGCCAAAGGGCTTGGCGCGATCATGCACGGCGAGGACAAGTTCGGCAGCTTCGGAGCATTTTGGAAAGTGTTCATTCCGTCGCTCACCGGGATGATCGGATATTGGTCCACTCTGTCGCTGAATATGCCTGACTTCACCAGGTTCAGCCGGAGCCAGCGCGATCAGACGATAGGACAGACCATCGCGCTGCCGGCTACTATGGTGGTATTTGCCGCAATGGGTGTGATCATTACATCGGCCTCGGCGATCATTTTCGGCAGAACGATCTGGGACCCCGTGCAGTTGGTCGGCCAGTTCACGCAGCCGCTCATCGTTGCGATTTCGATGTTCACGGTCGTAGTTGCGACGCTGTCGGTGAACATCGCGGCTAACGTGGTGTCGCCGGCGAATGATTTCGCAAATGCCTTTCCACGATTAATCACATTTCGACTAGGCGGATTGATCACCGGCATTCTGGGGATCCTGATGCAGCCGTGGCGATTGCTCGCGGACCCGTCGGGATATGTTTTCAAATGGCTCGGTGGATATTCCGGCGGTCTGGGTTCGATAGCCGGGGTGTTGATCGCCGACTACTGGCTGGTGCGGCGCAAGCATCTCGAGTTGGGCGATCTTTATCGTGTCCGTGGGGCTTACACCTACGCGGGAGGATGGAACTGGCGAGCGGTGGTCGCGACTCTGCTTGGGTGCGCGCTGGCGTGGGGCGGACTGGTGATCCCCACGCTGCGGCCTCTTTACGACTATGCGTGGTTTGTGGGGCTGTTCGTTTCAGGCATTGTCTACGTCCTGCTGATGAAAGGCGTGTCAATCGCCAGCGGAGCAGCGCGCCTTGAACCGGCGGCGGAGTCGGACGGAGACTAAGCGCTTGCACGAATAGAGGAGTGTCGCTGGCTGGCGTCGCTTCGTAGTAACGAATTTATTCGTTCTAACGTTGAGCGAGCGCACAATGAAACGAATGAATTCGTTACTAGAAAGTTATGTAGCTTAAACATCGACTCTGGGCTCAACGTAGCTCACCAGCTCGGTTGTTTGATAGCATTAGCTGTGAGCCGCTTGTGATATGACCTTCTGATCTGATCTGTGAGCTAATGAATCACAGGCTGAGGAGAATGGGCATGGCTCGCACACTTCGCAACCGCTGCATAACTCTCGCGTTGCTTTCGGTCACCCTCACGGCGTGTTCGTCAAAGAACGACGGGGCCGCTGACTTGGACGCGATAAACAAGCTCCATCAACGCGAGATGGAAGCGGCAAAGAAATTTGATGTCGACACACTGGTGTCTCTCTGGTCAATCGACATCGTGACACTATCTTCGGGTGAGCCGCCGCTGATAGGCAGGGACGCAAATCGAGCTTCAATCGAGCGGCTCCGCAATGAGAGCAAAGATGTCCAGATTGCCGATTACATCCTTTCGTTCAATGAAGTCAAGATAACAGGGGATTGGGCATACGAATGGGGCACATACTCTGGAACCGTGAAACCGATCGCTGAAGGTGAAACGCTACGTGGGAGGGGCAAAGTGCTTCGCGTGCTCAAGAAGGATTCGGACGGCGCCTGGAGAATCGCTCGCGCAATGTATATCAGCGATATCGAAGCGGACTGACGGACGGCTATTCTGCGTGTAGGGTTGCTCTCAGTGGCCCGTCCCTCCTTACACCAAGGGAATATCGGAGCATTGAGGGGCGGCCAATGAGAGCAGTCCCTACAGGAATAGAATCTTAGTTTTGACTGGTGGAGGATGACGATCGAAAAGCTTATTAAATGTCTCGCACTCACGGCAGCCGCCGTTCTATGCGCACGAGCGGACGCGACAGCTCAGAAAGTGCACAAGCCGGAGCCGGCGCCTGCCAGGCTGGTCTCCGATCTCAGAAGCAGGAGCGCACCCACCCGGTGTGAAGCGGCGAATCAACTTGGAGCTACACGCGCGCGCGGGGCGGTCCGCGCGCTTGTCGAAGCGCTATCGGATCGAGAAGCAGAGGTTAGGGAAGCCGCCGCGTTTGCGCTTGGACAAATTGCCGATCCCGCCGCTTCCGGCCTGCTGATTCCGCTCCTCGCGGATCAGAATGCTGAAGTGCGGGGATCGGCCGCGTTTGCGCTCGGTATGATCGGCGATCGCAAAACCCTCGACGCGCTCTCGTTCGCGATCGGTGACCCCGATCCTTATGTGCGCTCGTCGGCGATCGTCGCGCTCGGGTTGATGCAGGACCAGGGAGCGGTTGACGAGATCATCGAGGCGTTGGATGATTCGTCGTTCGACGT
>JBASRM010000718.1:0-16389 GCA_049273835.1 Blastocatellia bacterium | reverse complement strand
GACCCTATGCCATTTGCTAAGTCGGCGACTGAAACGGAGAAGATGCATTACTTCAATATCCCGATGAGTGATAAGGACTATCCGAAAAACGAAACGATTGACGAGTTTTTGAGAATAGCCACCGACGAAGGCAATTGGCCCTTTTATGTTCACTGTGCAGGTGGGAGGCACCGAACCGGTCTGATGGGAGCAATATACAGATTCAACCACGATGGTTGGGACTACAATCAGGCTTATAAGGAAATGAAGGATTACGACTTCTATACCCGCTGGGGTCACGGAGAAATAAAGAAGTACGTCGCGGATTACTGGCAACACTTCCAGACTAAAAACAACAAACCGATCGCAGCTTCAGAGCCCAGACCCACTTCATAGAAAAGTTCAGGCGGCACTCATGAATGAGGGCCGCCTTCGTGGCGGCCCTCCGGATCAAGGCTCCTGCGTTCGTTTTACATCACCGCGAAGTCGTATTGTTCCTGATGGAGATTGGGGTCCGGCTCGATTGTGACCGGTGTCCCAAAATAAGCTTCGATTTCCTCCATCACTTCGCGCTCAGATGTCCTCATAGCTTCGGCTACGTGCGGCGAAACTCTAAGCATGACGTCGCTCGAACCGGCCAGCTGCTTTGTCATCGCCTTCGCCTGCTCCAGTATCTCGAAGCACATCGTCTGCGCCGATTTCACCATACCGGCACCCTGACAATATGGACACGGAGTGCAAAGCGTGCGCTCGAGAGACTGCTTGACGCGCTTGCGCGTGATCGCCACCAGACCGAAGTCGTTGATCGAAAGAATTTTTGAAGGCGCGCGATCGTGGGACAGCTCCTGTTGCAATGCCATCATTACCTTCTGACGATTCTTGCGCTCCTCCATATCGATAAAGTCGATCACGATAATCCCGCCGAGATCGCGAAGCCTCACCTGGCGCACGATTTCCTTGGCTGCTTCCAGATTGGTGCGCGTGATAGTGTCCTCGAGTTTGTCGGACTTTCCGACAAACTTACCGGTGTTGACATCGATCGCAACCAGCGCCTCGGTTTGATTGATCACAATGTAACCACCCGACTTCAACCAGACTCGAGGGCGGACAGCTTTGTCGATCTCGGCCTGGACCCCATATTTTTCGAGTATCGGCTGGCTGGCTGTATAGAGCTTTACTCGTTTTACTAGTTTGGGCTGAATCCGATTGACGAACTCTACTATCCGGGCGTATTCGACTTCGTTGTCGATGCGAATGGCGACGAAGTCGTCGGCCAGCTGGTCACGAAGGATCCTCTGAACGAGATCCAGATCGCGATGCACCATCGACGGCGCTTTTACGCGCTCGGCTTTCTTTCGCACGTCTCCCCAGGTGCGCAGAAGGTACCGCATATCGTCGGCCAGTTCCTGTTCGGTATGACCCGCACATGCTGTCCGAGCTATGAACCCTCCGCTTGCTCCCTCTCGATCGCGCAGAGCGGTGACGATTCGTTTCAACCTTATGCGCTCAACTTCGTTCGGTATCTTACGCGAAACGCCGATGTGATTGACCGTCGGCATGTACACTATGAACCGTCCGGGCAGGGCAATGTGGGATGTGATACGCGCGCCTTTTTTTGCGATCGGCTCTTTTGCGATTTGAACAAGGATCTCCTGCCCTTCGTGTAGAAGATCGCTGATTGTCGGAGGGCCGACGCGATCGGGACGACGCGCGGGTCCGGCATCGATCCGGCGGGGGTCCGGCCCTCGCGGATCCGGTCTGCGCGTATCCGGTCTGCGTTGATCGGGTCTTCGAGGATCGGGTCGGCGCGGGTCGGGCCGGCGTTGAGGCCGTGGACCGGATGGCCGAGCATCGGCCTGACGGGTGTCGATCGGTCGAGCTTCAGCCGGTCGAGCTTCAGCCGGTCGGGCTTCAGCCGGTCGAGCTTCAGCCGGTCGAGCTTCAGCCGGCTGGTCCTCGATTGCGTGCACAGTCTCTTCTTGTCTTTGAGGTTCTTCTTTCACCTCGATCCCTCCGGCGGACGCGGGGAGAGCCGTTCCGTTCTCAGCCGGGGCCGCCCCGTCCGCGGAAGGTGGAACCTCGCGGCGACCTCCCCGGCCGCGGCGCCCTCTTCCACCGCGACGAACCGCAAACTCGGCACGATGACCTCTATCCCGCACTTCTGCGTCCCTGTCTTCCTCGACGGCCGGCTCTCGCTTCGCGTCATCGTCGTTCGCCGTCACGGCTTCACTCATTCGCGAATTATCTTCTGATTCCCGCGAGTAAGATTCTTCACTGGTCTCGCCGGGTTCAGTGGAAGTCCCGGACCGAATCCGTCCATAAAGCCCGCGCGCCACATCGGAAATGTGCCGGAACGGAGAAAGCTTCGACTCCTCGAGTTGTTCACCGCCCAACTGCCCCACCTCGACGTTCTGACGTGGCGTCTGCTCGCGAGCAGCGGCCTCCGCGCTTTCATCGACCACCCGCTGGAAAGCTGAGTCGACTTCAGCCAGGGAGCGAAGGCTGCCAACGCGCCATTCCGGTTCCGGTTCCGGCTGAAACCCGCCGGTGTCAAACTCAGCGGTGTGGACCTGTTCAATGATTTTCTCCTGAACGATCGCGTCCTTTAGAAGTTCACCGGTTTCTTCCTGTCGCATGTCTTCATCAGTTACACGTTGAAACTGGAGCACTGGATCGCTCTCGGCGGGCCCTTCATCTTCACCGCGACGGCGAGTGCGCTTTGCCGCGGTCTTTGGAGCCGCCTTGCGCGCAGGGGTCCTGGCCGGCTTCTCTTCGGTCTTTGCGGCGCGCTTCCGAGGCTCAGGGGTCTTTCTCGCCCGTCCGCGCTTAGGCTTCTGCTCCGGCTCTTCAGCGTCAGACTCCAGAAGCCCTTCCGCTTGATCAAGTGTGTGCTCGGCGGGCCTCTCAGGTTCGTCGTCAGTCACGCGTTCGATTGGGAACGCCTCGACCGTGCGAGCCTCGGCCTCCGCGGAAATCTCTTCCTCAGTCGGCGGTGGCGGAATGACTCTTTCGACCGCAATCTCGGCCAACTGCTCGACCGCGTCTTCGATGCGCAACTGTCTCTCGGCGGGTCCAATCTCGGGCTTCTGTTCAGTGACCGGCCTACCGGTCGCCGCCGCCGGTTCCGGGCGGGGCCGATCTCCCCGGCGCGCTCTATCGTCAATGCGTGGGGGAGAGACTCGAACATCTTCGACCACCTCTCGGAAGTCGATCTCCTCCTCTTCCTCCATGAATTCGGTGAAGTCCGAAACATACAGAAACGCGTCTCGTTCCAGCGCGATGTCGACAAACGCCGACTGCATTCCAGGCAACACCTTCATCACCCGGCCTTTGTAGAGGTTTCCTACCACCCCCTGGTTTTCGTCTCGGCGTTCGACGTAGAACTCGGTAACTACTCCGTCCTCGATGATCGCAACTTTCTTTTCGTGCACATTTGCACTGATAACTAACTCTTTCGACATGAATTCTCCTGATTTGCTGGTGCGGCAGGGTGGGTAAGAAGCGCCTATTCGATGACGGCCGAGGCCGGCCTTCAGATCGCAGAATGGCTTCGAGCAGTTGAACTGAGCTTCAGATCTCTGAGCTTATTGAATAAACCAGGCTGCGAGATCAAAGGTTCTTAGCGATTTCGCCGATCAACGCCGGCACTCGCATCACAATTCGATTACTCTCCGGTTACGATTCTTGCTGATCCGCTTTCGAAGTGTGGTGGCCGCCTCAACGTTCTCTGCAATGCGGCGACAACGCGCCGCGCGCGAGGAGGCGAATGTCAAAACCTACCCGTGCTGATTCCCCGGCACCAGCTTCTAAGTCTCCGAGTGACGGATGGCCACTCGCAACGTGTCTCCTTGCTCGCTCATTTGAGCGGCGGCGACCCTGGGAGCATTGCTCAAATGGTCGCCTGTTTGATCTTCGTAATACAATCGGGTGCGCCGCACGCGGGAACTGAGAGAGATTCTCTCAGTCTCGGTCAAGCCGTACACAGCAGCTAAGACCTCAACCGGCTTCACGCCACCGTTCGGCGACAACTCGGTCACAATCTTGAGGGTCCGCTTGTCCTCGTCCAAACTCAAGGCCTTAGTGTAGCGGCGCACATCTATTCGCTGTCGTTTATCCTTGCGGACCCGATCGATCTCGAACGACTCACGAGTCATGAAAGCTTCAGCCAGTCTGATATGAACCTCCCGCGCGTCCGTCGCGGCGAGGTGAGAGCCTTCTGCGCATATTCGACGAACTGCAAGGTCCAACTCCGGAGCGTCGGCCACGATTGAATACTCAGCGCGGTTGACTTCTTTTATCAGCGACAGTGCTCCAGCAGGCAGACGCAGCAACGATTTGAAACGGAGACCGGAGGGAAGTACCGAATTAATCCGGTCCAGGAACCCGCTCTCATCAAGTTTATCGGGCGAATCAAAATCGATCGGCTCATTATGACCTACCACTCCCACACCGAGCGCCGGACCATACTGAATCAACGGCATCGGGTGATATCCGTGGCTGTAGCCAAGCCTGATCTTCGCACGTCTGAACGCGCGAGGCAACGCTCGAGTCATATCGAGGTGCGAGAGGTACTTCACTTCTTCGCCCTTCTCAAAAGTCGCCCGGTAGCGTAATAGCATCGCCGAGGGGTCAGATTTCGTGGCGGACGTTTTCCCCGCGTCTTCTCCGCTGCTCTGCGCTTCGCTCCGCCGCTCGCCGGATTTGGGTTCCGCGCGGCGCACCTGAACAATCGGCCGTTCGAGCTCGAGTCTTATCGGCGCGATCCGCTCCTCATAAGTCCGGACCTCCTGGTGCAACGCATAAGCCTCGGCGAGATGCTCGCGGGATTGAGTCAGATCGCATTCCAACCCGCACGCGTAACACAGCAAGGGCTGAGCGGCCACTCGCTCGAAGTCCTCGTGCGACGGTGCAATCGCCGTTGCCCGCCCATCGATGATCTTTACCGGGAGCTCGCACGGTGGCGAAATCTTCGCCTTGATGCCTTTTGTGTACTCGCGCGCGTTGAACTCCCGCTTAACCAGCGTATCGATGTGGTCCCAGGGAAGCTGCACCAGCGGCGCGCCGGGCTTATCGAATTCACGCACCGGGAACTCCTGGAGATAAGGCGCGATATCGATCTGCTCGATTCTGAACGCCTCCATCCACTTCGCGAAATCGAAATGTTCCGTCCAACCGTCGAAGCGGCAACCCATCCTCCAAGCCCGCTCAATCACGTTGCAAAGTTTGCGATCACCCCGCGAGATGATTCCTTCAAGCAGCGAGGTGTCTGCATGATGCACCTTTACGTCGATGCGATAGCGGCGGCCGGCTTCCTTCAACATTCGCTGTTTACGCTTGATCGAATCGACATCTTCCTGCCTGCACCATTGAAAAGGCGTGTGCGGCTTGGGGACGAAATACGAAGCCGAGCAGGTTGCCTTGACGTTCTTGTTGTACTTGTTCTTGCCAAGCTCCCGGACCTTCCGTCCCAACTCGGCGATCCCCATCACATCCTCATCAGTTTCGGTCGGCAATCCGATCATGAAATACATCTTCATCGCGGACCAGCCTTCCTCGAACGCGACCGAGCACGAGTTCATTACGTCCTGTTCAGTTATGTTCTTATTGATGACGTCACGCATTCGCTGGGTTCCCGCCTCGGGTGCGATTGTGAATCCGGTCTTGCGAACCCTGGCGATCTCACGCGCCAGCGACTCGGTGACACCCGACGCTCGAAGCGATGAGACTGAAAAGCTGACGTTGCGTCGTTCGAGCTCGCTTCCCAGCATCTTCACCAGCGGTTCCAGGCACGTGTAGTCGGCAGTCGAAAGCGATGTCAGGCTCGTCTCGTCATAGCCACCCTTTTCAAGGCCGTCAATGATCGTATCGACGATTTGCTTAGGGTCGCGCTCGCGCACCGGACGATAGATCGTCCCGGCCTGGCAGAAGCGGCACCCGTCAACGCACCCTCGGGCAATTTCTATTGCCACCCGGTCGTGCACAGCCTCGATAGCCGGAACCGGCGAATCCGAAGGAAACGGATACTGGTTGATGTCCTTCACCACCCGACGGCGAATCGGATACGGAAGATCGGGGTCATCGGGTTTTTCGACAATAAGCAGGTTATGATGAGGACTGACCGCAACCGGATATAGAGACGGCACATACATCCCCTCAATGCGCGCGATCTCTTTCAGCACCTGCTCGCGGGTAAGATCCAGGTCGGAGTCTCGCAACTCGATGTACCGCGAGACAATCTCCGGAAAAGCTTCCTCGCCATCGCCGATCACAAAAACGTCGATGAAGTCGGCGACGGGCTCGCATGAATAAACAGTCGGCCCTCCGGCAATCACCAGCGGATGGGCCAGCGAGCGCGCTCGGGTATGGATTGGGATTCGCGCAAGATCGAGCATAGTCAGCACGTTCGTGTAGGTCATCTCGTACTGAAGCGAGAACCCGACCACGTCGAATTCGCCAAGCGGTGTGTAACTTTCAAGCGAGAGCAATGGTATTCCGCGCTCGCGAAGCCTGGCTTCCATATCCGGCCAGGGCGCGTAGACCCGCTCGGCCGCCCAGCCTTCGTGCTTGTTGAGAAGGCTGTAGAGAATCTTGAGACCGAGATGGCTCATCCCGATTTCGTAGGTGTCCGGGAAACACAAAGCGATGCGAGCATCAACCTCGTCGCAAGATTTGTGAACGGCATTCCATTCACCGCCAACGTACCGCGCGGGCTTCTCGACCAAAGGGAGGATTGAATCTAAGGCTGTTCGATAATCCATTTCGGCGTTGCACTACCAAATGTGCTTCAAAGCGAAACCATAGAGCTATAGGTCCGCGACCGTCTAGTTAACAAACCTTCTCATCCGAACGCTGAGCGCCAGACCCACCCCGATAAACATAGCCATCACTGCTGTTCCACCGTAGCTCATCAGCGGCAGCGGGATTCCCATTATCGGCATCATCGCGACAACCATACCGAGATTGCACAGAATATGAAACGCGATCAGTCCGACGAACCCCATGACGATCAGCGAGCCCGCCCGTTCGCGTGAGGCTTTGGCCACCGCAATGAGTCGCCATATCAGAAGCAGGTACAACACCATCATCAGAAGCACTCCGACGAGGCCGGTCTCTTCTGCGATGACGGCCGCGATAAAATCCGTCCACGCGAACGGAAGAAATCCCAGCTTTCCTTGGGTGCCGTGCCCGAGCCCCTTCCCCAGCACGCCTCCCGACCCGACCGCGATGACTGATTGAATCGTCTGATAACCGTAACCCTTGGGGTCGGCCTGCTCCGGGTGAATGATGACGTTGATGCGTTCGATTTGATAAGGTTTCAAGTGCGGATACACAACGACCAACCCGACGACCACAGCAACCGCCCCTGCCCCTAGAAAGATCTTTCTCATGCCACCCAAAAAATAGAACGTTCCAAGGATGGCGCCGAAGGTGAGCATCGTTCCGGTATCGTGCTCCGCGTAAACCAGGATCACCGGCGGCAAAACTATCGCCGCCATGATGAGCATGTCTTTGATCGAAAGGGATGCCTGGCGCCCTTGAGCCAAATGCCGAGCCAGCATCAGAATCGTCGCTGCTTTTGCGAACTCGCTTGGCTGCAAGCTGAAACCAGCCACTCGCAGCCATGCTCTGTTGCCGTTGATCTGAGTTCCCCAGATTAATACAACCACAAGCAGAACCAGCACGCCGGCATAGAAGAAGGGCGCGATGTTCAAAACGATCTTCCGGTAGTCGGTGAACATTATCGCGATTGCGATAGCAAGACCGATGACCAGCGAGATGATCTGCTTCTTTACAAAGCTACCGTCGGGCGCACTGCTCATTATCCCAAGGCACCCAAACGCTGTTAGAGCTACAGGCGCTAATAACAGCAGCCAGTCTATGTCCCTCAGCTTTCTTTGATTTAGATCAACCATCGCTTCGGCATTTTTAGTTCAGTTTTGAGTTTTGAGTTCAAGCTTTAGCTTGCTTTCTCCGCCACGAAAACTACCAAGTCAAAGCTTGAACTCAAACCCGCCCTACTGGGTGACGGGCCGGCGCTTGCGGTCCAAGTCGGGCGCCTGGCGTTTGCCGGGAACCGCAGGAACTGCTCCAACTTCCGGCTTAGAGTTCATCGCCACCAACTCGGGGAGAATCGGACGCCCGAGCTTCTTCGAAAAGTAGATCGCCTCAACCATTTTTACTTTTGGCGCGGACGCTGAAGCGCCCCATCCTCCGTTTTCAGTTATGCACACCACCCCGATCTCGGGCTTTTGATCGGTATGCATCGGGGCGAACCCTATGAACCACGAATGATCCTTATGCTCCTTTCCGCGAACCTTCTCTTTGGCGATCACCTGCGCCGTGCCTGTTTTGCCACCGGCATTGATCTCGCGTGGGAAGCCGACGCCGCCGCCGGTGCCCCCCTCGTTGACCACTCCCCACATGCCATAATCGATTGTGTCGACGGTAAGCTGCGATAGCTTTAGTTCGGTCGGCAGGTCATCGAAGTACTTAACCGGTCTCAATTGGGTCGCCTTGGCTTCCTTGAACAGGTGGGGTTTATGATACTCGCCGCCGATGACGATTCCGGATTCGGCTCGAAGCAATTGAATCGGCGGAACCGCAACCGAGCCCTGGCCGATCGAAGCAAGCACCGTATCGAAGTCCTTCCACACCGGGTCGCGAGGGTTGACTCGTTTCTTCCACTCCCGGCTCGGTATTATTCCCTTGAGTTCGCCCGGAAGATCGACACCGGTTCGCTGTCCCATTCCGAACCGGGTAACCCAATCGTGGATCATATCTACGCCCATCTTCAGTCCAAGCCGGTAGAAGTAGCCGTCACACGAGTGAACAATCGCCGCGTGGATATCGGGCATCCCGTGATTCTTGCCGCAGTGAACAAAGCGATTACCAACCTGGATACCACCGCCGCAAACGATCTTGGAGTTTTTGAGGGTAATGACTCCCTCTTCAAGCGCGGCGGTTGCCATCATGATTTTCCAGGTCGAGCCGGTTGGATAGGTTCCTTGAATCGCTTTGTTGTAGAGCGGGTGCGAAGGATCTTTCACGATCGCCGCTACTTCCTTGCGGCTCTCGGTCGAGACTACGTTGCGAGCGAACACGTTGGGGTCAAAACTGGGGACCGAAACCATCGCCAGTATTTCGCCGTTTTGGGGGTTCATCGCCACAAGCGCGCCTGTCTCGTTCTTTGCATAGAACTGTTGCTCGGCGGTCTTCTGGAGATCCAGATCGAGAGTGGTGGTGACGTCCTGACCCTTGATCGGCTCGATCCGTTCGAGTTCGGCTTTTGGGATGCCTCGACTATCGACGATCACCCTGCGCATCCCGTCCTTCCCACGAAGCACGCCGTCATAGACCGCTTCGATGCCGCCTTGTCCGATGATGTCTCCGGCCTTGTATCCCGCCTCTTTGAACTCCGGATTCTCGAGTTGTTTCGGGCTCACCTGTCCAATGTAGCCCAGAACATGCGCCGCCAGCTTGCCGTGCTTGTACACCCGCTGCGGCTGTTCCTCGATCGAGATCTCCGGGTGCTCCAGCTCGTGAGCGGCGATCCACTGCCGGTCCGCGTCTGATGCGTTTTGCTTTACCAGAATCGGCTGCGATTTAGGCCGCAGAGCATCGTTAAGTTCCGCGAGCAATTCTCCTCGGTCAATATCAATGTTCTGAACCAGAGCATTGATAGTCTCGTCTTTGTTGGATATGTCTTCAGGCGTAACGACCACGTTGTAGGCGGGAGTGTTGTCAACAAGAAGATTTCCATTACGGTCGAGAATCTGTCCGCGCGGGGCTGGGATCGGGATGTCGCGAATTCGGTTGTTTTCGGCGCGCGCCTGATAGTCTTCGTGCCGGGCGACTTGCAGAACATAGAATCGAATTCCCAACGCGATAAACACCGCGAGCACCAGATACTGGACCAGGTACACTCGCAGTTCCAGGTTGAATCCTTCCTCTCTCAGGTTCGAGCTACTCATAGAACCTCTTTCTTATCGCCATGCGCCGCGCGGTTGCTTGTTCGGCGAACAGACGGTCCAACACCACAAACAGCACAACCGACGCCACGGTATCGCACAACACCTTCCATCCGATGGTCTTGCCGAACTCGCCCCACGTGGCAACGTAAGGGAGAGATTGTTCAAGCATCTGTTGCAGCCCCACAAACAGCACCGTGTTGGCTGCTGAAGCAATGGCAACGACTGAAATCCGCGCCAGCGGATTCTCGAGCGAAAGTCTGACGCTTGCCATGCCTACAAGATAGCCTATCAGCGTCTTTGAGAATCCTCCAACACCGAGTATGCCTCCGGATACCGCGTCTCCGCCGAGCCCGGCAATCATCCCCGAAACCATCCCTAGCACCGGCGCTCGTTGTAATCCCAGGTAGACAGTCACCAGCAAAGGCAGATCGATGTACTGAAAGAACCTCAGATAGTTGGGAAGGAGCATTTGTAGCAGGAGCGCGACGACGATGGTCAGGGCGGTCTTGAAGGTCTGCACTCTTTAGGCTACCTCGGGAGAATGATGCATGCTGTGTGAACCAGCCGGCTTCCATCCGATTCATTGGCTAGGCACTCACAGTCTGCATCACCGTTCACTTCCCTTCATCGATCTTCAGATCCTTCTGGGTAACCAGAAGTACAAGCACGTGTTCGACGCGATCTACCGGCGCCGCCGGTTTGATAATTATCTTGTGAGATGCAGCATTGGGATCGGCTTCAACCCTCTCAACCGTGCCTATAAGAAGCCCCTTCGGATAAATCCTATCGAGACCGGTTGTGACAACCGACTCGCCGGCTTCGACGCTCTCGCTCGTTGAAACACTCTTGAGTTCGCAACGATCATTGTCGAGCCCCCGAACCTCACCCATCGCGCGCGAGTTTTGAAGCATGGCCCCCAACCCGGCGTGCTTATCTGTAATGACCTGTACCATCGCGAAGTTCGGCCCGACCGATATTACTCGCCCGACGATACCGCCGGCTGTGGCTACCGGCATGTCCCGCTGGACGCCGTCCAGCGTCCCGCGATCGATAGTAAGGCGCCGAAACCAGAGGCTGGCATCACGCGAAATCACATTTGCCGCGAGTTCACCGTACTGGGCCCTGAGCGGAAGGGCGAGCTGTCGTCGCAGCAAATCTAGTTCTGCAGCTCGTTCGAGCGCTCTGTTTCGCTCGGCGGTCAACTGGTCAACTTTCTCGCGCAACTCCAGGTTCTCCTCGCGAGCGTGCCTCAAATCGACGTAGCTGGCGCCGGCGCCCTTGACCGAGGACAAAACAGAGTCGGCAGCGTTAACCACCGGTGCGAAAGCTGTGACCAGCCATATGCGTAGAACGGACTGCTCGCTGTCAGGGTGCCGAGCGTATGTTGACATCAGCACTACTTGAGAGAGCAGGAGAGCGGCCAGTATCCAGGGTGTTTTCTGCTGTGCAGGATTTGCACTCATAGCAATGGTTGGTTGTTCAGGATCAGGAATTGGTCAATCCGCCCCAGCTAATCCCGGCCCTGTTTCAGAGTCCATGATGGAGCATAGTGTTTTCCCAGCTTACGCGGCTGAGCAGGTCGAAGTCGGCGAGCATCTTCCCGGTTCCGAGCGCAACCGAGGAGAGGGGGTTCTCTGCCAACGACACCGGGACTCCTGTCTCGTGCATCAATCGCTTGTCTATTCCTTTGAGTAGCGCGCCGCCCCCGGTGAGCACGATCCCGCGTTCAGCGATGTCCGCTGACAGTTCCGGGGGAGTTCGCTCGAGAGCCACTCGCACCGCATTGACGATCGTCGAAATAGGATCGGCAAGCGCCTCACGAACTTCTTCATCGGTTATGGTGATCGTGCGAGGAACGCCTTCAATCAGGTTGCGTCCCTTGATCTCCATCTGCATTGGCTCCTCGCAAGGCCATGCCGAGCCAAGCTCGATCTTTACGGACTCGGCGGTGCGCTCGCCGATCAGAAGATTGTATTTTCGCTTTATGTATTGAATGATGGCTTCATCGAGTTCATTGCCGGCCACCCGGACCGCGCGCGAATAGACGATTCCCGACAGCGATATGACGGCGATGTCGGTAGTGCCCCCGCCTATGTCGACGATCATGTTTCCGTAGGGCTCTGTTATGGGAAGTCCGGCACCGATGGCTGCCGCCATTGCCTCCGCAACCAGGTAAACCTTCGAAGCCTTGGCCCGATATGCCGCATCCTCAACCGCCCGGCGTTCCACTTGAGTGATCTCGCCCGGCACGCCTATGACAACGCGAGGAGAGACCCAGGATCGGCCGTTGTGAGCCTTGCGAATGAAGTGTTGCAGCATCTTCTCGGTCACTTCAAAGTCAGCTATCACACCGTCCTTCATCGGCCGGATGGCGATGATGTTGCCGGGGGTGCGGCCAAGCATCTCCTTGGCTTCCTTCCCGACTGCTTCAACTTTGTTGGTTACTTTATTGATGGCTACGATGGAAGGTTCGCTGACGACGATCCCACGTCCTTTGGCAAAAACAAGAGTGTTCGCGGTCCCGAGATCGATAGCCAGATCACTAGAAAAAGGGTTGAATAGGTTTCTCATTCGCATTATTAATATTCGCTTTTTTTACCAGAATGTCTGCAGCGTTGTCCGCAACTGCGTTCCCGCAAGCTTCTTAGGATGCCGCCAGCTTTACGTTGTTCTTGTCACGTTGCTTGGCTTCGTACATTGCAGCATCAGCCAGCTCGATCAGTTTTTCCGCATGATTGGCATGCTCGGGAAAGCTGGCGACACCGAAACTCGCCGTCAAATGGATCTCAGCTCCAACGCCCCCCCTGAAACGGTGACCCACTATTCGAAGCCGCACTCGCTCGGCCATTTGAAGCGCGCGTTTGGCCGTCGTTTCGGGCAGCATCAACACAAATTCATCTCCTCCATAACGCGCCACGAAGTCCGACTCGCGCACCGACCTGGTTATGACCTGTGCAACCTCGGTGAGGGTTGCGCTACCGGCTCGGTGACCATAGGCGTCGTTGACAAGTTTGAACCCGTCGAGGTCCATAAACACAACTGAAACCGATGATCCATAGCGTCGCGCGCGTCGGATCTCACCCTCCAGCGTCTGGTACAGGTAGCGTACGTTGTACAGGCGAGTAAGGTCGTCGATCAGTGTCTGTCGCGTCGCATCGTGGTAGTCGCTCGCATTCGCGAGCGCGGACGCCAGCGCCCCGCATACGAGCTCAACGGCCTGCGCTTCTTCTTGGGTAAAGGCTTCGCCTTCACCGCACTTTCGAGTCGCCTGCACCACGCCAACCAGGCGGCCCTTTGCGATCAGCGGCACGCACAACGCAGCCAGTTCTTCCTCCCGGACCGCCGAACCAGTCGGCGCATCCTCGACGGCGGCACTGGCAATGATGGTCCTGTGTTCGGTAACTGCTCGCGCTATGGGGAGCGGCGCCTCGGCGATTTCGAGGAACGGACCCACAGGGAGCTCCGTCGCGTTGATCGCTCTTACGAGCTCAAGGCGATTGGTATGCTCCGCCTTCAGGAACACCGCCCAGGATTGCGCGTCGACCAGCTCCGGAAGAAACTCGAGTGCCCGGGACACAACCTCGCTTGCATCCAGCGATTCGTGCAGTCGCATTGCTGCTTCAAAGATCGATGCTCTTACTGTCTCATCTTGCATCTGTGTTTAGGCCCCCAAACCCGCTTGCTGCATAAGTGAGAACACACACTCACCTAGAACTTTAGATAAGTTCCCACAAGCCCATCGGGGAAACGCATCGGGGGCGACTACAACAGAGCAAGAGGTATTTCTATAAGGGAGAAAACGCACTTGGCGGAAAGCCGAGGCGGTGTATAAACATCAACTCGCTGTAGGTTCCTCAAATGGCGGTCCGGATTCCTACTTGAATCCGTTAACCCCGATCGCAGTCATAATACTGCTCGCTTTAGCGCCCGTCCGGTCAGCTCCCGTTCTAGTAAATCTTTTGAACACTTAATCTAACATGCACGCATGCCCCGCGCAAGAACCTTTTTCAGAAATACTGCGGGGAATTCAAAGAAACTGACCGCTCACCGCTTGTGCTCCCGCGAACAGCGAAAAAAGAACGCCGGCAACACTGCGGGTTCGCGCTTCAGAGTACGGGGTTCACAGTCCCGAATACTCACAAACCTGGCCCCCAACCCGGAGCCCCAACTGCGATAACATTCCCCACGCGGGAGGCAGATTGATGCAAGTACGCCCGCGTGTTAAGATTTGAGCACTCGAAAAGGGAGTCGACAGGTGATAAGAGCACTCATAACCGCGCCCCGAAATATCCGCGTGAATCTATTCGCAGACTGATCAGTCATCCATTCAAAAACCTCGGCCGCCGGACGCTATTACTCGTAACAATGTTTCATCCGCTAAGTTCGTGGAGGGTCCCATGCAAACAATTACTAAGGTAACGATGCCTACCATAAAGACGGCTCTTCCCGGCCCGAAGGCCCAGGAGATTCTCAATCGCGATGCAAAATACATTTCACCGAGCTACACCCGCAGCTATCCGCTTGTCGTGCAACGCGGGTGCGGCGCGATCATCGAAGACGTAGACGGTAATACATTTCTCGATTTTAACGCTGGGGTTGCGGTTGCGGCTCTGGGACACGCGCACCCTGAAATCGCGGAGGTAATTGCGCGACAGGCCCGTGAATTCGTTCACATATCCGGCACCGATTACTACTATCCACACCAGACCGCTCTAGCAGAAAAATTGACTCAAGTGACTCCCGGTGATTTCTCCAAGAAAGTCCATTACGGGAACTCGGGGGCCGAGGCGATGGAGGCGGCGTTGAAGGCGGCGATCTATGCAACCGGCCGCAATAAATTCATTGCGTTTCGCGGCGCGTTCCACGGTCGCACCTTTGGCACGCTGTCGTTAACTGCTTCACGAGCCGCACAACGAAGAGGCTTTGGTCCCCAGGCGCTCGACGTCACCCACGTGCCTTTCGCAAACCCAATTCGATTTCCGCTGGTTCGCCGTGGCGGCGAAAGTGTCGGCCAACGTGTTGCTCGTTACATAGAACAAACAATCTTCCGAACGACCGTCGCGCCCGAAGACTGCGCGGCCATCGTCGTCGAGCCCGTTCAAGGTGAGGGAGGTTACGTCGTGCCGCCGTCGGACTTCCTGCCCGAGCTTCGCCGAATCTGCAATGAGCACGGCATTGTTCTGATCGTCGATGAGGTGCAATCCGGTATGGGTCGTACTGGAAAGCTGTGGGCGATCGAGCACTTCGGCGTGGTGCCGGACATTATGTGCATGGCAAAAGCAATCGGTGGAGGGCTGCCGTTGGGTGTCACACTCGCGCGCGAAGACCTGATGCGCTGGCACGTAGGCGCGCACGCTTCGACGTTCGGCGGGAACCCCGTCGCGATCGCAGCGGCGATGAAGACCTTTGAGATACTCGAAAACGGTGTGATGAACAACGCCGCCGAAATGGGCGCTTACATGATGGACCGCCTCCGCGAGCTTCAAGGCAGGCACTCCGCGATCGCAGATGTCCGGGGTCTCGGCTTAATGATTGGAGTCGAGATCGCTCACGACCGGGAAGCAACTGAGCCGTGGCCCGAGCTCCGGGACAAAATCGTCGTCGAATGCTTCCATCGCGGTCTTGTGATTCAAGGCGCGGGTGAATCATCGGTGCGCTTCTCGCCGCCGCTGATCGTGGACCGCGAGCAGATAGACTTCGCGGTGGATACCTTGAACTCTGTCATAGGCTCCGTCATGGCTGAGCGCTGACCTTCTTTAGCTGACACCCGGGCTTTAGAAGTTGTGTACCGAGGCGCCGCAGGATTGCTGTTAGCTAACCCGATCACGGTCCACCGGAACGAAGACCGCAACAAATAGCTCAGTACAAAATGCGGCTAAGAACGCTTTGAAATGCCTCCTCGCCGGATGTAATATCTCACCACATCAATTGTCCTGGGTCGGAGAAGTGATGAGTCCCAAAACCGAAGCTGCGATTTCGTTCTTGCAAGCTAACCTGCATCGCTCGTTGACTGTTACCCAGATAGCCGAATCAGTCGGGCTTACTCGCTCGCGCTTGTCCCATCTCTTCAAGACCCAGGTGGGGACATCACCTATGCAATATCTCAAGTCGGCTCGGCTTGAAAAAGCGCGTGAACTACTCGAAACATCCTTGATGAGCGTCAAAGAAATCGCGAGTGAGATCGGGTACAACGACTGCACTCGCTTCATGCGTGAGTTCAAGGTAGTTTACGGCTCCAGGCCCTCGCAATACCGGGCATCGTGTTTGAACTCCGGCGCGGACAGCCTAGCTCCGGAAGGCAGGAAGATTCGCTAGCAAACAGGACATTTCGCTAGTTGTTTTTTCTTGCGTCCAAATCGCGCTAAGAGTATTCTTCGCAAAGAATCTGTAGTTTGCAGCACCAAAGAGTCCTCATCTTGAGTTGTTCCTAAAGGAGAAG
>JBASRM010000700.1:0-2109 GCA_049273835.1 Blastocatellia bacterium | reverse complement strand
GGTAAAGATAGCGCGAGAAGTCGGCGGCGACGGGCATCGCTTCAGGGTTATTCAGTTGCCTTACAACCTTGCGATGCCCGAGGCGATAACCGAAGCGACTCAGATCGTCGACGGCGAGCCGGTCTCGACGTTGATGGCAGCGGACCGGCTCGGCATCACGGTGATGTGCAGCGCTTCGATCCTGCAGTCCAAGCTCACGCAGAACCTTCCGCCGTTCGTCGCCGAAGCATTGGCAGGTCTCAATACTGACGCGCAGCGAGCGATACAATTCGTTCGGTCAACACCGGGCGTAACCACCGCGCTTGTCGGGATGAGCAAGCGTTCGCACGTGGAAGAGAATCTCGGGACAGCGCGAGTGCCGCCTGCTTCCGTGGACGACTTCTTCAAGATGTTTTCGAACAATTGAGGTATTAGAGTGGGAGCTTCAGCGGCATGTAGGGGCGGCCCTCTGTGTGAACGTTCTCAGGACATCCTTTACAGTTTGTTCTCAGTACATCCTTTACACTTTCACTGCAACCTAGCGCCCGCCCATGTCGTGTCGCATAATGTTTGCTGGTTGGTGAAGCGGAAGTGGGCTCTGCTGGAGAGCAACCCACCAGGAATAGCCAACTGGGAACTCATCGAGAGGATGAGCGAGGGAGCGGCCGAACGGTCGCTTCCTCGTCCGTCTCGATAGATTCCCGGATGCCTTAGAAAACTCATGCGTGCTCTATTGCAACTTCGTTGACCGTTGCTAGTCAGGCTCCAGCTTCCGACTCGGATTTCTTACGCGCAGCAAGCACCACCGCAATGCTGCTCCCAGTCCGGAGGTTGATCTCGCGAACCGTCGTCTCACGAAACGTCACTACCAATAAATCATCAAGCTCATCCGTTCTCACTCGCTCGTTGGCCAAAGCTTCACAAACAAAATAGCGCCGCCCGCGATAATACAGCGAACCTTGAGTATTGAGTCTTCTTACTTCTCCGCCTGTATACTCCCACTCTCTAGGATTGTCCTGGTAGGGCCGCAGGTTATCGTGTGTATAAATCTCTCCGGGTGTCTTCATACCGAGTGCTTCGTGTGGCCGCTCGTAGTTGTATTCATGGATGAACTCTGGCGCCCACCTTCTCCATTCATCGAGTGTCTCAGGCAACCCTCGATGACGGGTCCGCTCCTTCAACGTCCTGTGAAATCGCTCGACCTTTCCGTGGGTCTGAGGATGCCGAATCCCCGAGAATTTCAAAGTAATTCCCTGTTTTATCAGCCACACTGACAACCAGGTCAGCCCGTGCCCGTTTGTCGTGCTGAACCATGGTGTGCCGTGATCGGTCAGGATTGATTCTGGCACTCCCACCTCTTGAAAGCGCGACTTCAGCGAATCGTGGACGCCCTGTGCTTTGGTGCTATCCAACGGCCAAAGGCCCAGCGCGTAGCGGCTATGGTCATCCAGAAATGATAACGGATAGCTCTTCCCCTCTCTGACCTGATATTCACCTTTGAAGTCCATCTGGGCCATCTGATTGCACTCATTGCGCTCAAACCGCTTGGTTGCTTTCCGGTCCGCTGCATCCGCCATCACCAACCCTTTGCGCACCAAGATCCGGTGGATCGTCGCTGCCCCCAGCTGATGTCCCTCCTTTGCCAGCAACTCCTGAATCTTCCGCGCTCCCCATCCTTGCTTCCTGCGAAACCCGACTACTAATTCTTCTAACTCATCTTCCGTCTTGAGCGGACTCTTAATCGGTCGCCGTGATTTCTCCTGCAAGCCAGTTATGCTGCCGATCTCCTCATACCGCTTCAGCCATAGATAACCGGTTGGTCTACTAATCTCAAATTCTCTGCACAGCTCGCTGAACGAGCCCTCTTTCAACTTCGCTCGAACTATGAACTCTATCCGTTGATCCATAACAGTCTCGCTCTTCCACGGCATCTTGATTCCTCCTCTTTACGGAGGATATCCTGTCGCTCGACTGTAAAGGATGTACTGAGAACATTGTGTAAAGGATCTCCTGATACCGTACAGACAAGCCCTGCCCCTACCTCAAACGGAACACCACCGCAAAACTCATCAGTTGCCGTTTGCAGCGACGCTGCTTCATAATTGTGCGCCGACCGCTTCTCTCGAGAAT
>JBASRM010000681.1:0-3610 GCA_049273835.1 Blastocatellia bacterium | reverse complement strand
GCGAGATATCTCACCAATGCGTCGGACTGGGACCTTTTCAAAATACTTTCCGGAAGAGAAGTTCCCAAAAGATCATGCGCCAGATATAACCCGAGAAGCAGCATCCGCTCACCGCCCAATGCAATAGCATTCTTCAAAACCCGTTCCCAATCGATGTGCTTATGAGATTCAACGAGCCTGGCAACATCACATATCCATCCGAGCCTTTCCCAGAGGTGCTTCGAGCTGTGAGCACAGACAATCAACAGCGAATCTTCAGCGGAAAGCGTCAGCACCCGCTTTCCGGCTATCTCGACAGGCTCGAGGCGCTCCCACAAGCGCTCAGTATCGAGCGGAAAGGATAAGAACCCTTCCGTAACTTCCCAATGGATCTCGACTAGCACCCTTTTGTTGCTGCACAGGAATGCATAATCGTAGTGAAAATCGAGAAAGGGCTTTTCCTGCGCCGGAGTCAGATCCAACTCCGGTTGGCATCCGTGAGCGACGAGTAATTCTTTGACCTTTAGAACATCTCGTTTACGAACCAAAATATCGAGGTCTACGAACTGCCGGAGTGCAATGTCTCCATAGATCGAGGCGGCAAGTGCCGGCCCTTTGTAGGGGATGGCGGGGACGCCATTTTCTTCAAACAGATTAAGAAGCTTGAGCAGTTCCGCCGTGAGGAAAAGATTTATCTTTGTATTGTTTTGACAGAGCTCTTGAAGTTGGTTTGATACTGTGCCGGGTATCAACTCCGAATACGTTTCATCAAGGAAGTGGTACAAAAGCGGCACGACTCCATGCCTTTGCGCTGCCTGGAATAAATAGTCCCAATCAATGTCTCTCCGCAGCAATGTTTTGATCTGCTCGGACCGCTGGAAGCTAGAGTCAGTCCTGGCATTGCACAAGAGCAGCTCGGCTTCAGGGCGGAGAACCATTGCTTTTATCTTCTTATTAAGTTTACGGCGGTATCTAATCGGATACGTTTCCCCTTGCAGACGCTGTCGCCGCTCTGGCGACTTCCGCAACCAGAATTGCAACCGATAGGCTCAAGATAGGGCCGGCTGCATTGAATACCGGCCGTGCCACATTACCAAATGAATCACGGTACGCTCCCATCGCGAGAGCGGTAATCGCGGCGGCCGTTGATGCCAGCACCCAGGGCTTTGGCAGATGCCTCAATCGCCACACTCCAAGAGGCAATAGCCATACGAACATGTACCAGAAGGACCGATCCGAAATGCAGTGAATGAGCCCGGTAAGAAAATCGGATGCTCTATCGACCTGGAAGGCAATATTCCAGGGCCAAACAATATGCCCATACACCATCGAGTGAAGAACCATCACGGTTAAGAGGCTAGTAGCTCCCAGTGCGATTGTCCACACAAGCGGTGAAGATCGGAAACCTCGTCGTCGCCCTTCGACAGTCGACCATACTAACCCGAAGACTGTTGCGAGCGGCACAAAGGTTTCCTTTGCGAGAGCGCCGAAGACGCCCAGAACCGGCAACACCCACCACTTGCGCGCGAAGAGTGTCCACGTCAACGCCATCAACGCGCAAGCTTCCCCCGAGTCGACCATGCCAGCGAGGTGAAAATTCGGAATAGCGAAATTCAACAAGTAGAGCATCGAGCCCAACAAAGCAATAGCAAGATCCAACCCTGTTTGATAACCTACGCTCACTAATAAACACGCCGTAATAGCAGTGAACAAAGCATTGGCTATGAGCAAGCCAAACAGTGCAGGGTCCCAGGTGCGGACCCGACCCCTGGCCGCCCAATAAAATGGCTTGGCGACATATGGCACCAAGATTCGGCCCTTGCCGATATCTTCAGCGCCCTCGGGGCCAACTGTGACGAGCTTATAGTAATCAACCGAATCAATCGTTCCGCCGGCAGTGCGAGGATCGTAACGGTTCAGTGTGGGGTAGCCCAGGCCTAAGCAAATCAAAAAAAACAAAATCCAAAGCAGAATCCAACTTCCCAGCTTTTTCTTCATCAAGCCCATCGGCGTCAAAAGTATATTCATATGACGAAGTCGTCTATTTCCGATTTGTGCTATTCGTGCTCAATAATTCTCGGGCGGTCGCGCTTTTCGTTTCGCTCAAATGTTACTTCAGCAAAGAGAGGAATTCCGGCTCGGACTTGAACCAACCGGCGAATGCCGTTTTAGAAACGGCGCCGTCTACTTTCGAAATTCGATGCTGCAGACTGCTATCTAATCGAAAGACAATCGCATCTCCTAAACCGACGTTGGTCACTTCCTGAATCATTCGCTTTGTCTGCCGTTCGCGTATCTGAAGGATGCCGCCTGAATATTCGGCCGTGCTCAGATTTATGCTTACTCCGATCAAACGGTGCTCGACCATATCGTCGTGCCATGCATCATAATGTGCCTGGTCCGGAACGTTCCTATATACCCTTCCTTCAAAGCTGCCGATTTGCACACACCCCGTAATCGCCTGGACTAGCTGGAATAGACTTTGGCTGTTAAGCAGTAAATGCAACAGGCTGTTAGTGAGGCTATCCTCCATACAGAGTTCTTTGTTCGAGCCTATCCCTTCATGGATTCTCTCGCGGAACTGGGCGCGCTCGAGGCGCGCATGAACGATAGTTAGCAGCTCAGGTGCCAGGAAGTGAAGCAGTCTAATAAAGTTTTGTTCGTGGAATTGCAGGCGAAGACGATCCAGATCCGCTTCCGTTCCCGAGAAGACTGGGCCTGATCGCGTGATTTGCAGCATCGTATCGCAGTTCGGTTCCGGTTACCTGTTCAGGCAAGAGTGTTCAAAAGAACTATTCGCCATATTTTTGCGAGAGCTGACTAACCTGTTTCAGTGCGTCCGTCCACTCTTTGAAGCGCGTTGGGAAACGCTCTTTGACACTATGAGCAATGTCGCCAAGCGTAGCCTCTCCGTTCATCAAGGCGAGGGTGAATCGATCTATCTCGCCATCGAGGCTTAGAGTTGGTACATAGTCCGACGATAATTTTTGCAGTTGCGCCGAGGACAAAAGCGCGCCCGCAAAGAGCGATTGTTGAAAGTCAGCCTTTACGCGCGACCGGTTGACTTGATCAAGGACACGAGTGTTCCAGCGCCAGTTATAGTCCTCACCGATCAGTTCGCACCGTATTTCAGCGCACACAGTGTCCCCTTTGGAAATCGCAACTGCTTCGGGCCAGGGAAAGAAGGCCGTTCCAAAAATCAATTCCGGAGAGCCCGGTGCATTTGAAAAGCTCACGCCCTCGGCCAAACAGGCGTCGAACCATACAAGAAGTCCGTGGCCGATGCCTGCCCGCTCTGAAGTCCAGGTCAGCTCGCCGCGGACATTAGGGCTCTCCAGGGTGAGGTAGTCCAGCGTAGCCCAACACTTTGGTTTTGCCAAAAGCTGTTCCGGACTCACCCGGGCCTTGAGCCAGGTGTTAGTCGTGATTCGCAGCGCGGATCGCAAGTCCACTTCGTAGCGATCATCACTCCACGGCATGGTATGGCGGCTGTATAATTCAGGTGCTTCCACCACTGATGCCCACAATGTTTCCGACCGCGGGATTAAAATCCCACCAGGCGCGAGCAATCGTCGACGGGCGTCGATGATTGATACGAGGCTGTGCTCAAACATGGGCAGGACGCCGTGCA
>JBASRM010000679.1:0-3372 GCA_049273835.1 Blastocatellia bacterium | reverse complement strand
GTCCTCGCCTGGTCGAGCGGAACATCAAACAACAGGGAGACTGAGCCCTTTTGTTCAAATGTGAGGATGACCCCGCCCGACTTATCCGCGGGATCAAGAAGCTCAACCTCCTTGTCGTTATCAGAGCCCCAGCTTCTAAAGTCTTCGATCACCGCAAGAGGCGCTATCTTTTGGGTTCCGATGGTCAGGTAAACATCGGAGAATTTTGGATCAGCGGTGAGTTTGTAGGAAAGCGTCGCGCCCTTCTTACCGGCGTCGAAATCGAGAACCACTACGACCTGGTTGCCGGTTGTTTTTATTTGAGTGAAGGGCGAGGTTGCGGACCTGGTAACCCTTGCGGTGAGGCTGTCAGAAAGTTGGACCACCTCGCCGGCCTTTAGCTGCCGGGTCGAGTCACTGCTTCGACTTTGAGGATATGCGGAGTCGACTGTCAGACCGAATAAGACCGCGAGCAGTAGAAGTTTTCTCGTCATTTGTTAGTGCTCCCATTGAAAGAGTTCCCTTTCTCAATACACCGTTAGGTCTATGGTCTGCAAGGCTCGTTTACCAGCGGAGTTCGTCTCGCGGTCCAAGGTAAGCAAGCATTGCGTAAAATTCCAGTGCCTTGCGCGGACTTTGCCTGGGCCACGAGCTGCCTACCGCTACGCGGATACCGCTACGCGGATTGTCTTCCAGGAAAGGGCCGGCTCTGATTGCCGGAATCCTAAAGGGGGTTATGACCGCTTGCGCAATGGCCGGTTTTGGGAAGTGCCATCCCGCAAGCGCACAGGGATTAGCGACCCGCTGCCGTCCGAGGTTCGGAAGGCGTAACAACCTCAACACTTTGATCAATCCCATACGACGGCACGCGGTTTGGCTATTAGCTTCCGTTTCAGGGTTCGGGTCTCTGATGTTCTGGTTTATGGTTTGTAGTTTCTAGTTATGGGATCGTGCCCACCAAACCAGAAACCATAAACCAGAAACCAAAACCCTGAACCCTTGACCGACCTTCTTCCGGAGGTTTTTATGGAAACCCTGCTTCAAGATCTTCGCTATGCGATACGGATGCTTCGCAAAAAGCCGTCGTTCACCGTTATCGTAGTCCTGGCGCTGGCCATCGGCATCGGCGCAAACACAGCGATATTCAGCGTGGTCAACGCTATTCTGCTGCGCCCCCTTCCTTATAAGAACGCCGATCGAATTTCGATGATATGGATGGATAATCCCAAGCTCGGCGTCGCCCAGGACTGGCATTCCTACCCGAACTACGTCGATTACCGAGACCAGAACCAGGTCTACGAAGACATGGCCGCTTTCAACGGTCGCAGTTTCAATCTGACTGGAACAGGTGACCCTGTGAGAGTCGTCGGCGCGTGGACTACCGCCAGCATGTTTTCGGTCCTCGGCGTCGAACCGGCGATCGGTCAGACTTTCACCGAGGCGGAAGAAGAACCCGGCAAAGACCTGGTGGTGGTCTTGAGCAACGGGCTCTGGCAAAAACGGTTTGGCGGCGATCCAGGGATCATCGGCCAGCCGATAAATATGAACGGTGTCAACCGAACCGTTCTCGGAGTGATGCCGCCAAGCTTTTCGTTTCCAGAGAAGAACACCGAGTTGTGGGTACCGCTCGCAATCAATCCTCAACGCAAGCAAGCGCGCAATTCCATTTCCTACAAAGCCGTCGGCCGGCTCAAACCAGGCGTCACAATCGAGCAAGCGAGAGCGGATATGGGCGCGATCGCCAAGAGGCTCGATGACCAGTATTTTCAATCGGGCTACGGGATCAATCTCGTCCCGCTGCACGAACAGGAGACCGGCTCGGTCAGGCCCGCGCTGTTGATCCTCCTGGGCGCGGTAGCGTTTGTTCTGCTGATCGCCTGCGCCAACGTAGCAAACCTGCTACTGGCTCGCGCGGCGTTGAGGGAAAAGGAGGTGGCCATTCGCGTGGCCCTCGGAGCGGGACGCAATCGGATAATTCGACAGGTGTTGACTGAAAGCGCCTTGTTGGCTCTTATTGGAGGAGCTGCCGGGTTGCTGCTGTCGCTGTGGGGGTTGAACTTGCTGGTGGCGCTGGGCCCCGAGGATATTCCTCGTCTGGATCAGACCGGCATAGATGGCAGGGTGCTGGCATTTACGCTTGGCGTATCGCTTCTCACCGGCATGATCTTTGGAATCGCCCCCGCGTTGCAGTCATCGAGATCTGATCCGAACGACTCGCTTAAGGAAGGCGGCAGAGGTTCAAGCGGCGGAATTCATGGCAGACGAGTTCGCAATCTCCTGGTCGTTGCCGAGATTGCGCTGTCGCTTGTGCTGCTCATCGGCGCCGGCTTGTTGATCAAGAGTTTCATGCGACTTCAGCAATTCGAGCTGGGCTTCAATCCGAACAACCTGCTCACGATGCGCGTCCAACTGCCCGGCACAAAGTATCGCAACGGGGCACAGGTTGTGAGCTTTTATCAGCAGCTCCTGGAGCGAATGGGAACCGTCCCCGGAGTGCAATCGGTGGGCGCGATCGCGAGTGTGTTCCTCACCGACACGCCGAATTCTACGAACTTCTCGATCGAAGGGCGGCCGGTGCCGACCGGAGCTGAAGCCATCGAGGTGCCGCTCGACTCGATCTCTCCGGCCTATTTCAACGTGATGGGTATTCCGTTGCTACGCGGGCGTGAGTTCGACGACCGGGACGTTCAGGGATCGACTCCGGTCGTCATCATCAATCAGACGTTTGCGACTCGGTTCTTTAACGGAGAAGACCCGATTGGTAAGCGGTTCGTTTATGGCGGCCCGGCTCCTGACAACCCATGGTTGACCATCGTCGGCGTGGTCGGGGACATGCGCCGAACCGGATTCGATAGACCGGTGCGCCCGGAGACATTTCTTCCAGAAGCTCAAAACCCGGACAATGCCCTGACGATTATCGCTCGGACCGCCGGCGATCCCGCGAGCTTCGCCGGTGCGCTGCGCAGCGAGGTGTGGGCTATTGATAAGGACCAGTCGGTCTACGACATCAAGACCATGGATCGGATCCTTACCGATATGATGTCGCAGCGACGCTTCAATATGTTGCTGTTGGGAGTATTCGCCGGCGTGGCCTTGACACTCGCGGCAGTGGGGATCTACGGCGTAATTTCGTATTCAATCACACAGCGATCGCACGAAATCGGCATCCGCATCGCGCTCGGCGCGCAATCATCCGACGTCTTGAGACTGGTGGTCGGGCAGGGGATGCGGCTGACTGGTATAGGAGTGTCGATCGGCTTGATCGCGGCTTTTGCGTTGACGCGTTTGATGGCAAGCTTGATGTTTGGCGTAAGCGTTACTGATCCCATCACCTTTGGGATTATTTCGTTGCTGCTTATCGCGGTCGCGCTGTTCGCCTGCTACGTTCCAGCG
>JBASRM010000673.1:0-3528 GCA_049273835.1 Blastocatellia bacterium | reverse complement strand
GAGGATGGGGGATGAGATGCAAACTCTGGACGACACCTTGCCTTCTTTGACCGCGCGAAGTTTGTGGTTGAGGACCCGCGCTAACTCCCCGAATCTCTTATCCAAATCTTCCTCGAAGACCTCGATGCATGCAGCCGTGATCTCCGCAGTGCGAGTCTCGTCGCGATATTTCCGCTCAATTTCCTGC
Source organism: Blastocatellia bacterium (assembly GCA_049273835.1). Lineage (GTDB taxonomy): Bacteria > Acidobacteriota > Blastocatellia > UBA7656 > UBA7656 > Onstottus_A. The sequence goes on along the minus strand of JBASRM010000673.1, from coordinate 3,341 downwards.
GTGATTTGGTCAAACTGAGCTTCGCTATCGAGTAACGCCAAGGCCGTGCCGCCTCCGGCATATATTTTCCCCTCAACGCCAACGACGCTTCCGACGATTCTCGCGACGTCATCATCGTTGAGTTCGTCAAGAAGTGCGCTTGCACCGCGAATCTCGCGCAGCCGACTGGTGGCGAATACGTACTCCTTAACCTTGTCCGTGTCCCATGTCGCAAGCAGCATGCGGTCTCCTCATTAACTCGAACCTATCCTTGCTAACAACAAACCTGTACCAAAGACATCTCTAAACGATCTCTAGCCCACCCAGGCCAAAAGCCGTTCCTGTGCCGATGTGCAGCAATTCACCGGCGACCATGAGGGCGCGCAGCTCTTCTGTCGCATGACCTTCGTACTCAATTTCTCCAACAAACCCTCCAAGAGTCATCTTCGTCTGTTGCCGATTCGAATACCGCTCCCAATCGCACCACCTCAGGTTCGATGCTACGGTTTTCACGTTCCTCGCTTGGTCGATCAGACCGCGAAAATCAACGTCTAAACGCGCCCTTCCATGCACCGCACACAAGAGTGATACACGGCGTAGAAGGTTGCGCACCAATAATTCGAAGCTCATTCCTGCCTGCAAGTCACCATCGATTCTTATTCGCGTAGGCGTCACGAACCGCAGCTCTACCTTAGAGTCGAACCACCCGCGAGTTGAGGCTGGAGAACCGCCAGCTATCTGTTCAAGCCTGGCACGCACTAAATCCGCTAGGCTCGTTGCGGAGGCGTCTTGGATGTCTATCCGATTTGAGCCGCCTGAATAGATCAGCCTTTTTGGCTCGCGCTTGTCGATGAGATGAACTTTGGCCAACTCAAAGCGCGCACGGTCAAACCCCAGACCTCTGCGAGCCATCTCGCTCACCGCGAACACGACGTAAGGCAGGTATTCGATCGCTCGCCCGATCAACGTCAATCCAAATGTTATTTCGTCGCCTGATGCGAGCCGCAGTCGATGCGACCCGAAAGGATTCCTCGAGGGCGAGCCGTTGCGCCCTCGGCTACCGTTTGCATTGCGCAGTGTCGGAGGCGCGTTGGCCGTCTTGTGCAGGGCGGGAAGGGCTGAAACGCCCGCGGCCGCTAAACCGACGATGCTGCCAGGGTCGCTGAGCGCGGGACTGACCGTCGCGCGAGTGCATTCGGAAGCAGGGCTGCTCTTTGTGGTCTTTGCAACGGTTGGCTCAAACGGGCTGGGCGGTGACAAGATAAATGGATGAGGCGCGCGTTGTTGACCTCGCAAAAACGCAAGCCCCGGCGGCGGTGGAGTCTCGAATAAATAGGGATAAATGCACCGGTCCGAGAGCATGCACCGTTCGCAGTTTCGATGAGGCATTACGCAAACGGTTTGTTTCAGTGCGTGCCCGAATCCCCCGCGCAAGGTCGATCCGAGAAACAAAGGCAAGGTTGCGGATTCGCGCGCCCGCAAGCGTAGCTCGAATCTCGCCAAGTTAAGTTCTGAAAAAACGTCCGGAGACATATCTCTCTTTTTTGGACCTGCTCAGCTCAACGGGTCGATTCGGACGGCGTAAGCAGCGCCGCGGCGCGATAGCGCCTGCCAGCGTCACCAAACTCCATGTCGTAAGTCTGGACCGGGCCCAACACGTTGAGCAGTTGACCTATCATCATCGCGAGTCCGGCTGGAACCGCCATGAACAAATGAATGGTGCCGAGATTGGGGTAATTAGCCATCGCGTCTCTTACTGCATCCCGGACTTTGAAAGCGGCGTCCGCAGCCTGCGCGGCGTTGGCGATGGCTTCGATTCCGAATGGCGATTTCCACGCTCGAGTGATCGCACGGAAAGGCGGAAGATCGAGTGTTGCCTCGAAGACTTGCTCTACGTTCGAAGTGACAGACACAAGCACAGCGAGGTCTCTGGCGCCGGGATGTTGAGCGGTCGTCTTGCGCTCAAGGCCGCTTTCTTCGCGTCGCGCGTCGATGCTCCACAACTGATCTGGGCGCCCAAGCGTGTGTTGAGCCCATTGAATCTTGATGTCCTTCGGCTGGATGAAACCACAACCCAGTGCAATCGCTGCCGGTAAGGACGGGCGGCCATCCGCCAAAATTGCTCGTCCCGTTGCGTTCCTTTCGATTGCTCGAACGATATCCTGAAGCGCCGGTAGCAAGCACTTGTCCCAGGTCTCGCGCGAAGCGACTTTTGGCGTGAATCGCTCGACCCAGTCTATGAGCAACGCCGTTCCCTGCTTGAACGCGGGCTGTACTTTGGTATACAGCTCGAGACGGAGCGGCTCGCTTGGAGGAAGGCTCTTGTGAATCGCGGCGATGCGACGATCGAGAACAAGTCTCGCGATCTCTGCTGCCTCGGCAGGTCCGGCCTTCTTCTTTGAAATCGTCTTTATTGATGTACCTTGAGAACGAAGCTGTACAGCGACATCGCCTGGATTGAAGTCTGAGAACTGGGCTGCGACAACGAAGAAGGCGTTACCTTTGTTTGCTCGCTCGAGCATCGGGGGGAGCTCAACACTCGTGACGGACCGCGCAAGGACGGCATCACGAGTCAGTGCAAGCAATCCGCCGGCAGTGCCGGGACTTCGAAGGACCTTGGTTATTGCGTCGTCCATAAACTGCCTGTCATCCGACAGCGCTTCTTCACAGAGCGGAACACCGCGGTCGAGCAATGCAGAAGCGATCAGGCGGGTTTCAGACCTCCTTGTCGGCGCATTACTGAGATAGACGCGGCCGGTGGGATCAGTATCGATCTCGGGTGCAGCTTTGGTTTCCTCTGAAGCGGTCGCGCTGTCTCCACCGACGAGGCGAATAAGATAGGGATCGACCCCCTGCTTCGTCAGAAGCTTTGGATCAGCTTGAGCCTGCAAGCCCTCCTTTAGGAGTTCAGCCTTCCCGAGACCAAAAGCGCTTCCAACTGTGGTCCCGTAGCCGAGCGTGCTGTAAAAAGAAGCCGCAAAAACAATTGCCGCCCGATCGGAGATGGTTTTTTCGGTGCCGACGGCGCAATCCACGACTTCGGCTATCGCTTCTGCCTGTAGCGAGGTAAAACAGGCATTCAGGAATACCAGTCGAACTTTGTGTTCAAGTTCTCTGAAGATCGCCTTCAGCGCCTCGGGGGGGACGGGCGCGTAGGTATTGCCTTCTGATACAAGGAAAATCGCGCCCAGCGTTGCGTGCCCCGCGAAGTGCACAATATCTGGTTTGTGCTGGAGAAGCAGTTGGATAATCGTGCTACGTCTCGCTGCAAGCGCGGACACTACTTCGAAACGGTCTCGAAACTTTGCCTCCCGGATTCCCTCTGTGATTCGCCGAACTTCCACATCAGGCTCAATGCGCGG
>JBASRM010000671.1:0-5227 GCA_049273835.1 Blastocatellia bacterium | reverse complement strand
GCACGATGTTGATCCCGCGATGCGAGTTCTCGTCCGGGTATTGACGTTCCAGGTTGCCGGCGATCCCATCCATCTCAGCTTTTGCTTGAGCCAGCGTGACGCCGGGCTTCAGGCGTGCGATGACCCGCATGTAATGCGCCCCGCGCTGAGTGAACATTCCCGAATCGACCGCAACCGTCGACCATAGATCCACCGGGTCGCTGCCGACCGGGAATTGAAATCCCTGTGGCATCACTCCAACAACGACATAATTTTTGCCGCCAAGCACGATTGATCTGCCGATTATGTTGGGATCGCCAGTGAACCGCTGCTGCCAGAGCCGATGGCTCAACATGACGACACCGCCGCTGTCGCCGGGCTTATCTTCCTCTGGGAGGAACGGGCGTCCGAGTATTGGCGCTACACCGAGCAGCGGAAACAAATCGGCGTTCACGACCGCACCCTGTAGCCGCGCCGGTTCACCGTCACCGGTCATGACAAAATCGCTGTCGTGGTATGAAGACATTCGCTCGAAGACGCTGTTTTGATCCCTCCAGTCGGCGAAGTTCGGATATGAGACCGATGAACGGGAGACTCCGCGATCGGTGCGCGATTCGTAAACCACCATCAATCTTTCGGGCTCAGGGAACGGAAGCGGGCGCAGGAGGACCGCATTCACCACGCTGAAGATTGCAGTGTTAGCGCCGATGCCAAGCGCGAGGGCGATCACTGCGACCGTGGTGAATCCGGGATGCTTGAGCAGCATTCGGAATCCGTATCTTAGGTCTTGAAGAATAGTTTCCATAAATCCTCCGGCGGATTGGGCTCAGAGTGTGCAGATTCCAGATTCGAACCTCCAGATTACAGATTCCATGTAATTCCATGACATCTGAAATACTCTGAACTCTGAGCCCTCACCTTTCCTTGAAACCCCTATTCATATCTAAGCGCGGTCATTGGGTCGACCTTTATCGCGCGTCTGGCAGGAATCAAACAGGCTCCCAGTGCCACTCCTGCCAGGAGTACTGAAATGACAACGAAGGTAACAGGGTCAGTCGCGCTTACGCCGAAGAGCATGCCCGCCAACAAACGGGTCAACCCGAAAGCGGCAACAAGACCGGCGCCGACTCCGATCAAGGTCAGCGTCATGCCTTGCCCGACCACTAGCCTGAGCACATCTACAGCTTTCGCGCCGAGCGCCATTCTCACTCCGATCTCGTGCGTGCGCTGAGTCACCGAGTAAGAAATCACACTGTAAATCCCGATCGCGGCCAGGAGCAACGCAAGCCCCGCAAACCCTCCAAGCAGGGACATCAGGAAACGCCGCGGGCCAAGGTTGCGGTTAATCAAAAACTCGACCGTCCGCACCTTCCACACCGGCTGATCCTTGTCTACCGACCACACCGCGCCGCGAACGGCGTTGGCCATGCTCATCGGTTCAGGCTGGGTGCGAACCACCAGCGTAGCAAAGATGAATGGATTTTGGGCGAATGCAACGTAGACTTGAGAGGCGTTTTCTTCGTCAAGCGACCAATGCTTTATGTCGCCAACCACGCCTACAATTGAGGCGGTGACATTTGTATCGGTGATCCCTGTGTCCAGTAAACGGATTGACTTCCCAACAGGATCTTCATCGGGCCAATAGCGCCGCGCCATCGTATGATTGATTACCACAACTGGGGGTGTCCCAACTTGATCGTGTTCGTTGAACACCCGCCCGCTGAGCAGCGGAATCTGCATTGTATTGAAGTAATACTGGTCGGCGCTGTTGCGTTGCGCGCGCGGCTCTTCGCCCTTCGGCGGTTCGGCACGATCCAGCGGGATGAAACTCATCGATCCCCCGTTCCCGCTGTACGGCAAGGCGAGCACTACCGACGCGGAGTCCACGCCCGGCAACGCACGCACCCGCTCGACAACCTGATGATGAAAGTCCCACTGCTGCCGGCCTTCCGGATACTTGTTGCGCGGCACCCGATACTCCATCGTAAGAAGGTTGTCGGAATTGAAACCGGCGGCTACTCGAACAAGGTTCGCAAAACTCCTGATCATCAACCCGGATCCAACCAACAGCACCACCGCAAGCGCGACCTGCGAAACGACCAGCACGCCCCGCGCGCCGCTGCGCACCGATCCGGCGCCCGAAGTCTTGCCGCCTTCTTTTAGCGTTTCGTAGACATCGGGGTTTGAAAACTTCAGCGCCGGAGCGAGGCCAAACAGCAACCCCGTCAGCAGAGAAATGCCCAGCGTGAAGCCCAGGATTGGCAGGTCGAGTTTGACGGTCACGCCGGGAGGCAGATCCGAAGGAGTGTTGGCGGCCAGCAAATCTGTTCCCCACACCCCAACCACTAAACCCAGCGCTCCGCCGGCCAGAGCGAGCACAACCGTTTCAGTGAGCAGTTGGCGCACCAGCCGGGCACGGCTTGCGCCAAGCGCCGCGCGCAATGCCATTTCTTTCTGCCGGGTGAGCGCTCTAGCAAGCAGCAAGTTCGCGACGTTCGCGCAGGCGATCAATAATACAAACGCGACCGCACCCAGAAGCACGAGCAGCGACGGGCGCAGATCTTCCACGACAAAATCCTGAAATCTCTCCAGCCGTACACCGCGGTCGGCATTTGTATCCGGGTACTGCTGCGCAAGACGGCCCGCGATCGTATCCATCTCGGATTGAGCTTGCTCGAGCGTCGCGCCGGGTTTCAGGCGGCCGATCACGGCGGCGGCGCTTTTCCGGCGATCCACTGAGAAGTTGGGATAGTGTTGAATCGGCATCCAAACATCCGCGTCGCCAAACTGAAAATGAAATCCATCGGGCAGGATCCCGGCCACCGTGAACGGCTGGCCGTTTAGAATCAGCGGGGTTCCGATCATGTTCGGGTCAGAGCCGAACCGATCGCGCCAGGTTGCGTAGCTGACTATCGCGACTCGTTCCGCGCCGGGTTCGTCTTCTCCCGCTAGCAGCCCATGACCGTGCGCTACATCAACCCTGAGTGTGCTGAAAAAATTGGCTGATACGAAACAACCGATTACGCGTGTTGGATCTTCTCTGCCGGTTAGATTGACGCTTTGTCCTGCGAACCCAGCGAACTCGCTAAACAGTTGGCTCTGCTTGCGCCAGTCTTGGAGGTCGGGGTAGGTCGCCCAGTCTCGGGGGATTTTACTGGTCTTGCTGAAAGCGAGAACCAACTGGTCAGGTTGGTCAAACGGCAGCGGACGCAGCAACACGGCGTTCACGAAACTGAAAATCGCGGTGTTGGCGCCGATTCCCAGCGCGAGAGTTAGTAGCGCGACGATCGTTAAACCGCGATGCCTGGCTAGCATTCGAACACCGTAGCTTATGTCTTGCAGAAGAGTTGACATCGATCCTCCGAAGATTGGTTCAGGGTTCAGGGGTTCTGGTTTCGGGTTGGTTTCCATAAGATAAGGTTCAGGGTTTCGCTGGGGTTCTGGGATTCAGATGGCAGATTCCAAATTCCAGATTCCAAATTCCAGATTTCAGATTCCAGAGTTAGAAGTTTGCGTCACGTTCAAGTCCGAACCCACGAACCTGGAACCCACGAAGTTGAAGCACCAACCCGGAACTACGCACTTTGAACTACGAACCCGGAACCAACTCGAACGCACAAACCTGAACCCGGAACCCAGAACCACGAACCCGGCACTCTGAACCATGAACCCTGACCACCTTCGTCGCTTACTCATATCGCAGCGCGATGATCGGATCTACTTTTGTGGCTCTGCGTGCAGGCACGAAGCTGGCTATCAGAGCAACGATCAGCAGAACGGCGGATGTACCGATGAATGTCATCGGGTCGACTGCACTGACGCCGAACAGCAAGCTCGCCAGCAAACGCGTTACAGCAAAGGCTGCCGCGAGCCCAAGCACCACGCCCGCCGACACCAGCGCCAAGCCCTGCTTCAACACGAGCCCCAACACGTTGCTTCGGCCGGCGCCCAGAGCCATGCGTATTCCAATTTCGCGCGTGCGTTGAGCTACCGAGTACGACATCACGCCGTACAACCCGATCGCGGCAAGAATCAGCGCCAGAATGCCGCCCGATCCAAGCAGCGTCGCTTGCGTTCGCTCCCCGCCCAGAGAGTTCTGGACCCGCTCACTCAGCGTCTGAATGTTGAGAACCGACAAGCTCGGATCGATCGCCTGAACTTCTTTTCGAAAGGCGGCGATCATCCCTCTGGCGTCGGAAGAGGTTCGTACGTGAAGATTGATCTGGGGCGCGTATTCCTGGCGCAGCGGGATGTACATAAACGGCCTGCGGGGTTCGGTGAGGCTGTTGTATTTGGTATCGGCAACGATCGCGACTACTTCGCGGAAGTCCTCATCGCCGAACAGCTTGAGCCGCTTGCCGACAGCATCCTGATCCGGCCAGAAGCGATTTGCCATCGCTTCGTTGATGATCAGCACTTTGGGGGATTGCGGGGAGTCGGCTTCGGCGAAATCGCGGCCGCGCAGCAGCGGGATTCCGAGCGTGCCAAAGAAGCCGAGTCCGATGTTGTTCGTCTGCACCAGCACGCCGCGTCCGCCCGGGGGCGGCTCCTGACCTTCGATAAAGACGCTCCTTGAAAATCCTCCACCGAACGGACGGTCGCGAGCTACCGTAGCATTCAACACCCCCGGGAGCGCCCGAATGCGTTCGACCACCTGGTCATGAAAGTTTCTGCCCTGAGGTTCGGCGTAGCCCTCGCGGCCGAGATTGAACGCCATCAAAACAACGTTCTCAACATTGAATCCCGGGTTGACGGATTGAGCCTTTTGCAGGCTGCGAACAAACAGGCCGGCAGTGATCAACGCGAACAGAGATAGACCGACTTGCAAAACCACCAGCGCCTTTCGCAGATTGAATGTCAGCCCGCGCGCCCCCACCGGCATGGTGATCTCGCCTTTCAAAGTAGGCACCAGATCCGGCTTGGATGCTTGCAGCGCCGGAGCTAATCCAAATAACAGACCGCTCAACACCGAAATTATCAATGCAAAGATGAGCACGCGCGTATCGATGCCGCCGGTCTGACCGTTGGGTCCGCCTCCAAAGGGGACCAGCGAGCGAAGGATGTCTTTGGACCAGATCGCAACGAAAAAGCCGATCGTCCCGCCCGCCAGCGAAAGCAAAAGGCTTTCAGTCATCAATTGTCGGATCAGCCGTGACCGGCTGGCTCCCATTGCGAGCCGAATCGCAATTTCTCGTTTGCGCTTTGTAGCTCGCGCAAGCAACAGATTGGTTACGTTTGCGCAGGCGAT
>JBASRM010000662.1:0-3589 GCA_049273835.1 Blastocatellia bacterium | reverse complement strand
GAATAGGATAGTCCAACAGTTTGGAGATGAATGAGGTTGGAAGTTCAGCCACCGTGCGCAGAATAGGACCGCCGATTACCGTGATTGCGTTAAGGACCGGTCGCGATAGGCGCTTTCGCGAAGCGCTCGAGACAGGCCAGCGAATTCGATCCGCGGAGAAGCCCATCGACACCGCAGGGCAGCACAGCGTAACTTCCGTTTTCTAATAGCGGCCAAACATCAATCAAGGCTTGCTTGATGCTGATGTAAGAGATAATCTAACGGTCGAACAAAAATTCAATCCATTGAAAGGTTAGCCCTCACTAGCGATATGGCGAGAAAGGAAACTGCCTTGATTACGCGACGCCAGGCAATTGCATCATTGGCGACGCTGACTGCTGGAACGCTAATCAAGCCCACTTCGATCCTCGGTTTCGAGTCTGACGACAGCAAAACAAGATTCGCCGTCATAGGTGACTTTGGAACCGGAGGCAGCGATGAGTGCGGTGTAGCTTCAGAGATGCTGGAGACGCATAAGCAGGCGGCCCTGGACTTCGTGCTGACTGTAGGCGACAACATTTATCCGAACGGGAGCGGTCGACTCTTCGCCAAGAACTTTGAGGAGCCGTTCGCGGGATTGCTGAAAGAGAAAGTGAAGTTCTACGCCGCGCTTGGCAATCACGACGTGGAAGACGGGCGTTCGGATCAATGCAACTACCCTCTTTTTAATATGGGTGGTTCTTGCTACTACTCGATCAAACGGGGTAATGGGTTGATAGAGTTCTTCGTGCTCGACTCAACGAATTTCGATAACGGCCAACTTAATTGGCTTGATAATTCCTTACGCGGATCGCGAGCGATGTGGAAAATAGCCGCAATGCACGATCCAATCTATTCATCAGGCAAGAAACACGGTTCGAACTTGAAACTTCGCAAGGACCTTGAGCCTCTTCTGACCCGGTATCGAGTTCAAGTGGTTTTCGCGGGTCACGATCACGTCTACGAGCGCACAAAACCACAGCAGGGCATCGAGTACTTCATCACCGGCGCCGGCGGCAAAATGAGACGCGGGGATATAGACATGAAAAGCCCCTTGCGCGCGATGAGTTATGATAAAGACAACTCATTCATGCTTATCGAGGTCGACGACAAGGAGATGAACTTCAAGTCAATCAGTGAGCAGGGTGATGTGGTCGATAGCGGCGTGATCAGGCAATCTTGAGAACCAACAACGGACGGACGCACCGGTCAGATTGCTTTGGCGGCGGTCCCGGCTAAATTGAGAACTTCATCGCTTGACATCAGCCGCGCCCCGCTTGACGCCATCTTTCGAAGCGCCTTCTGTTCATCATCCGGATTCACGTTCACCGCTCGCATTGCGTCGATCACCGCGCACACGTCGTAGCCATATTTGATTCCATCCAGCACTGTCTCCAGGACACAATAATCGGTGGCCAGCCCTACGACATACAGCTTGCTCACCTCGTGACTCTTCAGCACTTCATCAAGAGAGCGGCCCCTATCGTCCTTGCCTTCAAACTCGGAGTAGTCGTCCTTTTCCGGCGCTGACGCTTTGCGAAAATAGTGCGCGATCGTGGCGGTCTTGAGGTCGGGGTGAAGCTCGGCGCCCGGCGTGTTCTGAACACAGTGAGGCGGCCAGGGCCCACCCTGCTCCTTGAAGGAGATGTGATTTGACGGATGCCAGTCCTGGGTCGAGATGACAAGCAGGAACTCATCGATCAGGCGATTGACCGTCGGGATTATCTTATCTCCTTCGGTTACTGCCAGCGCACCGCCGGGACAAAAATCGTTTTGAATGTCGACCAGGATCAAAGCACTGTTCGGAAACTTGGACTTCATCTGTTGCGCTCCTTGTATTCATTCTAACCAGAGGGAGGGCTTCAGTACAGATGACAAAAAAAAGTTTCCACTCGCCGGGCGAGTTGAACTGGAAGCGCCGATCCGTCCTACTACTAGAGAGGCGCACGATCGCGGCGTTACCGCCTCATTGCCAGACGGTAATGATCGCACCAATGATCAGCAGGTAAACCAACTGGTATCCGGTGTCGATCAAGAACACGGAGATTCGCTTCTCAGAAAACATGTTGGCCATCAGCCCGAGGGGGAACGCGAACCCCGCCCAAAGCAACAAGGCGAGCTTGAGTCCTTGGACGCAGCGAGCCATGTGCAGGTAGCCCACGAGCACAGCGATAGTGAGCGCGATCACAAACTGGCACAGCGCGGACACCGCGTAAGCCTTGCCGGCGCTTTTTTGCATTTGTTGAACTTGCTCGTCGGTGTAACCGTGAGCTTTGACCCAGATTTTCGCGAACAGGAGGGGTGAGTACCACAACCCGCCTAGCGCGAAGGCTGCCAATGCGGAAACCAATACTGCGAGATAGTTGATGTGAACGTGAGGCATAGGGCTCCTTCTCCTGACGTTGGGCGACCCGTCGGGATGTTTTGATGGTTGTGTATTTAGGGCTTTCTGATCTGGTGCAACTCCACAAAGCCCTGAATAGCTTCGGAGTTCTCAATACTCTACGCAAATCGAATCGTATGAAAACACGTATTTCTATCTAACACAACGAGAGCAGATGTTATCACCTATGCTTTGCCGCGATCTGGTGTTCCATCCGGTCTCTCTCATCCGAAAGCCGCGCGCTAAAACTCACCGGGTAAGTGGCTTCGGAATCCAGAGCGAGCAAGTCCTCAGGCAAGTGCTTCACCTCTTCTGACGCTCGGTCTCGTGCCCGTTTCAAACCAGCGAATTTGTCCTTCTGGTCACCGGTCGTCTTCTCAGACTGAAGCTTACCGGATGCTCCAGCGAAGTCGCCGCCAACAATTTGTCCTTGCATCATCACTGGACGGCAAAGAGGCCGGCACCCATCTGCCGAGGTCGAGTTCGGCGGTTCTTCGTCCGCCAGCGCGATCACATCGTGAGAGTACTTGCCGGTTTTGTCGGAGAATCTCCAGACTTGCTTGGGACCTGGGTAAGTTGCCTTATCGTGACTCAGCTTTATGCGCATACTGAGCCGGCCGTCTTGCAGGAGAGCCGCGAGCTTGTAGACTCCCGACAGCGCCGGTGCGTCATATGATGTCGCGAGCTCTGTACCGGCTCCAAACGAATCGATCTGCGCACCCCGCGCGATCAGGTCTGCAATCCTATCTTCATTCAAGTCTCCGCTCGCGAAGATTCTGGTGTCAGTCATACCCGCGTCGTCGAGAATCAGCCGCGCCTGTTTGCTCAAGCCGCACAGGTCGCCGCTGTCGAGCCTGATCGCTGGAATCGACTTCCCAAAGCTGCGAGCTAAGCGCTTGACCGCCGCGATCGTATCGTAGGTGTCAACAAGAATCGTCGCAGTCTCAGGAAAGACTTTCAGAAACGCGCGGAACGCATGGTCCTCATCCTCGAAGGACATCACAAAGGAATGGGCCAACGTACCGAATGTCGGGATGCCGAACAGGTGACCGGCTTCAACGTTTGAAGTGCCCACGCAGCCGCCGATGTACGCGGCCCGCGCGGCAAACAGCCCCGCTTCGGCGCCGTGCGCGCGGCGCGTGCCGAACTCGACGACGCCGCGGCCGCGAGCCGCATTTACAAGGCGAG
>JBASRM010000369.1:0-9810 GCA_049273835.1 Blastocatellia bacterium | reverse complement strand
GTTCTCAATCAGACTCCGTCAGCATTTCGGCAGTTCGTGCAGGCGGACTCGATCGACCCGAAAGATTTGGCGTTGCGCTTTGTGGTTTTTGGAGGCGAAGCGCTGGACTTGCAAAGCCTGAAACCCTGGTTCGACAAGCACCCGCACGACAATCCGACGCTCGTCAACATGTATGGAATAACTGAAACGACCGTACACGTCACGTATCGCCCGATCTCGGCGGAGGATTTGAAACGGGCGCCCGGCAGCATGATTGGAGAGCCCATACCCGATCTGGGAATGTACATTCTGGACCAGACACAACAAGTCTGTCCGGCGGGATTGCCCGGAGAGATCTACGTTTCAGGGGCGGGGCTCGCGCGAGGTTACCTTAATCAGCCGGAGCTGACTGCGGATCGTTTTGTTCCGAATCCGTTTAGCAAAGACCCAGGCGCGCGACTCTATAAGACGGGAGATCTCGGTCGAATTACGGCCAATCGCGACATACAGTATCTTGGCCGTATAGACGATCAGGTAAAGATACGCGGCTTTCGGATCGAGCTTGGGGAAATCGAGAGTGCAGTCAACCAGCATCCGTCAATTGGCGAAGCAGCGGTGATAGCTTGCGGAGAAGATTCGGGCGAGAAGCGGTTGATCGCTTACTTCGTGTGCAATGAGCAGGACGTGGTCGGCGCGATCGAGTTGCGGCGCTATTTAAAAGAGAAGCTCCCCGAGTACATGCTACCTTCGGCCTTCGTGATGATGGATAAGTTGCCGCTTACAACTAACGGCAAGCTCAATCGCACGGCGCTGCCTGTTCCCGGAATGATCAGACCCGACCTCGATGAAGATCTCGAAGAGGCTGTGACGCCGGAAGAACAAGCACTGGCCGAGATCTGGGCAAAGGTGCTCAGGCTCGAAAAGGTGGGCGTCAACGATAATTTCTTCATGCTGGGGGGCGATTCAATACGCACTATTCAGGTCCGCTCGATGGCGCAGGAGCGCGGGCTCGATTTCACACTCCAACATTTGTTCCAACATCAGACGATTCGCGGATTGGCGCAGAACCTGCGCAGTCTGAACCGGGCCGATGTTCCTGTTACACACAAGCAAGCTTTCAGTCTTGTGTCCGAAGAGGATCTTCAACGAATGCCCGCGGGCATCGAGGATGCCTATCCTATTGCCCGCCTGCAAGCAGGCATGCTCTTCCACAGCGAGTATTGGAGTGACGCGGCCACCTATCACGATGTCCTCAGTTTCCACCTGCAGGCGCCTTTCGAAACCGCGGCGTTGAATGCGGCAATACAAATCGTCATAAGCCGCTATCCGGTTCTTCGAACCTCCTTCGATTTGACAAGCTTCGAAGAGCCTTTGCAATTGGTACACTCGGCGGTCGAGACTCCGCTGCAAGTAGACGATCTGCGCGAAATGCCGGAAGGCGATCAGGAACGGGCCATCGACGATTGGATTGCGCGAGAAAAAAGCACCCGTTTTGATTGGAACCGCGCGCCACTACTGAAATTCCAGATTCATCTACGCGGCGAAAACACCTTCCAGTTCGGCTTCGGTTTTCATCACGCGATTCTCGACGGCTGGAGCGTTGCGACCATGCTCACCGAGCTGTTCCAGCAATACCTCACGATCCTCGGCCGGGAAGTCTATGAAATCGGCCCTCCCCCGCTGGCGAGCTACAGGGACTTCGTGGCCCTCGAGCGCGAGGCGATCGATTCCGAGGAGAGCCGCCGCTACTGGCTCGAAAAGCTCGTGGATTCGAATCTATCGCGGCTGCCGCGATGGCCCGACGCGAAGGCGCAACCGTACGCCCACGATCGAGTACGGAGAAAGAGCGTGCCGGTAAGCGCGGAAGTCTCGGAGGGATTGAAGCGGCTCTCTGAAGCGGCGAGCGTGCCGCTCAAGACCGTCCTGCTTGCGGCGCATCTTAGAGTGCTCAGCCTGCTGTGCGGCCAGATGGATGTGGTCACGGGCGTTGTGTCAAACGGCCGGCCCGAAGGCGCCGGGGGAGAGAGGGTGCTCGGTCTGTTCCTCAACACGCTGCCCTTGCGAGTGAAAATGCGGCGAGGCGCGTGGATCGACTTGGTTAAGCAGACTTTTGCGGCGGAAAGCGAGATGATGCCTCACCGGCGCTTCCCGCTCGCCGAACTACAGAAGATCAAAGCCGGACCGCCGTTGTTTGAGGCAGCCTTTAATTACCTCCACTTCCACGTCTATCAGGGAATACCCAACATCGGTGACGTACGAGTGCTCGGGTCGAAAGGCTTTGAAGAAACGAGCATCACGTTCATCGCGACCTTCGGCCAGAGCCTCAATACCTCAGACGTGCAGTTGACGCTGAATTACGACTCCTCCGAGTTCGCGGAAGATCAAATGGAAGCCATTTGCGGTTACTATGCGCGGACATTGGAAGCGATGAGCGGCGATCCGCACGCGCGCTTTGACCTCGCAAGCCCGTTGGCGAAACAAGAAAAGAGACGGATGCTTGTGGAATGGAATGCTACTCGATCCGAATCGGGCCGCCGTGATCCTGTTCACCGAATGTTCGAGCTGCAAGCGGAGCTAACTCCTGGCCTGATCGCAGTGGAGTCGGGAAATCAAAGCCTGACCTATGCGCAACTCAACACGCGGGCCAACCAATTGGCTGCATACCTGAGAAGCGCGCAGGTCGGACCGGATACACCGGTTGGCATCTGCGTCGAGCGATCGATCGAGATGGTAGTCGGATTGCTGGGAATCTTGAAGGCTGGCGGCGCATACCTGCCTATCGACTCCGAGTACCCCGAACAACGATTGAGGTTCATGCTCAATGACAGTCGTGCCCCGATTGTGCTTACGCAGGAGCGGCTGGTTGAAAGCCTTCCTCATCATCAGGCGAGCGTCGTCTGCCTTGACCGGGACTGGGAGAAGATCGCCCGCTTCGACCCATCAAATCATGCAGACGTTACGACCGGCGATAGTCTCGCTTATGTCATCTACACGTCTGGTTCCACGGGCGAGCCCAAAGGGGTGATGATCACTCATCGCTCGCTGGCCAATCAACTGCGCTGGATGTGCGAGACGTTCCCGCTCGCGCCAGAGGACCGATTGTTGCAGAAGACGCCGTTCAGCTTCGACGCGTCGGTGTGGGAGTTCTATGCGCCGTTGTTGTCGGGGGCGCGACTGGTGATGGCCCGCACGGGCGGTCACAAAGACGCTACTTATCTCCTGAATACGATTGCCGCAAGGCAAATTCACACCGTCCAGTTCGTGCCGTCGCTGCTGCGGGTGCTGTTGGAAGAAGGTCTCGGGTCTTGCCGGAGTCTCAAACGGGTCTTTTGCGGAGGGGAACCGCTGACTGTCGATCTACAGCAACGCTTCTTTGACTCGGGGATCGAAGCGGAATTACACAACCTCTACGGACCTACCGAAACGACGGTACAAGTCACGTATTTTACATCGAATCGAAACGAGCCGCCCATAAGCTCGATCGGCAAGCCCGTGTACAACACACAGGTTTACATTTTGGATTCTCAGCTTGAGCTCGTGCCGGCGGGGGTCGCCGGAGAGCTGCACATCGGAGGAGAGAGTCTGGGCCGTGGTTATTTCAATCGGCCGGACCTTACAGCGGACAGATTCATTCCCAGTCCACTCAGTCGAGAGCCGGGCGCGCGTCTTTACAAGTCTGGAGACCTGGCGCGTTATCTGCCCGATGGCAACATCGAATACCTGAGTCGAGTTGACGATCAGGTCAAGTTTCGCGGGTTTCGTATCGAACTCGGCGAAATCGAGGCTGTGGTGAGCCGATGCGCGGGAGTGAAAGCGGCAGCGGCTGCTGTCAGGGATGACGCGGCGCAGAAACAGCAACTCCTGGTCTACATCCTTACCGAGAACGGGGCGGCGCCGAACGTCACAGACCTGCGCGCCTTTGTGAGAGATCGATTGCCTGAATATATGGTCCCATCGGCTTTCGTGATGCTCGATGAATTTCCCAAATCGCCAAGCGGAAAAATCGACCGCAGGGCTCTCCCGCCGCTCGATGGGCTAAAGCCTCATACGGAGGTTGGTCTCGGTACTCCCAGGACTCAGACAGAAGAAGTCCTGGCCGCATTGTGGAGTGAGGCGATGAAGATCGACGCGGCAGGAGTCGACACCAACTTCTTTGAGCTGGGAGGCCACTCACTGCTCGCGATGCAACTGGTTTCGCGCATTAGAAACGTTTTTCAAATCGATCTGCCGCTCAGCGCTATCTTCGAGTTTCCAACCATCTCAGGCATCGCTGGACAGATTGATGAGTCGATGCGAAGAGGGCGCAGCATTCGCGAGATGCCTATTGAAGTTGTTTCGCGGGAGCTTGGGTTGCCTCTATCGTTTGCGCAACAGCGGCTCTGGTTCCTCGACCAGTTAGAGCCAATCAGTGCGGCATACAATATGGCGGCGGCTGTAAGGCTTCGCGGCGCCCTCGACGTCGACGCCTTGCGGCGGGCATTCGGGGAAATAACTCGGCGGCATGAGATTTTGCGTACGACGTTCCACTTTTCAGACGAAAGTGGAACGCCGGTGCAGGTAATTTCGCCGCCGCAGCCTTTCGACCTGCCTGTGGAAGATTTGAGCCAGGTGTCAGAGGAAGAAAGTGAGAGCGAAATTAAGCGGCTGGCATCGATCGAAGCCAAGCGCCCATTCAATTTGCCCAGCGGGCCTCTGATGAGAGCGAAGCTGCTACGGCTGGGAGAGCATGATCACGTGCTGCTCTTTGTGATGCATCACATTATCTCGGATGGATGGTCGATAGGGATTTTCGTCGGCGAGATGGCGACGATCTATCAGGCATTCTCGAAGAATGAACCGTCGCCGTTAGCCGAGCTTCCTATTCAGTACGCCGACTATGCTCATTGGCAGCGCCGATACTTGCAAGGAGAAGTTTTGGAGAACGAGCTAAACTTCTGGCGCAAGCATCTGGGGGGGAATATTACGCCGCTCAAGCTTCCGACGGATCGATCTCCGCTGCAGCAGCGAACCGGAAGAGGCGGGCAACTGACGTTTCGACTATCGCGCGAGCTGACCGACTCGCTGAAAGCCTTAAGCCGCCGGCAAGGCGCTACGCTTTTTATGACGCTGCTTGCCGCATTCAAAGCGCTGCTCCACAAGTACAGCGGTCAAGATGACATAGTGGTGGGCGCCGCGGTTGCCGGGCGAACCCGGCTGGAGACGGAAGGCTTGATAGGAATGTTCATAAATATGCTGCCGCTGCGCAGTCAGCTTACCAGGGTCCTCACGTTCAGGGAGCTTCTAAACCATGTTAGAAGCACTACGCTCGCGGCGTTCTCACATCAGGATCTGCCTCTCGATAAGATTGTCGAAGAGCTACAGCCTGAGCGCAATTTGAATCGGACGCCTCTGTTTCAAGTCACCTTCGGGCTTCAGAATGCCCCGATTCGGCAGGCCGAAGTTTCGGGCCTCACTTTGACTCCGATTGCGTTCGACCTCGATGTTGCAAGGCTTGATCTGACGGTGTGGATGTGGGAAACGCCTTCGGGACTTGCCGCTTCCTACACCTTCGCGCTGGAACTGTTCGATCCGTCAACAATCGAGCGAATGAACGAGCATTTTGAAAACCTGCTTGAGGCCATTGTCGCGAATCCCGATGAAGAGGTCGCCCTGCTGGAATTCCGCGGCGCGCGGGAACGCGAAGAGCGGGCCGGGCAAGAAAGAGCGCGCCAACAATTGGAATACCATAAGCTGCTCAGCTCAGAGCCAAAGACCAAGAGAGCGCCCGAGAACCGCACCTGACGGGCGATTCCAAACCTATCCATTTTGATCATTCTTACTCCCATCACTCTATGCGGAGAGAGGCGACAGTCATGAGTGAAAGGCCGACTGAAGAAATCAGCTTCGAGAAGTTCAAAACCACGTCCCGAAGGGTCATAAGACTTTCTCAGGAAGAACTGATCCAAACGCGTTATCTCGATTTGGAAACGAGATTTCCGCTGGTTGTAGAACCGGCCGTCGATAGCTTGCGCCTGGCGGCCTGGGCCAGGGCGAACACCGATCTGATTCAGAAAGAGCTGTTGAGGCACGGAGCCATCCTTTTTAGAAAGTTCGATGTAAGTTCGTTATCAGAGTTTCAAGAGTTTGCGACCGCGATATCTCCCGAGCTGTTGGACTACTCTGAGCGCGCGGCCCCTCGCATCGAGGTGGACAAAGGGATTTACACCTCGACTGAATACCCGGCCGACCAGTACATACCTCTACATCACGAGATGTCCTACTCTCATAACTGGCCTACCAAGATTTGGTTCTATTGCGCTCAACCTGCCCAGCACGGAGGTAGAACGCCCATTGCCGACGATCGAAGAGTGTTTAAACTTCTCAATCCAAAGCTCGTGCAAAAATTCGTTGAGAAGAAAGTAATGTATGTTCGCAACTACGGCGAAGGAGTGGATCTGTCGTGGCGGGAGGTTTTTCAGACCGAGGACAGAGCAGCGGTCATGCGCTACTGCCGCAAGACCGGAATGCAGGCTGAATGGAGAGATAACGATCGCTTGAGGACGCGCGCCGTCCGCCAGGTAGTTGCGACTCATCCACAAACAGGCGACACCGTCTGGTTCAATCACGCGCATATGTTTCACGTATCGAACCTGGCTCCGCCGGTCCGCGAAGCATTGTTGGCGGAATTCAAAGACGATGAATTGCCGCGTAATGCATTTTACGGCGATGGATCGGCGATTGAATCGTCCGTGCTGGACGAGATACGCGAAACCTACAAAGGGGCGGCCATCAGTTTTCCCTGGCAGAAAGGAGATATTCTGATGGTCGATAACTTCCTGGCGTCGCACGGGCGCGAGCCGTTCGTCGGACCGCGAAAGATACTCGTTGCCCTGGCCGAGCTCTATGCCAATCCCGAGGTCTCAGCAGGCATGGAACTGCCTACATAGTGATTGCGATTCAACAGCATTCAACTTCGTGTCTTGCCAGAGGGGTTCACGGAAGTGCAACAGCGAAAAGTTATTGAAGGTTACCGCCTCTCTCCGCATCAGAAGCGTCTTTGGTTGGCGCAACAGCAGGGCTCTGTTGCCCGCGCTCAGTGCGCGATCCTGATAGAGGGAGAGCTTCGCACGGACGTTTTGAATGAAGCTCTTCAAAAGGTAGTAGATCGTCACGACATACTCAGGACATCGTTCGAATGCCTGCCGGGAATGGAGATTCCTATTCAGGTGATCTCCGACGCTGCAGCAATCTGCATGGAAATCGATTCATGCGGCTTGAGCAAGAACAATTGGCTTGAAGAGATTCTCAAAGAGAGAGCGGCGCTTCCCTTCGATTTCGGCAGAGCACCGCTGCTCAGGTGTTGCCTCAAGGTGCTATCACGCGAAAAGCATGTCTTGCTTCTCGATATCCCCTCGATTTGCTCGGACGCCTACACGTTGAGAAATTTATTTCGCGAGATAGGCCAGTGCTACGCCTGGCAGCTTTCAGGGGAGGACCCTGTTGATGAGCCTTTGCAATATATCCAATTCTCGGAGTGGCAGAATGAATTACTTGAAGGAGAGGACGCAAGTAATGGAGCAGAGTTCTGGCAAGCACAGCTTCGAAGTTCGAGTAGAGCGATTGTGCTTCCTCTCGAGACGGAGCGCACCGAGCCGACAGCGAAAGGGTCCCGGCAATCTGCTTTGGAAACAATCGATCTCACGATTGGTCCCGAGTTAATTGAACGAATTGAGTCGGCGGCCAGGCGCTTCAACGTTTCACCTGCAAGCTTCCTGCTCGCATGCTGGCAAATCCTGATTTACAAGCTCACGGGAGACTCGGAGGTATCGGTGAGAGTTCTCGCCGATGGCAGAAAGTTTGAAGAATTGCGAGGAGCTTTGGGTTTGTTCGCCAAGAGGTTGCCCGTCGTCGAGCAGTTCCGAGACAGATCTCCCTTCAGCAAGGCGCTGGAAAGAGTGAGTAAGACGTTGAGCGAAGCCCAGGCTTGGGAAACCTACTTCACCTCGGACGAGCTGCCGCTCAGCGAAGAAACCTCAAGCTCGTATGATTACCCGATAGCCTTCGAATATGAGAAGGGTGAAGAGAAGAGGGAGTGGGGAGGAGTGAGTTTTTCGCTGGTGAAGCATCAGTCGAATATCGACAGATTCAAGGTGTGTTTGTCGTGTCTGCGGCTGACTGACTCGTTGACGTTATGTCTGCGGTTTGATGGGGCTCGATTTGAATCGGGTTCCGTTGAGTTGCTGATGAGTTATTTCTCGCGGCTGTTGGAAAGCGCTGCTGGGAACCCTGAGCTTCCAGTGGGAGAGCTGGAGGTGCTCGGGCCTGACCTGAGTGCAAAAGTGCTGGTGGAATGGAATAAGACTCACCAGAGCTTCGGCGTGTTCCGTAGCATTCAGCAGCTTCTGGAAGCTCAGGCCGAGCAGAGCCCTGATGGCACAGCGGTTAAGTTCCTTCACCAGTCGATCACTTTCAGCGAACTCAACGCTTCGGCTAACCGGCTCGCGCATCGTCTCATCAGTCGCGGCGTTGGGCCTGAATCAAGAGTGGTGCTTTTCCTGGACCGTTCTATTGATATGATCAGCTCGCTGTGGGCGGTTTGGAAGTCAGGGGCAGCTTTCGTACCTCTGGACATCGCGCAGCCGAGGGCAAGGCTCAAGCTCATGCTGGAGCAGGCGCGTCCAAGTCTGATTCTGACCCACCGGGAGCTGGTCGGTTTATTGCCTGAGACCGAAGGGACGGTGATAGCGACGGTGATAGAGTTGGATGAGGAAGTGGAGGCAGGACAGATCAGCCAATGCAGCGGGGAAAACCCCGAGGTGGCAGTGGAGCCCAACAATCTGGCGTATCTGATCTTCACTTCGGGTTCCACTGGGGTTCCGAAGGCGGCGATGATCGAACACCATTCAGTAACAAATCTACTGTATGCGCTGGATGATGCGATATACGATCACCAGAGAGGTTCTGTGGTGAGCCTGAACGGTCCGCTGGCGTTTGACGGTTCGATCAAGCAGGTGATTCAGTTGGCGACCGGTCACACGCTGGTGATCGTGCCCGAGCAGATCAGGGCTGACGGGGAGGGGTTGATCGAGTTTATCGAGGGTCAGGAGTTGGAGCTGCTGGAAACGACGCCATCGCAGTTGAACCTGATGCTTGAGGCCGGTCTGCTGGAGGGGGAGGGGTTCACACCCAAAAAGATACTGGTGGGAGGTGAAGCAATAGACCAGCGGATGTGGGGGCTGATAAACCAGGCGACGAGAGTCAAGTTCTATAATGTGTACGGCCCAACGGAATGCACGGTGGACGCAACCGCGGTTGAAGTGTCCAGGCACCCGAACACGCCGGTGATAGGAAAACCACTGGCTAACGTTCGGCTGTACGTGTTGGATCAGGGACTGAGGCCAGTTCCGATCGGGGTGCCTGGGGTGTTGTTCATTGCGGGGGCGGGTGTCGGGCGGGGTTACTTTGGTCGGCCGGATCTGACTGCGGAGAAGTTTCTCCCGGATCCGTTCGGCGACAAGGGGGCGAGGATGTACAGCACGTCTGACATTGTCAAATACCATCCCGACGGCGCCCTGGAGTATTTGGGGAGAGCCGACCGCCAGGTCAAAGTCAGAGGAAACCGGGTGGAGCTTGGGGAAATCGAAGCTGCGCTGCTACGTGTTCCAGAGATCAAACAGGCTGTTGTTCAGTTAAAAGTAGAGGCTTCACAGACGCGGGTCATCGCTTACGTGGTTTCCGCCGAGCACAAGACGGATGCGGACAAAGACGAGTACGTGCTGGACAACGGTATGAGTATAGCGCACCAGAACCGGGAAGAAACAGAGGCGCTGTATGAAGAGATATTCCGAAAGC
>JBASRM010000627.1:0-5993 GCA_049273835.1 Blastocatellia bacterium | reverse complement strand
CCGTGGGGCTGTTGGTCTGGGACCTCAAGCGGCCCGACAGGTTCTTGAGCATCCTCTTCCGGCCGCAATGGAAATCGTGGCTGGTTCTTGGAGGATACATCCTGGTGATCTTTGGCGCACTGTTGATGGCGTGGATGCTTATTCCATTGGTGGGTCTGTTCCAAGCCGAGGGGCCGGTGATGTTTTTCGGAGCTCTGTTCGCAATGATGTCGGCAGTGTATTCAGCCTTCCTATTCCGGCAAGCTCGTGGGCGCGTCTTTTGGCACAGCACTCTCACGCCTTTGCATCTGCTTGTTCAGGCGATAGTAGCCGGCGCCGCGGTGTTGATGCTGGTTGTCGTAGCCGACTCGATCATATTCGGCAGCACATTGACCGGTCCGGGATGGTCGTTCTTGTATTACGAGTTCATAGGCGCGCTGGTGGCCGATGCAGTGTTGATTGCCGGTGAGCTGTTTATGCCGGAAGAGAACGTCGAGCGCAGACGCGCGGTGCGGTTGATCACCAGAGGAATCTTCCGAAAAATGTTTTGGGGAGGTGCTGTGATTCTTGGAGTGATATTGCCGTTACTTACGCTCCTAAGCGGCGCGGCGGAATATCAGACACTTGCCATACTGGCTTCACTGTTCGCACTCGCCGGCTTGTTCTTATGGGAGTACATCTGGGTGCAGGCTGGTCAGGCAGTGCCGCTGAGTTAGATTCGATGCCGCCCAGAGTCGATGACTCGCATGTTCGTGGGCCAAACGGTAGGCGGGCAATCCGGGAGGGATTGCCTGTCTGTAGAAGGGGCGGCTGTTGACGTGCCGTAGCTCCGTCTGAGCGGCCTGTGCGCCTGCGACTGGCATTGATGGCGGAAGCGAGGTAACTCCTAAACGCAGTTTAGGGGACCCGCGCCCACGGAGCTCTATAGACCGGCAATCCCTACGGGATTGGCAGTCTCCGCTAGCGACTGTTCGGCGGCTATCGCTTTAAAGGACACGGCGATAGATCAAACCGTTCCCAAGTGTCCTTATCACAGGAGGAGTGAACTATGACTGGAAAACCCGGCGGTACGAGAGAACAGATGGCCCTCGGCGATTGGCTCGAGCGGGCGGAACTGATTCGACAGCACGCATCAAATGCGGCCAAGGAGATCCCAAGCGTTATGCCTTATTTCGACCACTTGGTTGCTGCTGGCGGGTCGTTCGGAGTTTGTGAACTGCATGCTCGATCGCTCGACCGAAGTATGGTGATGGACCTGTACCCCGAGCGACGAAAGTGGCTAGCTGCAGAAGTTAAGAAGTACAACAAAGCTGGTCTCGAGCAGATCGGATTCGCGCGGAAGGCTCTTGAGCAGATGACGACAGAGGTAGGCGGGCTCAAGCTCGACCACAAGCGGGCTACCAAGCGGCTCGACGAAGGAGTGCGTGAACTGCGTCTAGCCATCGCGGACTGGGATATGAAAGGCTCAGATGCTCGCAAACTTGACGAATTAATCGCAGAGGTTGCCAATCAAGTCCGGGAGCACGGCATCGCGTCGCTTCCGAAGTATCTCGACGCGAAGATGGTGGAGCTTGAAGAGATTCGCCGTCGCGACGATAGGGGTAGCTTCGACAATATTGCCTGGTGGAAAATCATGTTCTTAGTGGGAATGGTCGGATGGTGGGTTCTTGGCCTCTTCGTATGCGGGATATTCGGCTGCTCCGCTGCTTCGGTGGCGGCATTCATATGGATCGGTGCGTCCCATTGGTTTGCGTTCTTGCTTTTCTGTTAGAGATGATTCGAAGCCGCAGCTGACCGCCGACGTCTAATCCCGCGCTGACACATCTGCGCCTCTCTGGCTCCACTACGAGAGAATGAGAGTGACGGGGGGACAGGTGCATCGC
This sequence comes from Blastocatellia bacterium, assembly GCA_049273835.1. Taxonomy (GTDB): domain Bacteria; phylum Acidobacteriota; class Blastocatellia; order UBA7656; family UBA7656; genus Onstottus_A. Next base: position 4,131 of record JBASRM010000627.1, on the reverse strand, counting down.
TGCTGCGTGTCTGCTGAGGTGTCTCGCCGCCGAACAACCGATTGCAGCGGACGCGCACTCAGCAGGTCTTTTGTTATCGAAGGTCTCAGCGCGCCGCTGAATCGGGGTGTTAACGAGTTTTATTCAGGATAGGTCGGAGAGATGTCTAAAGAGACGGAGCACAAGAACCGGGATGAGGCCTCAGGATCGAGCTCACAGCCAATCAGTTCGCGGCTCGCAAACTACCCACCTCAAAACCGATGGGATGATTGGGTCGAGTTCGATGCCAGGAGCTGGCCCAGAAAAGTCGAGCGTCGCTATTCGCTCGTGCCCACCACTTGTTTCAACTGCGAAGCAGCTTGTGGGCTGCTCGCTTACGTCGATCAGGAAACCGGCGAGATTCAAAAGCTCGAAGGTAACCCTTTGCATCCGGGTTCGCGCGGCCGCAACTGCGCCAAGGGCCCGGCGACAATCAATCAGCTTCACGATCCGGAACGTATTCTGTTCCCTCTGAAGCGAGTGGGGCCGCGAGGCGAAGGGCAATGGGAACGAACAACCTGGGATGAAGTGCTCGATACGTTTGCGGCGAAAATTCGTAGCGCGCTTACCGAGAATCGCCGCGACGAAGTCGTCTACCACGTAGGCCGCCCCGGACACGACGGTTACATCGATCGCGTGCTCCAGGCCTGGGGCGTTGACGGTCACAACTCGCACACCAACATCTGCTCGTCCGGGGCGCGCGTCGGTTACGCGTTGTGGCAAGGCGCCGATCGACCATCGCCTGATTATGCAAACGCGCGATTCATATTGTTGCTTAGCTCGCACCTCGAAACCGGGCATTACTTCAACCCTCACGCTCAGCGCATAATCGAAGGCAAGATGGCCGGCGCTAAGCTCGCGGTCATCGATCCGCGATTATCCAACACCGCATCGGCCGCAAACTATTGGTTGTCCCCGTGGCCTGGAACCGAAGCGGCGCTCCTGCTTGCGATGGCTTCGGTGATCCTGCGCGAAGACAGCTTCGATCGCGAGTTCGTTCGCCGGTGGGTGAACTGGGAAGAGTTCATGCGGGAAGAACGCCCCGCGCTTTCCTGCTCTTTCGAATCGTTCATCGACGCAATCAAAGAGATTTATTCCGAGTACACACCTGAATATGCCGCCGAGGAATGCGGCGTCGAAGCTGAAAAGATCGTGGAGGTCGCACGCGAGATCGCTCGCGCGGGTTCAAGATTCGCTTCTCACGTGTGGCGAAGCGCGGCGTCGGGGAATCTCGGCGGGTGGCAGGTTGCGCGAGCTCTCTACTTCTTGAACGCGCTGACGGGAAGCATCGGGGCGGAAGGCGGAGTCTCGCCAAACGTGTGGAACAAGTTCGTCGCGACTCCTTTCTCGAAGCCCGCGCCTCAAAAGGTCTGGAACGAGACGCTGTGGCCGCGCGAGTATCCTCTGGCCCATCACGAAATGAGTTTTTTGCTTCCGCATCTTCTGAAGGATGGGCGCGGCCATCTCAGCGCTTACTTCACCAGGGTCTACAATCCGGTGTGGACCAACCCGGACGGGATGAGCTGGGTAGAGGTTCTCAGAGACGAATCCAAAATCGAGCTGCACGCGGCGCTCACGCCGGTCTGGAGTGAGACCGCGTGGTTTGCCGACTACGTTTTGCCGATGGGTCTCGGAGCTGAACGGCACGATATCATGAGTCAGGAAACTCACGCCGCGCAGTGGATTTCGTTTCGCCAGCCCGTCCAGAGAGTTCTCCGCGAACGTAAGGGCGAACACATCGACTTCACGTACGAGGCGAACCCTGGAGAGGTGTGGGAGGAAGACGAGTTTTGGATCGAGCTCTCGTGGCGAATAGATCCGGCGGGCGAGCTTGGCGTGCGGCGTCACTTCGAGTCGCCTTATCGAGCGGGCAAGAAGGTCACGATCAATGAGTACTATCGGTGGATCTTCGAGAACAGCGTCCCCGGTCTTCCAGACAAGGCTCAGAAGGCCGGTCTTTCACCTCTGGAATTCATGCGTCGCAACGGCGCGTTCGCGGTGAAAACCAACGTTTACGATCAACACGAAGCCCGCGTGCCTGACACTGAGCTCGAAGGAACCCGTGTGGACGATCAAGCCCGAATTGTGAAGCCGGCGCCGAAAGGCGAGCAGGCTATCGGAGTGATGATAGAGGGCCAGCCGATTCGCGGCTTCAACACGCCTTCACGCAAGCTCGAGTTCTATTCGAAGACGATGGCTGAGTGGAAGTGGCCCGAGCACACTCTGCCCGGCTACCTGCGAAGCCACGTCAACTGGCGCGACCTTAATCAGTCGAACGGTGATTATATTCTTGTCCCGACGTTCCGGTTGCCGACCTTGATTCACACGCGATCCGGGAATGCCAAATGGCTGTATGAAATCTCGCACACGAATCCGTTGTGGGTGAATCCCAAAGACGCCGAAAAGCTCGGCTTCAAGACCGGGGACCTGGCTCGGGTCAGCACGGAGATCGGCTATTTCGTCGTTCGAGTGTGGGCGACTGAAGGCATAAGGCCGGGCGTCGTCGCTTGCTCGCATCACCTCGGCCGCTGGCGATTGAAGCAAGATCAGGGCACTGACCGATGGGCGTCTGCGCTTGTCGATCTTGATGAGCTTGGCGACGGACGTTGGCGGCTTCGTCAGATCGAAGGCGTCAAGCCGTTCAAGAGCGATGATCCGGACTCAGAGCGAATCTTCTGGCAAGAAGGCGGCGTGCATCAGAATCTCACTTTCCCGGTCCATCCCGACCCGGTGAGCGGAATGCACTGCTGGCACCAACGGGTGCGGGTCGAACGCGCGCAATCAGATGACAAGTACGGAGACGTTGTCGTCGATACGAAAGCGTCTCACGAAGTTTATCGCAAGTGGCTCGAGATGACTCGCCCTGCGCCTGGTCCGGGGGGCTTGCGGAGGCCGCTATGGTTCTCGCGCCCGGTGAGGCCGGATGATGAGGCTTTCGTAGTGAAGGGCTGAGCGGTTAACGCTCTTGGTTTGGTCTGACCGTATCGGCGGATTCCGCGGCCCGCGAGTAGAATGGTCGAATTCCTCTCAAATCAGAAGTACAATGTGGAGCTATGAAACTAAAGGTCATCGTTCACGAAGCAGAAGAGGGCGGCTATTGGGCTGAGGTTCCTTCCATACCAGGCTGCGCGACTCAAGGCGAGACGTTTGAGGAGTTGTTGCAGAATCTCTACGAGGCAGTTGAAGGCTGCCTGTCGGTTGATGTGACAACTGCCCAAGTAACAGACACCGACCGGGTCCTGGAAATAGCTGTATGAAATCGGTATCCGGTAAGGAATTCGCCAAAGTGCTTGAGCGTAACGGATGGGTCTTGCTACGGATTCAAAGCAGCCATCATATTTATGGCAAACAAGGCAGCAATCTACGCCTTTCCATTCCGATTCACGGAAACGAGACGGACCTGCCCGGGCTTTGACAAGTGTTGTCACATATGACAACCTGCACTGTATCAGGGAATGATGTAGCGGACTGCCAGAATGACCCGAAAAACACGGCCCGTTTCTTGGATCAGAGCGGCACGGAAGGAATTCGAGACGTTTCCGGAAGGGGCGAGGGCGATTTGTCTTGCCGCTTTGACGATCACGGCTGAGGGCGGCAAGTCCGACATTGCGAAGCCCATGCACGGCATGGGAACGGGCGTGTTCGAGATTGCCCTGCCGTTTCGGGGTGATGCGTACCGCGTGGTCTACGCCGTGCAGATCGCCGAGGACATATGGGTGGTCCATGCGTTCCAGAAGAAATCGAAGCAGAGCACTAAGACACCACAACGCGATATCGATCTGGTCAAGGCGCGTTTGAAGAGATTGAAGGAGATGTTGCGATGAAGAGCGAAAAGCTGAAAGTAGTGCGGGGCAGCGGAAATGTTTTTCGCGACCTCGGGCATGAGAATGCGGATGCCCAACAGTTCAAGGCCATCCTGGCCGCGGAAATCATCAAGGCGCTTGACCGGGACGGTGTGAGCGTCCGCGCAGCGCACAGCCGCACCGGGATTGCGGCGGCCGACTTCTCGCGCATTCGCAATGCCGACCTAAGGCGGTTCACAGTCGATCGACTCATGTCGATCATCAACCGGCTCGGGTCGCGTGTGGAAGTGAGAGTCAGAGTGCGGCGCGG
>JBASRM010000601.1:0-26460 GCA_049273835.1 Blastocatellia bacterium | reverse complement strand
TGTTACATCAGAGCTGTTTGGGTTGATTATGCTGTACCTTCGATGGCGCGACGCGGGATTCCGTACGATTGGGTCTACGAAGTCGCGGCGACTCGTGAGCGATGCAGAGATGCTCTATCGCCTCCGCTCTGAGCGACGGTCAACAAGGCCTTGATCGCCCGCATCTGGCGGCGACTCGCTAAACCCACAATCCGACTTCGTCCCAAAAGGAGCTAAGTTTCGCCGTTACACTCCACTAGTTATCGAGGATCGCGGTCCCACCAGTACTGCTTCTCGAGCTTCTTCTGCGCGGGCCACACCTGGTCGAGCGTGTCGCCCTCAAAAAGCTCTCCGTTCTTCATCACATAACGAATCGAGTTCGTGTTGCGAATGTCGGTCAGCGGATTCTTGTCCAGCACGATGACGTCAGCTAGTTTGCCCGCCTCGATCGAGCCCACATCCTGCTGAAGTCCGATCGCCTCAGCGCCAAACAACGTCGCTGACCGCAGCGCCTCGTGAGGTGTCATACCACCCGACTGGAGGTTCCAGATTTCCCAGTGACAGCCCAGCCCCTGGAACTGGCCGTGACCTCCCAAACAAACCCGTCCTCCCGCGTGCACGATGGCGGCGCACGCTTTAGCCAATCCGATGTGCCCGTACTCCGTTGGCAGGAACCATTGCCCCCGGCGCTTGACCATCGAATCGATCAACACGTGGGGAATAAACCGGCGGATCTTTTCGTTGCCATGAATGTCCGTGCTTTCGAAGTAGTAGTTCTCGGACCACGGCGCGCCGTAGGCTACCAGCGTAGTCGGCGTATAGAAGGTGCCGGTCTTGGCGACGAACTGAACCACGTCTTTGTAGAGCGGTTGAATCGGCAGCGCGTGCTCGTTCCCAGAAAAGCCGTCGGCCATCTGCGTCAGATCGAGTTTCATGTCAAGCGCGCCTTCGGTGGTTGACGTGATTCCGAATTCCTTGCAGGCCATCGCCACCCACTGGCGCACGATGCGATCGCCGACAACGTATTCCTTGAGCGTCGTAGTGTGGTAAGCCTCTTTGTAGCGCTTGATAAAGTTGCGAGCCGCTTCTTTATCGTCCAGCCCCGATTGAGAAAACACGCCCGGTCCGGTCGAGTAAACACGGGGTCCCAGTATGTCACCAGTGTCCACAAGATCGGTATAAGCGAATACGTCAGTGGTAGAGCTCTGCGGGTCACGGGTGGTGGTAACGCCGTAGGCGAGGTTGGCCAGGTATTGCCAAACCTGAGTCTGATGCACTCCGCGGGGCGGCCACATGTGCGCGTGCACGTCTACGAAGCCCGGGATGATCGTCTTCCCGGTTAGGTCGATGACCCTCGCGCCCGCCGGGATCTGTACCTTGCCTTTGATTCCGACGGCGGCGATGCGATTGTCGGTGATCACGACGTCGCCGCGCTCTATCACTTCCTCCCCTTTCATAGTCACGATTCGAGCGCCGCTCAAAACAACCGTTCCTTTTGGCCGAGCTCGCGGAGCCTCGATAGTGACTTCGGTCACATCGGGTTTGTCGGCGGTGACGTCCTGTCGATAGAACCTCGCGCCCCACGACCAGGTCGCTGTTTTGCCCTGGTTTGACCAGGTGAGGTAGTCGCCGCCTTCAGGGGACATTTTCTTGACCGGCACCGAAGACGGACCGTTGGCGGTAATGCTGATCGTGACGGTCTCCTTGCCTGCTTTTGGAACGGTGACCAAATAATGTTTGCCCTGGAGGCTGACGAACGCTTGTTGTCCGTCTGGCGCGAGCTTGATGTCGTCTGCAACCGGAGGGTTCGGCCCGGTACCGGTGCCGGTGACTTTAAAATGCGTGCGGCGATCGAGGCCGTCGAGCCGTATCGAGGTTAGCCCGGCCTGCGTGGTCAGGTAGACTCGGTTCGGATCACTCGTGAAATGAGGGTACCGGCCGCCTTGAGCTGAGCTGATCAGCATTGAGTCACCACCGGACGCGGGTATCCATCTGAGATCCGCTCCAGTGCCCGCGCCTACGCCCGTGATCTCGGCCGGTTCCATGGTCGCGTCAGGAAAGACATGGGGATCGTGGTCGTTGAGATCAGCAAAGAGCTGGTCGGTGGTTGCACCCGTGACAAATACAATCTTCGAAGAGTCAGGCGCGTAAACGGGATTGGAGTAGTAAGCGGCGCGCCGGCTCAGCTGTTCCGGTCTTGAGCTTCCATCGGCTGCAATTCGGTAGATGTGTCCGCCGTCACGCGACCACGTGACATAAGCCACATACCGCCCGTCGGGTGACCAGGCGGGCATGAATTCTCCGATTGAAGAGTCACTCAGGCGTCGCGGTGTGCTCGAGGGCAAATCCATGATCCAGAGCTTGCTCAGCGAGCTGAACACGAGACGTTTTCCATCCGGGGAAAGAGCGGGCCAGCGTATCAACCGTGCTCGCACCATCGGGCTGTCGTCGACGCGATTCTGGAAGTAAACCCGCGGAGCAATCTCCGCTTCCACCTTTGCGGTGAACGGAATGACCACGGGCTTGCATGTTTCGAGATCGACCCGTTGGATCTTTCCGTCGATGGGCACGATGAGCGATTTGCCGTCCGGCATAAAAGCGTACCCGGGCATCGTATCTCTGGTCGCTCTCGACTCTTGATCGTCGCGCGTGACCGGGTTTATCAGCCAACGCTCTTCGCTGGTTTCGAGATCGCGCATCCGAAGCGCAGTGCCTGATTCATAACGAGTCGCGTAAACCAGTTTCTTGCCGTCCGGTGACAAAACCGGACGCATCGCGCTGCCCTGGGCGTTGGTTATTGTCGATGTCTCGCTTGTTTCGCGGTCAAAGCGAACAATCTGCCAGAGAGGGAACTGGGCGTTGTAGGTAAACGACCCGTTGCGCTGGGCGTAATAGATGAACCGGCCATCGGCCGAAGCGATAGCGCCGAACCGGTTTCGCCTCGGGGGCTGCGGTCCACCCTGACCGGGTGGTTGCGGCGGTGGCTCAGGCTCGCCGATGTGAACGCCGTTGCCCCCGTCCTTGTGGTACATCCACACTGAAAAGGTGCCTAGCCCTTCGGTCGATTTGGAAGCAATGATGTAGTTTCCGTCGGCCGTCCACGAAGGCGACAGGAACTGAGTGTTGCGGCCCTTGGTCAGCGGTTTTGGATTTGAGCCGTCAGCGTCGCAGAGCCACAGGTTCTCCGCGCCACTTCGATCGCTGACGAACACGATCCTCTTGCCGTCAGGCGACAGCTTCGGCTGACTTTCGAAAGACAGTCCTCCCATGATGCGCCTGGCTTCACCGCCGGTCGCCGGCAGTGTGTAGAGGTCGCCCAGCAAATCAAAGACGATCCACTTACCGTCCGAAGAAACATCGAGTGACATCCACGTGCCTTCGTCGGTGGTGAACTCGATCTTCGAATCGGTCTTGAGCGGAAGCTCTTCCTCTTTTTTGTCCTTCTTATCCTCAGGTTTCTTGTCATCCTGCGCTAGCGTTGCCAGCGGAATCGACACCAGAACGAGGAGAATAAGAGCCGTGAACAGACGAACCCGCTTCCAGGGAGTCATAGTCATCCTCCGAAAATCAGACATTAACTTTCCACTGAGAGTAAAATGAGAGTCAGAATATAAAACAAAAGCGGCAACTTGACTATGCCCATGGGCAAGTCGGCGGTGCGTGAGGTTTTCGCGCATACTCACATGCGCGAAACAGCTAACAGGGAGGGAAACATCGGGAGGCAATTGATGCGCACTGAACTTCGAAATCTTGATCCGAATCCAATACCACCGGATGAGGATCCTATGCCTCTGCCTGAAGAGCCGAAACCGGGTCCGGAAAAACCAACGCCTGGGCCGCGTTAAACGGAACGGCTGAGCTCGTTTTTCAGAGATTCACCAGGGCAATATCGGGAGCGATTGTGCTAGGATCAACGCGATGTTGATGCTATGCCCAATCTGCGCCGGAGAGTTCGAAACTCATTTGGGCTTTTGTGCCGGTTGCGGATGTGACCTGGTGCCGAGCACGCTGAACGAACAGACTACCGGCATGAATAGCGCAGTCGAGATGCGGGAAGTAGAATTCGTGGAACTGTGCCGGCCTCGCTCGCATCCCGAGGCGATGTTTATCAAGCAAACACTCGAACAGAATAATGTCGCGGTGATGATCCAGGGTGAGCACTCGCTGTCGGTGATGCCGCACCTGACGTTTGGCGGGCAGATGAGGCTGCTGGTTGATCGCAATCAGCTCGAGTACGCGCAGGCGTTGTACAAAGCGTACTTTGAAAGTGACGAGGAAACCGACTACGTTGACGAAGAATAGGGCCCGAAGGTCGGTGACACCGCGAAGATGCGACCTGACAGCCCCTGAATCTATCTTGGTGGTCGACGTGCCGGCATTACTTGCTCGCCGCGATAGTCGACCGACTCTCGCTGCTCGCCTATCTCGCCGAACACTTCCTTCAATGCGCCCACCGACGAAAGCACTGAACTTGTCTCAACCGGCATGAACACAACTTTCGCGTTGGTGCTCGTAGCCATGTTAGTCAGCGATTCAATGTACCTCTGCATCAGAAGATACTGCGCCGGGTTCCCCTGTCCAGTTGTTATTGCCTCGGAGATTTGTCGGATCGCTTGAGCTTCGGCTTCCGCGTTTCGGAGCCGAGCTTGAGCCTGTCCATCAGCGCGAAGGACCGCGGCTTCCTTCTCACCCTCGGCGCGCGCGATTGCCGCCTGCTTTTCACCTTCGGCGCGCGCGATGGCAGCCAGCTTCTCGCCGTCAGCTTGAAGTATCAGCGCTCGGCGGGTGCGTTCCGCGGTCATCTGCTTCTCCATCGTCACTCGCACGTCCTCGGGTGGGTGGATGTTTCGAACTTCCACCCGAGTGACTTTCACACCCCATCGTTCAGTCGCCTCGTCCAGCACGATGCGCAGCTTGTTATTGATGAGGTCTCGGGAAGAAAACGTGTGATCCAGATCGAGATCGCCGATTATCGAACGCATCGAAGTGATGGTGAGCTGCATAATCGAGCCGGTCAAATCGGCAACTTCGTACATGGCCTTGATCGGATCGGTAATCTGATAGTAGAGCACTGAGTCGACGTTCACGGTAACGTTGTCACGGGTTATGACTGGTTGCGGTGGGAACTCGAGAAGCTGTTCGCGGAGGTCGAGCGTCGAAAGACCTGGCCTTACGCCGCTCCAGTAGGCCGAGCGCGGTTTATCGAGGAAGGGAAGGATGATGTTGAGCCCGCTGCCGGCCATCTTGTGAAATTTACCAAGCCGTTCGATGATGATCACCGACGCCTGTCCAACAACGCGAAACGACTTCAGCGCCGTCACGAGCACCCCAAGCGCTATGAACGCGAAAACTATGAGCCCAAATGCTTCCATAAGGTGTAGCTCCTTTTTGTGAGTTCAGCCCCCGCAGCTCACTATTGAGCAGGACGCCGTGCAGCTTCGCGTCACTGGCTCTCTCGGTGTTGCGAACGCCATGACGGCTCGCTTTCAACGCGCCTGACGTACAGAGACGCTCCCTCGACTCGCTCGACTTCAACTTGCTCACCCTCGCGCAGCGGCTCCTCGCCTTCGGACGGGAACGCGCGCCATGTGGATGCGAATACGCGAACTGCCCCTTCCTGCATCGCGCCTTTTGAAGGCTCTACCACAACGCCGATCCGTCCGGGCAAAGTATCGACACCGGTCTTCAGCTCGCGACCCGGCGAGCCGCGCATCAGAAACCGCTCCAGGATCGTGCGCGAGGCGACGGTCAACGCGATGGAAACAACGAGGAATACGGCGATCTGAACCGGCAGTCCGACCAGACCCATAAATGCGAGCAGCGCGGCTACCAGCGCACCGATGCCAAACCAGAGCAACACGAACCCCGATGTGAACATCTCCGCGACGATAAACAACACCGCGAGTATTAGCCAGATATACCAGATGCCAGACATATTCCAGTCGATCGTTCGAGCCTGATGACCTGTTGCGTTTGACTAGACGCTCGTTCTGCCTCGCCCATGACCTCACGCTGATCGAGAACTTGTCTTGAGGAAGGGGATTATCTTTGGGTGACTGGGTAAAAAGCAAGCTTCAAGGCGGAGGGACATCACCCGCAAAGCCTAGGCTGAACTTTCGATCCCAATCTAAGAGAGGAGTCTTGTGCGATGATCTGAAGAAGATTCTGATCTAAACGCCGGCACTCGGTTATTGCCCTGATCCCGCAGGTTAATGCGTCAGGCTGGATCTACACGTCACTCGTTGTTTGCTGTTGTCGCCCAGCCAAAGGCGACGCCCGTTGCGATGGCTAGTAACAATTCGATCAACCCGACAATCGTTGCCGCCCTGCCTTCGATGCGGATCCGCTTCACGCCCTCAGCGAGTAGGAGGAAACCGGCGCTCCACGCCAGCAAAGCCTTCTGCGATTTTGATAGATCCATTCCAGACATCATTGTTCACCTCGGACTCGATGAGCTGCGCGACTGAGCACCAGGCTCTGAGAGGCGCTCTGACACGCGAGGGCGGCTCGCATTGGTGTAGCGCACAGGAGACGGGCCTCCGTACAACGTGATGAGCTTCTTGATTGTTTCGTCCTGGGCCGCGCGGAAGCGGTGAGCGGAACCGCCGTGATTGTAAATCACAAATAGCAGCGGCCCGCGTCCCCTGGTGTACGCAACACCTGCCAGTGCGCTTACGCTGCTGAGCGTGCCGGTTTTCCCGACGACCGATCCGCGAAACGCATCGTTGAAACGCCGCTCGAGCGTGCCTCCATCCACACCGGCGATGGGGAGGATATCCTCAGGACCGAGCCCCTTCGAGCCCAAATAAGCGATTAGCTTACGCAACATCGTTATCGTGCCGCGCGGCGAGATCGCGTTGGCGCCCAGTCCGGACGACGTGGCAAAGCGAACCTCATCCTCTTTAAATCCGACTTCGGTTTGCAGAAATCGCTCGACTGCATCAGGCCCGCCAACCAGGTTACCAATCATCGTTGCCATCCAGTTGTTGGAAAAATCATTCAGCCCTTTCAACACTCGAACGAGTGGAAGCGAAGTGTGGACGGCGAGCGGGGTCAGCTTCGAGGTGTTTACTGATGGGTCTGCGATCGTTTGTCCGGTGATTCTTAATGAAGGCGGCCCTGAAAGCAGCGCCAAGGGCGCCGGGTGTTCACCCTGCGACCGGCTGGCGGCTTCGCCGACTCGATCTTCGGCGGCCCGGATCGCCAGGAATCGCTGGTACGAGGCCTTGACGTTTGCGTTCCAGGTGTCGGGGGTAAGCACTGCGCGAAATGCTTTTGCGGAAGCCTCACGGGAGGCGGAGAAATTGAAAAAGAACTGTCCCAGGACAAACAGGTTGCCGTCCACTTCTCGAATACCGCTCCGGTTCATCTTATCGGCGATCATCATCGCGTTCTCAGAGAAAAACGCTGGGTCGCCGCTGCCGATCACGTACAACGAGCCGTGCAGGACTCCTGTTGAGGTATCCAATGTGCCATCGGTGTACAGCGATGTTCGAAACTTGAAGTCCGGGCCGAGCCGCGAAATCGCCGTAAGCGATGTCGCGATCTTTGTTACAGAAGCAGGATTGAAAAGCCGGTCGGCGTTGTGTTCTCCCAGCACTTCGCCTTTCAAGGTAGTAACTATGAATCCCTGGTTCTCAGCATTGAAACCAAAGGCCGCAAGACTGTCAGCGTACGCGGCTACCAGAGGGTTCAGAGGAGGCGCCTCGGAAGGTAAGCCATTGGCCAATCGTGGCCGGGTTGCTTCATCCGCCGGCACGGCGACGCCGTTCGCGCCCGCAGGCCTGGGATCGGCGGGACCCGCTGAAACAGGGTCGGTTGCTCCAGACCCCGGGTCACTTGCGATCCTCTCGCCCTGGGTCTGTGCTTGAGTCCAGGATTCGCTCAGATATTTATGAACGCCCGCAGTGTGAGCACTCGACGCCACTTGTCTTCGCCATCGCAACTTCCCTCGACGGCCTCGGCCACGCGCCAGGTATCGTCCGCCCTTTCTGGGCTTTCGCGAACTAAGCTTCGCCCGGCGTGAACCGCCACGACGGGCGCTCGCGCGAGTTGAGCGAGAGCTGGTTTTCCGTTTGGCGCTCTGCTTTGCCGATCTGGCAACTGCCTTCTTCGCTTTTGGGCTTGCGTTGGTGGGTTCCACGCAAACAAGGGAGAAGGTTAGAGCAAACGCGATGAATATCGAGAGGGTTTTGAGCCTGGGGAGTGACAGGACCATCATTGATCTTCCTACCATCCTACCTTGATCTGTGCGAATCGGATGCTGCGTCCTGAGTTTCGAGTTGCCGCCCGAGGTCGTTAGGGGGTTCGTCACCATGAAGGTCCGACTGGGCTGAAACGAAAACCCACAAGAATCACTGATCACGGTTCGAAGCTTTGATAAACGGGGGGCGGCTACCTTCGCGCATATCGCACCGGCCTTAACAATATCACAGCTCGAATGCGAGGTCTACTATGTTAACAAAGATGTAACAATTTAATCGACGGACGTCTACTTTCGTCTGGTCTACGCATGAAAGACTTGAGAATCCGCTCCAGAAAGAATGCTAAGGCTGGAAGTAATGTCGACCCACCCAATCTCAAGAGTGAGGAAACGTGGAACGGCCAAGTCGATTCAGCGTTGGCTTCATGAAAACGTTGATGAAGGTGTTGTGAAAGATCCGACAGCCGTCGGTACGCAACATCCAAACTGGCAGGGTGATTATTGGCCAACTGCCTCACTTTCGCTTCAAGTGCACCGTCACAGATTCGGATTTGCTCTTTATGCGAAATACTCTCCTGTCCAGGTGACGACGAGCATAAACGCTGGAAAAACGCAGGTAATAGATTTAACGGCTAGCTCACAAAGGATCGCAAGATACCACGCAGCGAGAAAACCTCTCTTGGGTCTACTGTTTCATTTATGATACCCGCCACCAGTTCTCGCAAGAACCTACTTCGGCTGATCCGGCGCGCAACGAAGTCATTCAGCCAAGGTCGGGAGAACCAGTTCTCAGCGATTCTATACCCCAGGAATTTCGGCTTCAACTCGTGCTCGATTCGGAGCTGGAAATCGCTCAGGCGGCGCATGTCATCAGATGCCAAAGCCTCGTGCACAACCTCCGCCGCCAGTTCGCCCGTCTCCATCGCCTTCCCGATTCCTTCACCCGTAAGTGGGAAAGTCGCTCCGATGCTCTCCCCCAACACAAGGACATTCCCCGGGCCTTGCGCGCGCGTACCAGTGAGACCGCACCGAAGCATGGCACCCCGGAGGGGTGACATCGCTTCAGCGCAACGCATTATTTCGACGGCTAAGGGAAAGCTGGTCGTGAAGGACCTGAACGTTTCTCGCAGGTTAATAGCGCAGCTCGAGTGCTTTCTATAAGTGATACCGCACCCGATGTTGAACTCACCATTGGCGAGGGGAAATATCCAGGCGTAACCGGGCGCGATGGAGCGGTCATAAGAAATGACAAGCCGATCGAGGTGAACTGAGGAGCGAACATAACAGCGAAGTGCAACAGCGCTGGGGCCGTGCTGAGATACTAAGCCAAGCCTCGAGGGCATCTCAACATTGGCTCCTGTTGCAATGAGTGAGACTCGCGCCGTCAATCGCGTCTGAGTAGATTCAGTGGCAATTAGGAGTGTCCCGTCCGGTTGAACCGAGAGGTTGGTCACCTTTGCTCGGCAGAAAGCCGCACCGGCTGCGACTGCTCCTCGCACGAGCAGTTCGTCCAGTTCAATTCGCTTCAGAGTAAGGAATTCGCCTCGCACATCATACTCTATTCTCGATGGACTGTAGAAGGTGCTGATACTTGCCTGAAGGGCTCGTTCACTGACTTCCTCATGCAGACCGCTGCGTTTTAATGAGCGAATCGTATCTGGGATAAGCGCATCGCCGCAGACCTTGTCTCGAGGGAACGAATCCTTGTCGAGCAGCAGAGTCCGGTGCCCGCGCTTCGCCAGGTGGAGCGCCGCCATCGAGCCCGCTGGGCCCGCCCCGACTATGACTACGTCCCACTCGTGTTCGGCCGCTGCCGACGCGCCCAGCTGATTCGGGTTGTTCAATTCCTCGCCCAGTCCAATTCTCGAGTTTTGCAGAAAGCTTGCAGGATCTCACCTCAGATTGATAAGCCGCAACACATTTGTACGTGTGGGTCTACCTGGAGGTTACGTCCGTCACGCAAGCACAAGCGGCATCCACTACCTCGAGCCGGCGCTCGTTGCTCGCGTCACCTTATCTATGGTAAGGTACCGGCCGAAGCAAGTCGAGGCGGTAAACAAACACAGGTTGAATCAGTCGATCGGCTTCCAGTGGACATTCCTGATCCGCAGGTTCTCATCACAGGATAATAAGCTGATCGCTCCACGATAGATAAGTTTGAATGAGTGTGTTTTCAGTTCTCTTGATGACGTTTCTCAGTCTGGCGCCGATGTCGTCGATGGGAAGGACAGCCATCCATTCTGCAGGCCAGGACAACGGGCTTGTGGTGTTGCGAGGGCGAGCGGTGTGTCTGGATTCGGGCGACCGTCCAGTCGATCCGCTGTTTGGTTGCAAGGAGACTAATAACCGCTTCGGGTTTGCGAGCAAGGATGGAAGGCTGTACAAGTTCCTTGCGACCGACATTATGACGGCCGTCTTCACCGACACCCGAGTCCGCGAGCGCGAAATTCAGCTTACGGCGCGGCTGCAGCCAGGCAGCCAACTCGAAATCATCAAGGTTCAATCAGTCAAAGCGGGGAAAATTTACGATATCTATTATTTCTGCGAAGTCTGCAACATCCGGGCTTACGTGCAGGGGCTTTGCCCGTGTTGCCGAAATGAGCTTGAGTTTAGGGAAACACCGCCATAGGCAGAAGATCTTGGATTCTAGATTTTGGATTCTAGATTGACGCGATAACCTGGTGTGTGATTCCAGCAATCCAAATCTAAAATCCAAAATCGGGATAAGGGAGGCGAGAATGCAAGATGATGAGAAGTTGAATGAGAAAGGCTCGGGGCTTTCGCGACGCAATTTTCTAAAGGTATCCGGCATCTCGCTGTCGGTTCCGCTCGTGATTGGCCACCGGGTGATCAACGTGTCCGGAGCTGAGGTTAAGGTGTACGGTCCGGGCAAGGTACCGGTTCAACTCACGATCAACGGCAAGAGCTACAACGCCCAGGTCGAGCCTCGAGTCACGCTGCTCGAAACTCTGCGCAACGAGCTGGACATTACCGGCGCGAAACGCGTTTGTGATCGGGCAACCTGCGGCGCTTGCACGATGATCATGGACGGCAAACCAGTTTACTCGTGCTCGGTCCTCGCCATCGAAGCTCAAGGAAAAGCAATCACCACTGTTGAGGGACTGATGCAGGGAGAAAAGCTGCATCCCGTCCAACAAGCCTTCATCGACAATGATGCCCAACAGTGCGGCTTCTGCACGCCGGGGTTCGTAGTGGCTTGCAAGGCATTCCTGGACAAGAATCCGAACCCCTCTCCCGAGCAGATACAGAAGGGATTGGGAGGAAACCTTTGCCGGTGCGGAACCTACGTGGGAGTCCGCGCAGCAGTAGCGCAAGCGGCACAGAAAGGAGGTCCGCGCAATGGCTGAATATAAGTGGCCCGACGCTGACAAGCGCACCTTTATCGGTAAGCGCATCTCCAGGATAGACGGACCTCAAAAGGTCTCAGGCCGGGCGAAGTATTCGTTCGACATCAACCGCCCCGGCATGCTGTTCGGCAAGATCGTTCGCTCCCCGCACGCGCACGCCAAGGTCAAGAGCATCGACACAAGCGCCGCCGAGCGAATGCCGGGAGTGAAGGCTGTGCAAATCGTGTCCGACGTGGGGACTGAACTGTATTGGGCCGGCGCTACAGTGGTCGCGCTTGCAGCGGTCGACGAACCAACCGCCGAAGACGCCGCGCGCGCGATCAAAGTCGAATACGACGTGCTGCCGCACCTTGTGATCGACACCGAAGTTAAGAACGCGGGCGATTATGCGAAGCCCGCGAACGAAAATAGAACTGGTGATCCGGACAAAGGCTTCAGCGAGGCCGATGTCACGATGGAAGGCAACTATGGGTTGCCGGTGATCACCCACTGTTGTCTCGAACCGCATGGCTCGGTGATGGAATGGGAAGACGACAAGAACGTGCTTGCCCATCTTTCGACTCAGGCAGTAAGCGGATCTGTTGCGCAGATCGCCCGGCCACTCGACATTCCCGCAACTAATGTTCGCGTACAGCAGGATCACATCGGCGGGGGGTTCGGCAGCAAGTTTGGACCCGACGAATGGGACATCACCGCGGCGAAGCTCTCGAAAAAAGCCGGCGGAAAACCGGTAAAAATGTTTAACGAGCGCGACGCGGAATTAATGGTCGCCGGCGCTCGGCCTTCCGCGTACGCTCGCGTAAAGATCGGTCTCAAGAACGATGGCACGATTACAGCGTGGGAGTCGCAATCGTGGGCGAGTGGCGGGCAGGGCGGGGGAGGCTCGCCGCCTCTGCCGTATATTTTCACGGGGATCCCCAATCAGCGCAGACAGCATACGGCGCTTGTAAACCATATCGGCAGCGCTCGCGCTTGGCGCGCTCCGGGACACCCGCAAGGCTGCGCGATTACGATGCCCGCGCTTGAAGATGCCGCGGCCTCGCTAGGGATGGACCCCTACGATTTCTTCTTGAAGAACATCGAGATGGCGGGCCAGCGAGCGCCGATCTACACCGACGAATTGAAAATCGCGGCCGACCTGATCGGATGGAAGAAAAATTGGCACCCACGCGGTGACAAGACGGAAGGTCCGGTAAAGCGAGGTCTGGGCTTGTCGATTCACACCTGGGGCGGCCAGGGTCATCCCAGCGATTGCGATCTGACCATTCAGCCCGATGGTTCAGTTGAGCTAAAGATGGCGACGCAAGACCTGGGCACTGGGACTCGTACCGCGTTAAACATCATCGTAGCCGACACACTAGGTCTGCAAATGAACGCGGTGAAGATCAGTATCGGCGACAGCCGCTATCCTGCTTCCGGGGGCTCAGGTGGCAGCACGACGATCGGCGGAATCAGCGCCTCGTCCCGGCGTGCGTCGCTTGACGCGCTCGACCAGATCTTTGCCAAGGCGGCCCCGTCGCTGGACGCGAAACCTGAAGACCTCGAAGCAACGGGCGGGACCGTGCGTGTGAAGAGCAATCCGAGTAAGTCACTGACCTGGGCGCAGGCTTGCTCCAAGCTCGGCGCAACACCACTAACAGTTCGGGGCAAAAATCCCGGGCCTGGAAATCTTATCAACCAGGGTGTTGGAGGGGCCCAAATGGCCGACGTTTCAGTGGACGTCGAGACTGGGATCGTCCGGATCAACAAGATAGTAGCCGTTCAGGATTGCGGGTTGATCATAGATTTGAAGACTGCCGAGAGCCAGGTCTATGGTGCTCTCATCATGGGCGTGTGCTATGCGCTCTATGAAGAGAAGATCATGGATGCTAAGACGGGCCGGATGCTGAACCCGAACATGGAGTTCTACAGGCTGGCGGGGATCGCGGATATTGGCGAGCTGGTGGTTCACATGATGACCGGCAAGGGCTACGACGAGCGCGGTGTCATCGGTTTAGGCGAGCCCCCGGTTGTTTCACCCGGCGCCGCAATCTCCAACGCCGTCGCCAACGCAATCGGGGTGCGCGTGCCTTACCTGCCGCTGACCCCCGACCGGGTTCTGGCAGCTCTCGAAAAGAAGGGAGGCAAATAATGCGAGCATTTGAATACGCCAGCCCTACAACCAAAGAGCAAGCCGTTGGCCTGCTGGGCAACAACTGGGCTGATGCCGACATTCTCGCCGGCGGGACCGACCTGCTTGCTCTAATGAAGGACGATGTTGTCTCACCCAAGCGGCTCGTGAACATAAAAGATATCCAGGAGCTGCGCGGGATAACCGTAGGCAAGGACCGAAGCTTACGCATCGGAGCGCTCGCCACGATTCAGGAGTTGGTCGATCACACCCAGGTGCGCCAGGCCTTTCCTGTCATTGCGCAAACGGCAGGAGAAATAGCAGGTCCTCAGATCAGAAACATGGGCACCGTTGGTGGGAATCTTTGCCAGCGTCCGCGGTGTTGGTACTACCGAGCAGGCTACGGTCTGCTGGCAAAGGATAAGACGGGTGAGCCGCTGGTACCGTCGGGTGACAATCGCTATCACGCGATCCTGGGCAATGGCGGGCCTGCTTACTTCGTTAGCCCATCGACCCTCGGAACGCTGTTCATCGCTTTGGGAGGGACGGTGAGGATTTTCGGGCCAAAGGGAAAACGTGAGATTCCTGTCGAGAAGTTTTTCGTCATTCCACAAACCGAGAGCCAACGCGAGCACGACCTAGGGCCCAATGAGATCGTCACTGAAATTGTTTTGCCGCCTCTGGCCGGGGTCAAAGCCGCCAGCTATGAAGTGCGCCAGAAAGACGCGATGGATTGGCCGCTTGCGCTCGCATCGGTTGCGCTGAGTGTCGATGGCAATAGAATACGGTCTGCCAGGGTGGTAATGGGCTACGTAGCTCCAGTGCCGTGGCGATCAAAGGAAGCTGAAGAGACGCTTATTGGGAAAGCTATCACCGAAGAGACTGCAAAGGCCGCCGGCGACGCCGCAGTATCCGGCGCGAAGAGTCTCGGCCGCAACGGCTATAAGATTCAACTCGCGCGGGTTGCTGTGAAGCGGGCGCTGCTGGCCGCTGTGGGAGGTGCCAAATGATCAATGAAGCTGATCGCTTCAACATCGATCATCCGGAGTTGTGCGAATGCCTCCGATGGAAGGGATTGTTCATTGGCGTGGCGCACGACTCCTCAGTTCCGCCGTCAAACTCAGGCCACTTCTGGTGCGTTTACACGCAGACTTGCATCGGACCCGATGGACAACTTGCCGAGCCGGGCGACTGCTCATCACCGGGCCGCGCCTGTTACGGCAAAGGTCGCGTGTGATAAGATCGAGGGAAGTTCTCAGCGCTCTTTGCGAGTCTTTGCAACCTTTGCGCGAAACAGGGTTCTCGCAAAGAGCGCTAAGACTCGCGAAGACGTAGAGTTTGGAAGGAGAATCAAAGATGCGAAGAATGATATTCATGGCGGGGCTGGCACTGGTTGGGTTGATTCTGAGTTCGACCGGTCAAGCCCAGAGCATTTCGGGCGACTACATTGAGACGCGAAGCGCGGACGTATGGACAGGCTCGTGCGTGGCGAACGGCGAAATGAACCTGGCCGGCGACCAGGCCATTCTCGCCTGGCGGGTGAATAAGGGCGAATGGAAGGGTGTATCGCTCGAAGGGCTCAGCGTCGTGGGAGTCGTTAAGGCAAACGCGACGCTTGGCGATGAGTACAACAATCCATATCCGGCCAAGGCCGTGATGATCGTTGACGAGAAGGCTTGTCCGGAACAGCAAAGGGCGCTGGTGGAGTTCGCACAATCGATGTCCGGGAAGCTGCTGGAAAACGTCGTCCGAGTCGAGCTCGCGCTCATCAAGGTTGAGCTTACCGGGCACGATGGTCACTACAGCAAGACTCTCGTGACCGCGGGCAAGCTGGCAGGGATCCAGACTCGTTCCATCGGAAGCAAGGATCACCTGTGCGGCAATGAGGATGTCTTCTACCAACCGCTCGCGCGGATGACCCACTCGATGCCGGCTGTCGCCGAGTTAGACCAGTATTCAGGTTCGGATCTCGGCGTGTCGTGGACGGTCCGTGGCAAGCGCAGCGCTTTTGTTGGCAGCTTCGCGCGCTAATCCTTGATTTGGCGTCTTTGCGGAGTTCTTGGCGTACTTATCGCGAAACCGCATTCCGCATAAGGGCGGAAACCGGTTGAAGATTGCAGAGCGCTCCAGCAGTGTTTCGTACCTGCAAAGGCACAAAGACCACAACGTGGCTTTTGTGCCTTTGTGATTATCCGATTGCAACCATCGCAGCAACAATGTTACGAAAACTCTTATTGACCTTGCTGGCGTTTGGGTTTCCGGTCCTTCCTTTTGCGGCTACCTGCGCGGCAGACAACAAACTCGAAGCCGTAGCCGCTTACACTGAAGCAGGCGCGTCGGACGCGTTGAAGAAGACTCTCGACCCTAAAGGATGGCGAGTCACCCTTGCGGATGGCGTTTTCTGCGACATCTGGCTGCGAGCCGTATTACCGGCAGGGAAGACTGAGGCCTCAGGAGCGGTTTACACCTCGATTGGCGAGTCGACGCTTGTTGGAGTGATCACGTTCGCGAAGGCGACCACGGACTTCCGAGGACAGTCGATCAAGCCCGCTTCTTACTCCTTGAGGTACGCTCTTCATCCGACGGACGGAAACCACATGGGAATCTCACCGGTTCGTGATTTTCTCGTAATGATCCCGGTTGCGATGGACCCGAACCCGGATGCGCAGTTCAAGTTTGAAGAGCTTACGAAGATGAGCGCGAAAGCGACAGGAACGAGTCACCCCGGTGTCTTGAGTTTGGTCCAACCGGCAAGTGCGTCGGCCACTCCAAAGCTCGAAAATGGCGAGAACGGTCACATCGTATTTTCGGCAACCGTCAAGAATCAGTCGGGAGCGGCGATAGCCGTTGCGTTTGTGTTGAAGGGCCACGCCGAACAGTAAGCTTCAAGGTCCGCAGCAGGTTTTCGTAGGACGCCCGAACGGCAGTCATCTATGAAACGAATCTCGACAATCAAACTGGTAGTGCTTGGGATTCTTGGCCTCGTGCTGCCGGGTTTGGTTTACGCGGGGGACTCGTCTGCCGAATCTTCAAGCTTCGAGATGCGAATGCCGCGCGGAATCGCCCGCGATCTGTGGTTGTACTTCATACCAAAAGAGAACCCGATGACCGCGGCCAAAGTCGAGCTGGGCCGAATGCTGTTCTTCGATCAGCGTCTGTCGGTCGATGGCACTGTCAGTTGTGCCTCTTGTCACGATCCGATGAGGGCTTTCACCGATGGAAGGACAGTCGCGGAGGGGGTCGGTGGGCGCCGGGGGGTTCGCAACTCACCTACGCTTCTGAATGCGATGTTCAACACCGGGCAATTTTGGGATGGCCGCGCCGGGTCGCTCGAAGAGCAAGCGAAGATGCCGCTGACAAACGCTGACGAGATGGGAAACCGGTCAGTCGAGGAAGTGGTTTCCAGGATCGCTTCAATCCCTGCATATTCCAGGGCGTTTCAGGAAGTCTTTGGCGGGCCGGTCTCCATTGACGGGTTCGCCAGGGCGGTTGCGGCATTCGAGCGGACACTGGTGTCTGGAGACGCGCCTATTGATGCATATCTGTCAGGCGACGCCGGCGCCCTAAGCGCCGATGCGCGAAGCGGGCTCGGTCTGTTTCGAGGAAGGGCTCGGTGTGGTGTTTGTCACGCGCTGAATCAGAACTTTGGAGCCTTTGCTACGTTTCCGTTTTTCACCGACGGAAACTATCGCAACACCGGGGTGGCGGCGAACTTCGGAGGCTTCAACGCGCTGGCACGCCGGGCCGTGGCCGCGTCACGCGACGAAGCTGACAAGGCCTTTGGCGAACTAAAAAGACACGAGCGCGCAAGCGAGCTCGGGCGGTTCGTAATCAGCGGCAACACGCTCGACATCGGTGCGTTTCGCACGCCGTCGTTACGAAACATCGAGCTGACCGCGCCGTACTTTCACGACGGCAGCGCAGCCACACTCGGTGATGTCGTTCGTTACTACGTAAAAGGCGGCAACGACAATCCGAATCGTGACTGGCAGCTAGAGGCTGTTCCGCTTACTGAAGATGAACAACACGATCTGGTTGAGTTCCTCAAAGCCCTGACCAGTAATGACGCTCGCCGCGCGCCCGAGCGCCGCTGATTTCACTTTGTTTTCGCGGGTCTTTGATTTTTTGCGCGAAACAGGTTTTTGCAAAGTCCGCAAAGTCCCTCCCAAGCTAACGAGCTCTCCGTTATCGCTCTTCCTCCAATGGTCCGATCAACACTTGAGAATCGCGCGTAGGCGAGGCTCCAGCGCCGCGCGAAGCTCATCTTCGTTTAGCGCGTACTCCAGCACGGTTTTCAAATAGTTAACCGGATCTCCGATCGTAAGCCATTCGCCGTCGGCGATCGCTTCTGCAACCACACGGCCTCCGCGGCGAATATACTCGCGCAACCCGTCGGTTAACCAAAGCTCGTTAGCCTTACCGGGCGGAATCTCAGTCAGTATCTGTATAACATCACGCGAAAGCAGAAACCGCCCAAAGACCGCCAGGTTGGACCGGGCCGCTTCACGCGACGGCTTCTCCACAACGTCTTCAAGTTCTCCTTCAGTGCTATCCGGTTTGATTTGAGCAATCCCGTAGCGTACGACGTCTTCCCACGCCACCTGTTGAGTGCCGACGACGAGGGATCCTGTGCGATCGTGTTTTTGGATCAGCTTGCTGGTAAACGGATTCTTCGATTTGATTAGATCATCGCCGTAGGCATAAATGAAACCCTGTTCCTCTGGTATATGATTCCGCGCGACGATCAGCGGAGTGCCGTTACCGTAGCCGCCCGTCTGCGGAACCATCACGATTTCGATCCCGGAAAGCTTATCGAGAAAAGCATCGAGCGCTTCGTACTTGCCGCGCGGGCGAGGAGCCGAGGAACTGTAGGTGCGTTCAAGCGGCCTCGGGTTCTCGCCGGTGACGATTACGATTTTCTTAAGACCTGAATCTATGAATTCCTCGATGATGAGATGTATCGCCGGCTTATTGATTATGGGAAGGAGTTCCTTCGGATAGCCCAGCGTGACCGGCAGCATCCTGGTACCCGATCCGGCTGCCGCGATCACACCTGTTTCAACTTTCATCAATCCTCCTTTGCGTTTCTTCGCGAGTCTCCGGGAAACCGATTCCGCGCATAAGGCCGCAAGGACGCGCAGAGACGCCAAGATTAGAACAGCGCGCGATAAGCGCCGCCGTCGACCTGGATCACTGCGCCAGTCAGATAGCTCGCTCGTTGGGAGCAGAGAAAGGCTAAGACAGCGGCGAACTCCCGGGGATCGCCGATTCGGTTCATCGGAGTCGAAGCCGCCCATCGGCCATATACGTCTTCTACGCTAATCCCCTCACTCTTTGCGATGTGTGATCCAAGAGTTCTTAACCGTTCCGTCAAATGATAACCGGGACACAACGTGTTCACCGTAATGCCATGGGTTGCGATCTGTTGAGACAAGGTCTTCATAAACCCCAGCACGCCAGCCCGTGCCGTGTTTGAGAGAATAAGGTTCTCGACGGGCTGCTTCGCCGCAATCGAAGTGATCGCCACGATCCGCCCCCATCCTTGTTCGCGCATGTGGGGGACGGCTCCGCGGCAGAGATTGATCGTGCTAATGAGGTTTAGCTCAACAGCCTGCCGATAATGCTCGGCGTTGAAGTCGTCAAAGAAGCCGGCGGGCGGACCTCCCGCGTTGGTCACCAGTATGTCCAGACTCCCGAGCCTGGTTTTGGTTTTTGAAAGGAGCTCATGAATGTCGGCTTCGCTTGTAACATCGCCTGCGATTGTCAGGATCTCGGCTCCGGTGGCCGAACGAATCTCGTCGGCAGCGTTTTGCAAGGCGTCCTCATTGCGGGCGTTGATCGCAACATGGGCGCCTTCGGCAGCCAGTTCCATTGCCGAGGCCTTGCCCAACCCGCTTGACGCGGCCGTAACGACTGCTACCTTGCCCCTAATCCCGAGATCCATCGACCCCCCACGCGACTATCAGGATGAGTTTCTTAGCATAGCTCAAAACAATGCAGGTTGTTTAGGCGGTAAGACGAAGGGAATTGCACTAAGGTTGAAATGAGCGCGCGATGATCGCGCAATTTTGAGAACTGCAACTGACGAAACTGTCGCGACTCAATCAGGGAGCGACGCTCGCGCCGAAGCTGGCCTGAAGTGGCGCGCCGTTGTTGTCCCATCCGAGTGTCGTGCAGACAACCCGTCCCTGCCAGTCGCTTTCTCCGCGGCCCGCCAGTTCGACGCTGATCGTAAAGGTGAGTGCGCCTGTCCCCCCTAAACGGTGGACAAACGGAACGGCTTCGCTGTGACTCAGACCGCTCGCGGTTCGGGTGGATATCAAGACCCTTTGCCAGTTCGCCGCGCGGCCGGTTTGCTCTTGCATGTTGAACGTAAGCTCGTAGCGGAATCCGGCCGGCGTTCTCCTGGATCGCACTCGGACCAGCCTCGCATCGAAACCGCCAGACTGGGCTCGCGGAGGAGCAGGCACAGGCGGGTTTGAAACCTGCGTAGTTCTAATGGGCGTCGATGGCGGGGTCACCGGCTTGGATACCGGCGCATCAACGTTCTTGCGCACAATCGGCTCCGCGTGTGAAGGTGGACGCGAGTCAACGCGCTGTTGCTCGGGTTGTTGAGCTTCACGGGGCGTCGCGGCAATCGGTGCCGGCTGTTCATCCTTGTAATCCAATGCTTCCTGCGGAGTAGGGACGAAGGGAGGCTGGGGCGCGGCTTCAGTCTGATTTGCAATCCGAGCAACCTGAGAAGGCCGGCGGGACAGCCCCCGCGCGAAAGTGTACAGGGCGACGATCGCAAACACCGCGAGAGCTATCCCGATCACAATTGCAGCGCGACGAAACGCCGGGCGATCAAAGGCGGTCTGGGGGTCGCCTGGAGGCCCGTTATAGCCAGGTGAAGGGTGAGGCTTGAGGTCTGCGCCCAAACCCAGCTGCTTTTCCAAGTAGTTCTCGGAGTCAATGCCGTAGTTCTCGGAGTCAATGTCGTAGCCTTCGTCGTCAATCATTGCTGTATATGGTACCGGCGAGGCAGATTTTGTGACGGAGGTGCTCGACGTCGTGGCGATAACTGGCGGTCGCCGCGGACTCTCGATGTGGGGCCGCGCCAGATCCACGCGAGTAAGCTGATCCGACGGCCCGGCCTCGCGTTGTTTGAGCTCAGGCTCAGCGGGCGAGGTTGATTCATCATTTGGCTCCAGAAGAGTGGTAATGATCGAGTCCCGGTTTATGGTTCTTGGTATTCTGTGTTTTGTGAGCCGCGCGCCGTGCACTGGACACTCTGAAAAGGTCAACGGGTACTCCGCAGCACAAGTCTGGCAGTACAACACAACGGCGCCGGCTGCTTCTTGATCCGATTCGCTCGCGGCCGATTCAAGCGGGGCAGGGTCGTCCGAAAAGCCGGCTTCAGCCTCGAGCCGCGACCCATCGTCTGGACAAAACACGTATTTGTCCTCCAAATCGAGCGCACAGACAGGGCAGGTCTTCATCTCTCCTCCGCGTGAGCCATTTTGAAAAAACCGATTGACGCTAAACGTTCAACTACTGGAACTTCTCATCACGAGATGCGTTTGCCCTCGACAGGCGTTGCCCGTAACGACTGAGCGCTAGTGCCCCTTTCTTCGATAGCGATGATGTCATTGCACGCTGCATCGAACGCCGGCTCGATCGGTTGTTAATGCTGGCAAACGCGCTACCTTGTCGGTTATTCTTGAACTGCATGCGAACAAACGTAAACCTCGCGAGGCGGCCATTCACAAATCACCGTCTTTTCTGGGTGGTCTTGCTTGCTGTCTACTTCATCAGCCTCTGGACGTTCTTTTGGATCGCTGGCGAGAAGAGTCGAGTGATTGCGAAGGCGAGCGAGACGAAACAGCGCATCGAGGGACAAAAGCAAATGGCTGCGGACGCGATCCTTGAACAGGAGCGGCGTAAGCAGGAGCAGCAAAAGATTGTGCTGACCGAGCGACAAGCACTTGAGCTTGCCGCCGCCCGCCAGTTGATCGCCCGTAAGGTGTTTTCGTGGAACAGGATGATCGGCGATATCGAAGAATTTGTACCAAAGAACACCCGCATAATGAGCATCAGAGTGGATGAAATTGCGAGCGATGCAAACCGGGTGATGGCCAGGGTTGAGGTGAAAGCGGTCGGCACCACTCCCGACGAGATGACGCAGATGATGCTGAACCTGGAGAAGTCCGGCGGGCTGTTTACGGTTGGAGAAGCAGGCCAGGAAACGACAACCGAAAACGGTGAAACACCTTTTGCGCTCACCTTGACTTATCAGCGTTCGCGAGGTGAGGCTCAGTGAGCACACAAGTCCGAGAAAGATTGTCTCGACCAGCCGTCCGCCGGATCAGCGTGACGACGATGCCGTTCGGCCTGAATCCCGGTGAAGCGATCGCCGCCCTGGTTGCCGTGGTACTGCTCGTTTCGGTCATGGTCTATTACTTCTCTTCACTGAGACCAGAACAGGACCGGTTGCGCATTCTTGAAATGGAGCTCGACGCCCAGCAAAAGAACATCATAGCCAATGCCAGGCCCGAGGGTACCGAACCGGCCAGCGCTCAAGTCACCGCAATGAACGCGCTTGAATCGCTGGAGACCTTCAAGAGCAACCACCTGAAACCGTTCTCATCCGGACGCATAGCTTTAATAAAAGAGATCAACGCGCTTGCAAAGAAGAACAGCGTTACGCTCACAAGCGGGATTGATATGGGCGCAAGCATCGCGGAAGCCGGCCCGGACGGCGAGACAGGTGCGGAAGCAAAGAAGAGTGTTTCAAAGCGAAAGAAAACCGATGAGATACTGAACGCCATCCCAAGCGTCAGCTTTCGATTCACCGTCTTCGGTCAGTACTCGAACCTGCGGACATTTATCAATTCAATAGAGCAAGAGAGACAGTTTTTGGTAGTCAACTCGATCAATCTTACTAATCAGGAAGCGCGTGTAGCCAGCAGACGCTCGCGGGGAGAAGGGATGTCGGGAATCATGCTTACGATTGAGATGTCAGGATATTTTCAGCCGATGTAGGAGTGTATCAGGCAGGCTCGGACCGAATTTCATCGGCAGTAGCGATACACCTCGAGCCTAATGACTTGATCGATCGAACGACTGGCAACTCGAAGTTCATCATCTGAGAAAAGAAAGCGAATTATTCTGGCGACGCTGGGGTTTGCGTTTGCCGTGGTTTTCGTTTACCAGTTCTTCTTGAAAGACACGACCACCAAACCCAGACGACCGGCGCAAACCGGGACAGGTACCACCGGTGCACAGCCGACGCCGCAGACGCCGGCGGTCCCGCGCATACGCCAGTTGGGCGCGGCTGCGCAGCAGGAAGCGCTTATGCAGCAACTGCTCTCGGACACGACGCCGCTTAATCTTTCAACCATCTCCTACGGCGGTGGCTCTGACAAACCGGGACCACGCGGGAATATCTTTGGTTTCTACGTGGAACCGCCAAAGCCACCCCCGCCGCCACCTCCTCCACCTCCGATTCAACTGACGCTGCTTCAGCCGCAGTCAGCAGTTGCGGGCACACCGCGCGCCTTTACACTCACGGTCAGCGGCAACAAGATTCCCGCCGATGCCCAAATTCTGTTTGATGGTTCACCTCGAGTTACGAAGCGGGTAAGCGAGACGCAGCTATCGACGGAAGTAGCGGCGGGCGACTATGCTTTTGCGCGCAACATCAATGTGGAAGTAAAGTCGAAAAGCGACGCGGCCAACAATTCAAACCCAATATCATTTGTCGTTCAAGCGCCGCCAGAGCCGCCGTTCGTTTACAAAGGAAGACTCGGGCCCCTGAATCAGCCGCAGTACAACTATGCGGTGTTTGAGCTCCAGGCCACCAAAGAGATCAAACGGGCGAAGGTCGGCGAAACCATCAACGGAGTGTGGCGCGTCGATGCCATTTCGGCCGACGCGGTTGAAGTAACTCTCACGCAGTACGACATAAAGAGACGGCTTCCTTTGCAGGACAAGGTGAGATGATGCAAATCGGGGTTGTGAGACGCGTTTATCAGCGCCAAACGTCTGGGTCGGATGAGAAAGGTTGGGCACTGCTCGGCCTGCTGCTCGCGCTCGGAGTGATGAGTATTGTGCTCGCGTCTTCGATTGTTCCAAACGTGCAGATGCAGGTTCAGCGCGAAAAAGAAGCCGAGATGATTTATCGAGGCGAGCAAATGGGGCTTGGCATAGCAAGATACTACGGACGTGGCAACCTATTGCCGCTTCAACTTCAGTCTGTTATCTCGCCCGCGTTGGGCCGGCTGGGAGAGTTGTCAAAACTGCGTGAGGGAGCCACGATTGGCGTCAGGGAAATTAAATTCGTAAGGCCTTCGGCGATGATTGACCCGTTGTCCAATTCAGAGTGGGAGCCCGTCAGAGTACGCGATCCACGACTAATGAAGTTCTTGCAAGCCTGGGCCGCCCAAACCCTGATTCCCATTCCAAACGACTATCTGACTTTCGCGAGTGTTCCTCAGAATAGCGTTTTTAACACACCGGGTTCGCCATCTGATAAGATGCCGGGCTCGCCGGGCTCTGATAGGCCGCCGGCGGTGGATCCTGAACGGCCTACCCCACCCAATCCCGTCAATCCCGGTAATCCCCAGGTAAGGCCGCCCGCCCGGCCAGCGGATGAAGAGGACGATGACGACGACGATGACGACACCGGCAACGATCCACTCGCACACCTTCTTGAATCGACTGGCCCCGGCCAGAGCAATGCGCCAATAATTGGCGTCGCCCCGAAGAGGAAAGGCAAGGCGACTACCGCCTATTTTGGGCTCGAGAACTACGAAGACTGGGTTTTCTTGTATGTGCCGAAAACCATTCAGGTGGCTCCCGGTCGTCCAGGTCAGGCACCCAGACCGCCTCGCATAAGCCAATAGTTTCAGTCAGATGGGTTTTCGCTGATTCTGTTTTGGTATAGACTCTCTTCGCCATCGCGAGAACGAGCATACCGAATGCGGGTTTCATCCCGCCTTTCCAGACGCCTTCTCGTGGCAAACCAATTCCACGAGCGGCCCAAAATGAAGACCAGCACCAGCGACCCTGAAATTCCTGAAACCGAGACTTCAGTAAGTGCCGACGCCAGTTCAGCCCCGCCAAAGCTAATTCGGGGAGTCAGTCTCACAAGCGCCACCACCCTGAACATGATCGACATGATCGGTGTTGGGCCATTCATCACGATACCCCTGATCATCGCCGCTATGGGTGGCCCACAAGCGATGCTGGGTTGGATCTTCGGCGCGTTGTTGGTCATGTGCGACGGCTTGGTTTGGGCGGAGCTAGGAGCGGCGATGCCAAGGTCCGGTGGGTCCTACCGCTATCTAAAGGAGATCTACGACCCGAACAAGCTGGGCCGGATGATCTCGTTCCTGTTCATCTGGCAGCTGACATTCAGCGCACCGCTCTCGATAGCTTCGGGCTGCATTGGTCTTTCACAGTATGCGGCATTCATATGGCCTGGTTTGAATACCAGCTTTTTTGCACGAACCGCGC
Organism: Blastocatellia bacterium; assembly: GCA_049273835.1. GTDB lineage: Bacteria > Acidobacteriota > Blastocatellia > UBA7656 > UBA7656 > Onstottus_A. The sequence continues at coordinate 1,301 of JBASRM010000601.1, read as the reverse complement.
AAGTCCACATACCAGTCATCGGAGCGCTTGACGTGAGCATAGGTATGACTGCTGCAACGCTTGTGGCTATGGGTACGGTCGCGGTCGCGGTTTTTTTGCTTTATCGCAAGATCACGATAATCGGCAATCTGTCGAAGTTCTTGTGGGTGGGCGTGCTGGTTACGGTGTTGTGGGTAATTATTGCGGGTGTCTCGAACTTTGATAAGGCGCGTGCATTCGACTTTCCGCCGAACGCTTTCACTCCCTCGCTCGGCTTCTTTCAGGGGTTAGGAGCGGCGATGCTAGTTGCCGTCTACGACTATTGGGGCTACTACAACGTGTGCTTTTTCGGCGGAGAAGTGAAAGATCCGGGCCGTGTGATCCCTCGAGCCATCATCTACTCGATCGTTGCCGTCGCGGCGCTCTACATCGTGATGAATATCAGCATTCTGGGCGTGATTCACTGGCAGGAGCTGAATGAGACAGCCAGGCCTGAGAATGAGGCCGTCCGCAGCCACATCATCTCGACGCTGATGGAGCGGCTCTATGGTAACTGGGCCGGCGTGCTTGCCAGCGCACTGATAATGTGGACAGCTTTCGCATCGGTCTTCTCGCTGATGCTAGGCTACTCGCGAGTGCCGTACGCGGCAGCAGTGGACGGAAACTATTTCAAGGCATTCGCCCGAGTTCATCCCAAGCACAGGTTCCCTTATGTATCGCTTCTGGCGATGGGAACGGTTGCGGCGGCATTTTGTCTATTGAAACTCAAGGACGTAATTACCGCGTTGGTAGTTATCAGAATCACCGTTCAGTTTCTGGCGCAGATCATTGGCGTAATCGTACTCCGAGTGAGAAAACCAGACATGCCGCGCCCATTTCGAATGTGGCTGTATCCTTTACCATCAGTGTTGGCGTTCCTGGGGTTCGTTTATGTCCTGGTGATGCGCCCCAAGTCGATGCAACCCATCTGGCTTGCGTTGCTGCTGGTGATAGTGGGGTCAGTGATTTACCTGGTGAGGTCGCACCGGCGGCGCGAGTGGCCTTTTGGTCTCAAGGGTGCGCGTGCAGACGCTGGTTGAACGATAGTCGCCTTAGTCGCGTTTGAAGAGGTCGCTCACTGGTTGACCCTTAGCCTTGCGGGCCTTGAACTCCTTAACCCAACCCTGAGTTGTCACAACCGCTTGAGCCGGCGACGGCTGCTGTGCCGGTTTGCTTTCACCCGAGGAACATTCTTTTCGTTTAACCAATCTTATTGTCATCTTTGATCACCCAGCTTGATTACACGAGGAACTAGAGCAACCTCGGTGCCAAAGGGGAGTGCA
>JBASRM010000575.1:0-4012 GCA_049273835.1 Blastocatellia bacterium | reverse complement strand
GACGGAGGGCGGGGGCATTGTCGACATCGGTTCTATAAACATTGCCCTCCTGACGGAGGGCGATGCCCTCCTGACGGAGGGCGGGAAGATGTCATTCCGGGTTCTATACATTGCCCTCCTGACGGAGGGTAAATGCGCGCTCGCCACGCCATTTCTAGTCCTCTCTCCATTTTGGCGAGTCCCACGCGCCCGGAGGCAAGTAATGAAACCGAATCAAGTAGATCTTGTCACCGCTTCCGTGTTTTGCGATTCGCATCAAATCATCAACACTCTCGAACCCAGATTCACGGGCCAGATCATTCGTGAGATCGGCGAGGGTAATCGGCAAAATCGAATCCACAACGATGTGGCCCTCATCCATCGGGTAACGACCACCCACCTTTACATGCGGACTCTTCCAGACACGAATACTGCATTTGATTATCCCGAGCCGGACTCCCGGGCGAAGGCGTTTTGTGAACATCATAGGTTACTCCTCGAGTAGCTGTGAACCGTGACGCCGGCCTCGCGGAAGAATCGCCGATCGATGGCAGCCTTGAAATTTGCAATTCACTGCCAATCCTTTTACACGAAGTTGAATTGTCGCTACAAGCAAGCAGTCTTATAATCGGTGAGAGGTTGCTTGATGAATCACAAAGTCGTCATCAACGAATCAGAGGAAGGTTTTAGCGTTTCGTGTCCAGGTTTGGCGGGTTGTTGGTCCCAGGGCGAGACTGAGGCATAACGATCCCTCAAAGCGGATCACCACTAGCGATGTTGCTATTACAGGTCACTAGTTTCTTACATTTACCTAATGGCGACCGAGCGGGACGCATTGCGGCGTGAAAGGTATTCGGTCGTGCAGTTGCCGGGGCGGCAATTGGTCCGACTCAAAGAGGCCAGTCAGGATCCAGCAAGAAGGCAACCGCCGCACGTCTCTCTTGCGACACAGCCTTTGGGCGATCAGGTGGCGATACTGAGTAAACAAAGAAGAGTGAAAGCAGCGCGCGTGGAGGATGCAGACAGCGGCGAAGCCTAACAACTTAAGAATTCGTGCGGCGCGGCGTCCGAAGCCATTACCTCCAGCAGCAGCAAGCCGCCGCACAATTCTGGGTTGAACTAAGCCAGTACTCGAACGCTCCTTGGACTTTGATCAGGGGGCTGCACACGACGCAACTCGCCCTGATTCGTTTGTTGTCGCTCGCTGGTTGCGTCCAGGGCTAACTTTCCATTACCAACACGGGGCGGCCACTTCGACGGTTTGATTGTTTGGCTCAGACAATCCCGTTGGTGAATGCCATTGAGGACCTTGGTGCTAGCCGAGGAGCAGACCTCTATCTCCACGCCATGCGAAATCGGCGTCTTCATGCTCCTGAGGTTTGTCGAAGATTCGCAGGTCATGACTAAGGCGGCTCCCGACCTCTTCGGCTCAATGTCGCGATCAGGGTCATCTCGTTTCCGCAGCTTGGACATCTCAGAAGTTCCCGATGGTTGGCAGCCCCGTCTTCGCTACCTCGTACGATCTGGCTCGTTCTCCCTCCAAGAGCTTCTCTGGCTCGCTTCAGCAAACGCCGTTTCCCGGGACTCAGCAATCCGTAGTACCTCACCTTTACAAACCGCTCCGGCAGCACGTGCTGCAAGAACCGGCGCATAAACTCTTCCGCGCTCACCGTCGCGAACTTAATCTGATCAGTAGCCGAGTCTTTGTACTTGAAGGTTACCCGGCCGTCTTCGAGTTTCAATATTCGGCTGTTGCTGATCGCCACTCGAAACACGTAAGGCGCCAGATACTTGAACGCTGCTTCGCCTGTACCCACTGGCTCCGAATGCACCACCCACTCTTTCTTCCATACTCGAGGGTCCACTTCTTTGAACAGGTCGGTCTTCTTCAGTAAGTCGCGGAACTTCGCTCGGAAGATCACCGATAGGGCCCGCACCGGAACCAGGAAGTCTTCCCGTGAGTTTTTCCACTCACCCTCCTCGCTCAGCCCGCCGCCGGTCACGATGTAGTGCACGTGCGGATGGTAGATCAGCGCCCGCGTCCACGTGTGCAGCACTCCCACCATCCCCACTCGCCCTCCAACAAATCGCTCGTCCCAGGCCAGCTTCTGCAGCGCTTCCGATGACGCCCGAAACAGAATGCTGTACACCGTCTTCTGATTCGAGCGCGCCACCCTCCTCAACTCTTCGGGTAATGTAAACGTCACCAGAAAATGGACCACTGGCAACAGCAACTCCTTTTGCTCTTCCACCCACTTCTCTGCTTGATCGTTGCCGCACTTGGGACAGTGCCGGTTCTTGCACGAGTGATAGCTCCATCGTCTCTCGTCGCACTTCGTGCACACGTATACCTGTCCGCCCAGCACAGGCGTGCGGCATTGCTCGATGTCGCGCATCGCTCGTAGGTGAGCACGCGGCATCCGCTCGCCGTACTTCGCCAGATACTCCGGTCCGTGCCTCCGAAATATCTCGGCCACTTCCACCATCACCCGATCACAGCCCGCTCATGATCCGGTTGATGGCTTCCCGGCCGAGGTCTTCCGCTCTCGCCGTCAGATGTGTGTAGATGCTGGTGGTTGTAGGCGAACTGTGGCCAAGATACTCCTGGATCAGCCGCAGGTTCACTCCGGCTTCAAGCAGGTGCGTCGCCCAACTGTGACGGAGCGTGTGCACCGATGCAGCCTTGTTGATCTTCGTCTCTTTGAGCGCCGCTCGGAATGCGCGTTGAACCGAGCCCTTGTCTAATGGGGCGGTCGACTTCTTTAACTCAACGTGGCCCCGGCCTTCGGATGGGAACATCCACACCGGGTTCCGATGCGTCCGCCAGTACTCCCTTAATAACTCGACCGTGCGCTCGGGCAGCGGCACATAGCGGTCCTTCCCGCCTTTCCCGTGCCGCACGTGCAGCATCCCCCGCCCGCTGTCGATGTCACGCACTTGAATGTGTGTACCTTCCTGCAACCGCAACCCGCACGAATAGATCGTCCCCAGACACATTCGATAACGTGGCAGTCTCACCCGCCCCAGTATCGTCTGCACTTCCTCCACGCTCAGGATCACCGGCAGCTTCTTCTCGCGCGGCGCTCGTACAAGCTCGAGGGTTGTGAACTCTCGGCCCAGCGTCTTCTCGTAGAAGAACTTGATTCCGCAGATCGCGATGGTCGAGCCGGCTCGCGAGTACTTCTTGACATTCTTGATGTACAGGAAATACTGTCGAAGTTCTTCCTCGCTGATTAGGTCTGGCGACTTTTGACAATGATCAGCAAGTTGTCGGACCGCGCGAACATAGGCTTCTTGAGTTCGCTCCGACAGGGCTCGGAGCTGAAGACTCTCGATCATTCTCTTTCTCAGTTCGGTCATAGCTACACCTCCGGATAAATTTGCTTGTCGGCAAATCGAAGTGTAGTTGATCAGACTTTCAGATTGAGAATGATCGAGCTAATTCGCAGGCGGGTTCCTGACTCTGCGCGCAGCGCTTAGTTCAACTCTCGATGCAGCGGAGCGCGCGCGGAAGGTTTCCAAGCAGATCGATCTTGAGGCGCGCGCCCGCTGATCGTGCCGTTAGACGCTCATTCCTATTGACGAGTTATGACAAAACCTAGAAAGATCCAAACGTTAGCCAGTTTTCTAGAGGTAATTGAAGAAATCTGCAACGATTGGGATTGCTTAGCAACCACGACCCATCCTTGGTTTCGCGGACAGGCAAAGGCATCGTGGAGTTTAATTCCTGGGCTCTATAGAGGTTGGATTCATAGCTTCTATGAACGTGAACTCGTGCGTGATTTCCGTCTGCGATCAAAATCATATCTTGATCAGCAACCTCTTAATGATCTGGAGTGGCTCTTTGTAATGCAGCATTATGGAATGCCCACCAGGCTCTTAGACTGGACTGAAAGCCACCTGTTTGCTTTGTATTTCGCTGTTTCTCATCGAGCGGCTTCCGGGGATGCAGCAGTATGGATCCTTGATCCTTGGTCCGTTAATTATCATGCCATAAACCTTGAATCAGTTCCGACTGCGGATCATCCTGTAT
>JBASRM010000549.1:0-1667 GCA_049273835.1 Blastocatellia bacterium | reverse complement strand
TATTCGCCCAGTCGACTTCATAAGCGAGGTCGTGACGCGGGTTCATCTGAAACGCTACGTAACCGACATCGCGGCCTCCGTAGCGCTCGTGGACGGGCCGTCCGAACGCCGCTTGAATAGCGTCGCGGTGATGCGGCAACAGCTTTTCGGCTCCGGTGACAAAGCAGCTTGTCGGGTAATGCGGGCGGTGGCCGCGTTCGAGCACGTGTTCGGCAAGATGGCCAAGGGCGCTCGCATAGGCAACGATGCACCTCGGGCGGTATCGCTCGAATTGATTGTGATACTGCTCAAGAATACTGGATGAGAGCCGAAGACAGTCGAAATAAAGCGAGTTGGTTTCAAATGCATAAAACCGATCGCGCAAGCTATCGCGAACCACTGGGTCAAGATGATGCCCCCAGAGAAAGGCCGTCCGTACGCCGCCAGGCAGTCCCAATCGCCGCATGAAGTATTCGCCCGCACTCTCCTTCCATCCCCTCTCTTCGTGCCCCAGCCAGACTACTGCCGGAGCTCCGGTTGAGCCGCCCGTCGAGTCTCTCAACAGTTGTTCATTCGGCACCGCTCTTGATAACAGTGCGGCACCAGTGCCTTGCAAGTGGTCTCGCTCGAGCACCGGGAGTTGAGAAAACTCATCGAAGCTGAAAGGCGAATTCGGATTGAATCCGATCCGGTTGAAGAGCTGTTGATAGTAGTCAGTCTCGGCATACGCGCGACGGACAACAAATCGCAGGCGTTGAAGGATCCAATCGAGTTTCTTATCGGCTCCCCAATGATCCGCCCGGCGGCGCAGGTTCATTCCTTCGTAATAGGCTTTGATGACAGCGCGCCGTGATGGCCGGGCCATTCTCTGAAGTCTGGAAAGCGGCAATAAGAGCTTCCTGGATATTAAATCGTGAGAAGTTCTGATGATTTCGTTCATATACGTCGTTCTCGTCACTTTTGACTACTTTCTTTTCACGCCGATGTAGATCAGAGCCGGGCTGAAGAATGAGCTTTCCGCGCCTTTATCGCCGAGCAATAACCTGAAAGCCAGGTTCAAGGTCGTTTGCAACTTTATGCACAGATCAAGGACAAATTGGCGGAGCGAGTTTGGCTGCGCATTGAACAGCCCGAAATTGAAAGTGCCATAGTGATTGCAGTAGAGCGGTGCGATCTCATGCCCGTCGAAAAGCGCCGTGAATTCCTGCTTTCGCATTATTGTTAGGTTATGCATTGCGAGTACTTCGCTATTTAGAATTCGCGCCAACAGGTAGTTAAATCCTCGCAGATTTGGAATGCTGATGATCAGGACACCGCCCCTGGCAAGAAGGTTCAAATGCTTCGCGACGATACCCTGTGCATCGGTGAAGTGCTCAATAAAGCCCCGTGAAATGACCATGTCAAAATGGCCTTTATAACGGTTGTGGAATTCATCGGACAGGAAATCGCCGTGAATGACGTTGTGCGGGTCTATGTTATTTTCGGCGAACAATTTTCTGTTTAGAGCTACTCCTTTGTCTGAGTACTCAATACCAAAGGGAACGAAGTTAAACTTTTCGCTTAGTCGCACGAGGAAATCGCCGGGCGCACTTCCAACTTCCAAAACCCTGCTGCCTGATTTCTTTGGCAGATATCTTTCGTAAATGACGTTCCAGAGGAGGTAGTCTTCGTAGCTGCCCATGTAATCG
>JBASRM010000547.1:0-51586 GCA_049273835.1 Blastocatellia bacterium | reverse complement strand
GTTCTGAGTAGCGTTCTGAGTAACGTTCTGAGTAACGTTCTGAGTTCAGCCTTTAGGCTGCTTCGCGACGCCGGCAAGCTAAAGCTTGAACTCAGAACGCCGCCGGTGACGTTCTGAGTAACGTTCTGAGTTCAGCCTTTAGGCTGCTTCGCGACGCCGGCAAGCTAAAGCTTGAACTCATCTTCTCCTTAGCTTTCTTCTCCGGGTCCACCAGCTTCGCGGTGAGCGTGGCGGGTTTCCCCGTCTGCTATGCGCTCGCTGCTTTTGAGTTGCCGTTGTCACTTGCGAGAACGCTCACGCTCAGCACGAGTGTGAACAGTGTTACGAGCGCAAATACGCTTAGATTGAGCCGATTCATTTTCGTTTCCTTTTGTTCGCTTCTGATCACAAGACATCGTCCACACCCGCTATGCGCGACGTCAAACCTCGACAATGCGTCCCAGCGCCTTTAAGCCGACGCTTTCCGCTTCTTCGACAGCTCCTTCTGGTAACTAATTCCCCGCTCGTACCCGGTCTTGAAAGACTCGCCGCGGTAGTTCTCAGGGTAATGAGTCATCAAGTAATTGACGGCTTCGTCATACGACCTGCCGCGAATCTGGGGCCTCAATGCCGCTTCGAACCCGTTTCGATAGTCCAGCTCTGCCCCGTTGAAATCGCGCCCCATGCCCCGATATTGCTCCTCTTCTGCATCGCGCACTCCGAGCCACCAATTATCGCGAGCCGAATCGATACTCTCCGCCCCCGATTGTTCCAAAACCTTTCGCGCGAGGTTCGCGTGTTCGTTGTCGTTTGAAAGGACGATTACAATTGAGCGGCCCTGTCTGAGTGCGTCTTCATATACAAACATCTCATCGATCGGCAGGCCTTCCGCGAGCGTCTCATCGAATGAGTCGCCGGCGATTGCACCGGCTACTGCGCCACCGGTTCCGAACAACGCCGCCCCCAATAGTCCAACGGCGAGTACCGGGCCTACTCCCGGCACCAGGAAGCTCGCTGCTGCGGCGCCTAAACTCAATCCTCCCGCCGCGCCGATTGCTCCGCCGACTACGGCGCCTATCGCTTCGCCCATACCCGGCGGCTCTGTTTCTGTTGTCGGGACAGCCTGAAGCTCTTCAGAGGTTCCGGGAGTTAACATATTGATTCTATCCGGCGGGACACCTGCTGACTGCAATTGTTCGCTCGCGCGCACGGCTTCAGAGCGTGAGTTGAATATACCGATGACGGGTTTCATTCGAGACCTCCTTTGTCTGTAGAATTCAAACTGGCCTAAGCCCTTTGCACACCGATGCTTGTGAAATAGCGCAAGGAGAATGCCACCAGAATTCTCTTCGAATCCTCGCAATTTGCTATTTGTGTGTAAGGTTAGGGAACAGGCTCGAATGATAATCGGGACAGTCTTCACCGAGCGCTAGAAATTCAGAGTTGCGCTCAGTTGCAGAGCTCGTCCGCCTCCCAAGCGAGGTCACGGGTTGGTCCCTGCATTTCTGAGAGCCCAACCCTCGTGACGCTTGTCGAGTGTCTACGATTCATTGACACGCTGCGCAGCCCATAGATAGCCTTTCCTCGTGAATGAGCTAGTAGCGAAAATCAAACACGCTGCTCGTGATCTCGGCTTCGAGGTTGCCGGCATAACCTCGGTCGAGCCGCTCCATCGCGACGACAATGCCTACCAGCTCTGGCGTGAGGAAGGCTTCGCCGCGGGTATGGATTACATGACCCGCCGGCCTGAGTTGCACGCTCAGCCACGCGCGCTTGTGCCGTATTCTCAGTCTTTGATAACGCTCGCAGTCGACCACTATTCGGAGGCGCCAGTCTTTGAGCACGAAAATCGTTACGGGCGAGTAGCTCGATACGCCTGGGGACTCGACTATCACGACGTGGTGAAACCGCGGCTTCAATCGCTCGTTAGCAGGATAGAGCATATTGCCGGCCGATCGGTTCACGCGCGCTGCTTCGTCGATGCGGTTCCGTTGATGGAACGCGCCGCCGCGGCCAGGGCGGGTCTGGGATTCTTCGGGAAAAACACAAACCTGATACAACCACGAAATGGCTCCTGGTTTTTCCTGTCGGAGATTCTGCTTGATCTTGAACTCCCCGCCGACGACCGCAAGATAAAAGTCACGTGCGGCAGTTGTCACCGCTGCATTGACGCGTGCCCGACAGACGCCTTTGCCGGCCCCTACCGGCTCGACTCGCGCAAATGCATCTCGTATCTGACTATTGAAAACAAAGGCGCGATCCCGCGTGAACTCCGTTCGGCAATAGGTGAATGGATTTTCGGATGCGATGTGTGCCAGGACGTCTGCCCATTTAATCGTTTTGCCTCGCCGACCTCGTGGTCCGAGTTTCGGCCGGAGGCCGGCGCCGGTACTCGGCTCGATCTGGTTGAGGTTCTCTCGATTGCAACCGACGACGAGTTTCGCGCCCGGTTTCGAGGCACGCCTATCACCCGGCCGAAGCGTCGAGGGCTGCTTCGAAATGCCGCGGTGGTTGCAGCCAACGTGTGCGCAATTGCGGTTGTGCCGGCACTCATCGCGCGAATTGAGAATGATCCGGAGCCTCTAATTCGAAGCCACGCGCTCTGGGCTGTCGGTGAGCTTGACGGAAAGCGCGCGTTGCCGGCTGCCGAACATTGTCTGAGGACGGATACGGACTCATCAGTGCTCGAGGAAGCCGAAAACCTGCTTCGCCGCGGGAACGGTCTTATCTGAGCATCTCCTACCGGGCAACTGACAACTATCTTACCAACACCGGTACTTTATGCCCGAGTTCTGGGACGCTTGTTGCCAGGCTCGACGGCCGAACATCAACATCCCCCTTCATTGTTCACTATCGTTCACAACAAAAGCTGGCATACGAGGTGCTCTTCCGATTTGGTAGCGCTACTGATTCGTTGTCGCATTCAGTCGAAAGGCCGAGCAGATAAAATAAAAGGGCTTCCAGTTTCCGCCTGAATACGCGACGACGAGCTTGGAATCGACATCATCGGTGCCCGCTAAAGATTCCCTGGATCGGGCGATCGGCCCTGCGAGGTGAATGAAGTGAACAGCCTTAATAGTGCCTCTCGCGGATTTGTGTCGAAGGCACGCGGTGCGGGTCCGGTGGTGATGCTGATTCTATTGGGGTATATCCTCCCGCTTCGACCGGTCTTTACAATCGTCAGTGGCGCGCAAGGGGTCGAACCTGCAGGGCAGGTTGTTGAGATCGCGATCGACGACGGCGTCGCCGAGTGTGCGTTAGGGCCGCCGGAAATGCTAATAGGCAAACCAGGATTCGGTTGGGTGAATAAGCTTACTCCTGCCACTTATCCGGCGACCCTTCGCTCCATCACCATCGGATTCGAACGCGGGTTGATGAGCGGCGTCCGACCCGATTCGCTTTATCGCATAGTGGTCTACCTCGACCCGGACAGCGATGGGCCCGGTAACGGGCAATCGCCGGATGCAACACTCATCGGTCGCGTGCGAGGCACCGATCAGATAATGACCTTCAACCTGATCACACCCTTGACAATTCAGAAGGGCAGCTTCGTTGTGGGCGCGATGGATGAATTTGGAATTGCGGACAAGCCCGCGCTATTCGACAGTCCGGGTAAATCGAAGCTGCCCGGTTCGGAATCGTTTTTCACGGTTGATGCGGGCGAAGTCTGGCGAACGCTCGCCGACGGATTCAAACCCTCCGAGTTCTGTGCGCCGGGTAGCTTTCTCATCCGCGCGACCGCCGAACTTGGAACGGTCGATCCGATGCCGATTACGACGATCAAAGACCCGTCCGCGGTGGAACCGTGGGGCGTTGGCACGCTGGACGCGGAGGTGATCGTTGCAAATCTGGTCTCGGATAACGTGACGATCATCAACACAACGAACAATACATTCAAGAACATCACCATCGTAGATCCACGAGCTTGTGTGACGTGCGGTCCACCGCTTGGCCCGTTCGGTGTCGCCGGTAGCAGCGGCCTGGGCAAAGTGTACGTGACGCTTTTTGGCTCGAACACGGTTCCCTCGAAAGAGTTTCCGGTGGACTACTCGACGATCAATCAGGGACGCGTCGCGGTATTAACAAGACAGACCAACGGAAGCTACACCCAGAGCCTGATAGTAAACATTGGCAAGGGCCCCAGGTTCCCGGCGATCGCGGCCAGCAAGTTGTATGTTCCGTGCGGCGGAGCTAACCGGGTCGATGTGATCAACACCGCAAACGATCAGAAAGTCGCCGAGATACCCGTTGGACACGACCCGTCTAGCTGCATTGCATCGCTCGGCGGAGCGAAGATCTATGTGACCAACTTCGGGGACGGTACCGTGTCGGTGATCGATACGCGGACTGATAAGAAAATAAAAGACATCCCAGCCCCTCCAATCCAGTTCCCGCTCCATATCGGCCCCTCGCCTCCGGTCCTTCCGCGGCCGGCAATCGCCCAGAATCCGTGGACTGGAGCCATATCGCCCTCAAACGGCAATCTGTACGTCACCTATTGGTCGAGCTCTGAGGGAGATGTTACGCCCAATGGAGCCCTGGCTGAGTTCGACACTTGCAAAGACACATTTATCCGGGCAATCATCGACGACACCACCCGCGGAACAGAACCGGGTAGCGCCGGCGCGTCGGGAATTCCGGCTCCCACCGCTCCACTGACGAAAGATCCAATAACGGGCAGGACCCTTCAAGCAGGCGGAGGAGGGGGCGGACCCTTTGGCATCGCCGCATGTGCGTCTAATGCTTTGGATATTCAGCCCAGCACCGTTGTCTTTACGAATGACAGTTTAGGAATCGCGGGCGTGATCGATACAAGGATCGATCAGGTGGTCTCGGCGCCTCCGATCACAACGTCGACATGTCCGAAACCTCGAGGCGTCGCTTGCTTGACGGTCAACGTTTCTTCAGCCGGCCTGGGCCAGCCTCCGCGACCTACTCACTTTGCATATGTCGCGTGCGGCCAACCTGACAACTCGGTGTTTCTTTTTAGGGTACCGGAGCTGCCTGAGAATATTGCTGACCTAACGCTGATCGAATCGTCGGACTTGGGTAACGTATTGCGTTTGGGAGGCCGATTCGCCTCCTTCGGAACGCGCGTCGAGCTAGCAAAGGCCGGGTTGTGTTTGACCTTCAACAAGGACCCTTTGATCAAGAAGGGTGGCAGGGTGCTTGTCCAGAAGGGGACGCTCAGCGATGGCAGCAGGCTGGGTGACGCGGGTAACGCAGGTGCGATCATTCGAGTTGTCAATCAAGAGGGTGCGGTACGAGTGCTTCGACGATAAGAGCCACCACGCCAGGGCGCCGTTACACTTCTTTGGGGCGCCACCAAATCACAAAGGAACGAAGCTTCCCAAGTGTTCGTGGCCATGGTCCCTAATCCAGCCTTCCGTTATCAGTCACGCCGAAATTATCAGGATTCTCATTATTACCGATGACCCCGTGCAGCCCGGCATGCACCAGTATGTGTGCAATAATGCGGGAGGTTCGATGCTGGATCGTAATGTGAAGGTGAACACTCGCAGCGTTCAACGCCGGCTTATGGGTTATTTCTTTCAGTTTCTCGTCGAGACAACGGACGCGGGCCGTCGAGTCGATGACTTCTTCGCATCGCGCTTTGGAAATCTCAGCCAAATGCGCATTGCGAATCTTATCGAAGCGGGCGCGTGCATTGTGAATGGTGCCGCGGCTCGAGCTGGTCAACGAATAGCTCCCGGTGATTTTGTCGAAATATCGTTTGATGAAGGCGCTCCTACAGCAATGTCTCCGGAGCCGATTCCACTCGAAATAGTCACCGAAGATGACCACTTGATCGTAGTGGTCAAGCCTGCAGGAATGCTTGTCCATCCGACGATGAGCGTGAAGACGGGCACTCTTGCCAACGCCTTGGCTTATCATTTGAACAAACACTTATTCGGCGGTTTGCGGTCTCGGCATCGAGGCTCAGCGGGCCAGTTGACGACAGCGCATCAACAGGTTGAGGGTGTTGGGCCTGACGCCCGGACCAATGCGGTTAGCGCAAGCGCTGAACTCGAAACTCGGGACCCGGAACCGGCAGCTCACGGACAACAACATTCGCTTGTTCGTCCCGGGCTGGTGCACAGGCTTGACCGCGCGACCTCGGGTTTGATCGTAGTGGCGAAGACGCCTAAGGCGCTCGGCGTGCTGTCGCGGCATTTTCGAAAGCGGCTTGTCGAAAAGCGATATCTCGCATTGGTGCGGGGCACTGTCGAAGAAGCCGCCGGATCCATCACCGCGCCAATTGGGCGAGACCCAGACCAGCGTCCTCATTGGCGCGTCATTGAAGGCGGCAAACAGGCCGAGACGCGATTCAAGGTCATTGAAAGACTCGGACCGGTTACTCTTCTCGAGCTGGAGCCGGTGACTGGCCGCACCAATCAGCTACGAATCCATTGCGCTCACCTGGGGCATCCGATCGTCGGCGACGACATACATTCCGACCGAGGATTGCCGATTTCGGATCACGGATTTAGGACCGATGTTCGTCCGCGTGAGGACGCGGCCTCCGCAAATCGCGATTCAAATCCGGCACCGCGTTTGTGCCTGCATGCGTGGAAGCTGGCGTTTCATCATCCTGCGGGCGGCGAATGGTTGGAGTTCACAGCACCCCCGCCTTCCGAATTCATCTCAGTGGTTGAGACTCTGCGGCGCTGAGTGCGGTGAACAGCGTCGACATAGGCAGCGCGGTTGCGTTTGCGAAAAGATACTCTCTTGTCTCACCGCGTCAAAACGGCGGTCATACGGATGTTGTCCACGTACAAGCCTTCAAGCTTCTTCCGCACGATGTCTGCACTCGATGCGGTGAACAGCAGATTGAGGTAGGCGTTGCCGGTGCCCAGGAACCGAAAATCGATGCTTGCCTGTTTGAATGTTGCAGAGCCATCGGGGCGCAGATCGAAAGTCAACTGGAGTCGAGGATCCTCGGCGGTCAACTGACTCGTGCCGAAAAACGGATAATTCCTTGCGTTGATCGTGAACAGATCGCCACTGGTCTTTCCCTGCACTGCGCCGAGAAAAGCATAGTCGAAGTCCAGACGCGCCCCGGGAAGACTCTGGAAGTCCGCCGCGGGGGAATAAGCTGATCCGCTGATGCCGACCGGGGCGAACGACTTGGCTTCATTGACGCCCTTCTGTTTTGCGTAGTACAGCGAGTGAGTAGCGCTGGCCGCTCGTCGCTCGGTTCCGTGCCACAAGCTTGAGAGGAGCCAATCTCCGAAACCGTGCTCAAAATCTGTCGCGTACACCTCGATGCGTCGGCCGGCGACGGTTCGCGCTTCGATGGTCTCCGGCACGCCGGCTTCGTCACGCGCGTTGGCATAGGTAATCGATATCGCATCTCCTGGTGAGGCGGCAAGGGCGACGTCGGGCCCGCCATCTTGCCCGGGCGACACGCATCTGAGCGACCCGGCGAACCTGCCGGGCGCGCTCTGCGCGAGGGTTATTGCCGCTGTAGCACCGGTCACCGTGTTCGTGGCAACCACGTTGATCGACGAAGCGGCGACATCGCGGTCGACAACAATAAGCGGAAGCAGCTCGCCGATCACAGCCGGAGTTGATGGTTTATCGTTAATAACCAGCGAACCTGACGAAAACTCGGGGGGCACATCGTAACCCTCTGTCGCTACAATTCGAAATCCGGAGCTCGGCGATATCAGCGAGGCGATCGCCGATTTACCCAATCCTCGACCCGCGAACGCTCGCCAGATCAATGCCTGATTGGCGCCGCCGTTGGTCAGCCGGTCCGCGAGAAGTATCGCATCGCGCGCATCGACAAACGTCGGCGCAAGAGGCGTCGCCTTTAGACCGCTGATTACCAGACGCTCAGCGGCATCCTTTCCAAGTTGAAATCCATAGCGCTCGATGAAGGCCTGCCGCATATCCCATAACATCGAACACCACACCGTTCCCTGCGCATGCACCTCCGTGTAAGAGCGAATATCACCGAAGGTAAGCGGGTCGATATCCTGGCGAGTGCTGTAGGGATAATTCCTCACTCCCCTCGCGCGCCCGGTCACATAGCTGCCGGCGGCGTGTGCGCCGTCAAGCGGCTGGTCGCCGGTCAGGAAGGATATGGCGAAGAAGTCAGACCACCCTTCTCCCATTCCACCGCCTTGAGTCGACCTCAGCCCGGTGCTGTTATCAGTCCCCGCGAGCCGAGTCGATACGCCGTGAGTGTATTCGTGAATGGTCACGCCGGCATCGTACGAGCAGTCCAAATCTACGAGTTGTCCGTTAACGGTTGCGTTCCACATCAACATCGCCAGCAGCGGCTGCGTGCCGTCAAGAGCGGTTTGGAAGTAAGCATTGTTGCGTACAAGTTGATTCGTGGCAGCCGGATCGATTGCCGCGCCGCGCAGCGTTTCAGCTCGAACCGGATCGCCGCCGCGGCCGGCCTTGCCGAGGTTGTCTAACTGAAAGTTGCGCGAAGTCTCATCGAACCCCAGGGCATAGAACCGGTCATGAGCAAGGTTGATCCAGTAGAACAGGTTCGCCCCCGATGCATCGGACGACTTCAAAGGAGAGCGTCCAGGCGTAAGATCGATCTCATAATCGAAGTCGCCCTCGACGTTGCCCTTTATGGTCTCGCCTCCGAGAAGTTCAGGGTTGAAGTAAACCTGAGTGTTGTTCCCGGCCGTGCGATTGGCAGTGACCCAGCCTGCAGGTGAAGCGGTCGCGTCACCTTCGAACGCAACCAACTCGCGTTGAACGGCGGATGGATTCTCTCCCTTGAACACACGCCCCATCGGAGCGGCCAGGGTGTAGGTAAGCGAATCGCGGCGCAGCAACTCGCCCGAATGTGCATCGATCAACAGCAGGTAAGCATCGAGCTTTGACGGTACTCCATACAGCAAGACCTGATAGGCAAGCCTGACCTCGTCTCGCGCGATCGGGTAAAAGATAAGACTGGCTTCCGAGCGTTCATCCACCTCCTCCGATAAAAACAGCACTCGGTTTCGCCCGCCCCGATCGCCGGGCGTCGCAACAGCATCGCCGGTAAGCTCGGCACCACAAAAGTGTGCGGCGCGAAGGAGCGCACTTTCAGGAGTAAGACCGGGTGATGAATCAAGCTCCATCCGATCCAGCTCAGGAATAAAGCTTCCCGACTCGGAATGCAGCCTACCCTGGCGGTCGATGATAAACAGCATCTCGGAATCGAAAACTCGAATGCCATCCACTTGCTGTTCGAGCACAAGTCTTGTGAATCCCTGCTTCTCGGCTGTTTCGCGCGCCGCCACTCGAGCCGACTCGAGCTGAAGATCGCTTATCGCAAACAACGATCTGTTGTCTCGAACAAATCGCTTTGCGATCTGGATTGCATCGTCTCTTGATGCGGTTGTGAGGGGCGCTTCACCAGAAAGCATGTGATGCGGCAAGTCGAGCTCGTCATTCCAGGTCAGCACCACGTTCTCGGTGGCGGAGCGAATGGAAAGGACTCGCTTGCTTGATGCGACCGTGAGCTCCCGATCGCTATTGACGCGCAGTTGTCTTGCGTCAAAATTCGGAAGCGGTTCAAACTCCGATAGTCCGCCGTCTGAAGCCAGTCGCGGGGCGCCGCCAGGAGAAGCCCCAATCGGGAGCTGAAGCGCGAAGCAGAGAACAACTGAAGATACGATTAGTATGCGGGGGCATTTACTGCTCGAGACTAACATGAAACGACTCCAGCTTAGGTTGAATCTGCGGATCTATTGAAACGCCTCGGACTGGAAACGAAGATCGCCGAGTATACCAAGTCAGGTGCAAAATGCTCAAACCCGGCTCGAACTCAAACCCAGGTCCTTGCAATCTGACGGCGAGTCTTACTCGCCGAGCCTTTCACCACCCTCGCCGCCGATGAACGCGCGACAAAGCTTTAAGAACGATTCGAGTGCCGGGGGCAGATAATCGCTTTTCAAATAGGCGACACCAAACTCCCATTGGGCGTCGAGCTCGCGCACAGGCACCGCGCGCAAGCTGCCCCGCGCTACGTGCGTTTGAACCGTTCCGCGCGGAACAATGGTCACGCCAAATCCCAGCTCGACCATCTTAATTATCGCCTCTGTGCGCTGAAGCTCCATCACGATCTTCGGCTCTTGTTTGTTCTTTTCGAAGAACAAGTCGATCAATCTGCGGGTGTTCCCGCCTTTCTCGCCTAGTATTAACTGTTCAGAGGCGAGTTCCTCGGCGCTGATCAAACGGGAGCGTGCCAGCTTATGTTTCGGGCTCATCGCCGCGACCAGGCGGTCAGCTCGGAGAGTTTGAGTCAGAACGTCCGATGCCTGAACCGGAAGCGACACTAGTCCGGCGTCAATATCGCCGCCAACGATCTGCTCAATTATCCAGTCGCTAGTGCCGCCGGCGACTGATAAGTCAAGTAGCGGGTATGCGCGTTTGATCTCACTTAAGATCTCGGGCAAAGGATGGACCGTTACCGCGGTCGAGGCGACCCCCAGATGTAAGCGTCCTTGCGAGGGCCCCCCGATCGCTGCGAGGTCGGCCTTGGCCTCGTCGTGAGCGCGAAGGATAGTTTCGGCATGACCCAGCAACGCGCGACCGGCTTCGGTGAGATATAGCTTCTTGTTGACACGCAAGAAGAGCGGAGCGCCTACTTCTTCTTCTAGCTGACGAATGTGAACACTGACCGCCGCCTGGGTCACGTGTATGCGTGCGGCCGCTTGAGTGAATGAATCAGCTTCTGCGACCGCCTTGAAGGTTCTTAGGAGCCTTAGTTCCATAGGAGCGGGACGCTCGTCGATACGCGAATGGTCATGATAGCGATTCGAGCTCGAGCGGCAAAGTCGAGAGCCGATGCCGTCAACGCAGCCTGGTCTTGGACTCCAGATTTCGACACGACCGGTGGTGACTTGTGATGCCATCCTGGGGACGCCTGTGTTTAACGCAAAGCGTAAGCTTAGGCTTGAACTAGGGTCTGACTTCTTAGGTCAGTAGAGCCGATTTGACGCGCACCTTAAATGTGATCACCCGCTCCACTTTCCCGTTGCACGATCTGACTAGAATACTCACAACATATTTTCCGGCATCTCCGATCTGGGGCGAGATCAACGCCACACCCAATCCTTCCGCATACTCGGTGCGCCGTTGCTCGTTGCGATACGGGGCCGACAGGTGAATAAAACCCGGCGCGGAACCCGCCAACTCAAACTGGGTCTCGCTCTCATCCTCGAGCAGGCATGTGGCCGTCACGGTCAGGACGATTGAGTCTCCCTCACGCACGACAAACACATCTTTGGCGGGCGTGATGAAGGGCGGTGCGATAGAGGAATACGGGGTTAGCTGGTCGTCCAGGATTGGGCTTCTGGGACCGGCCGCAGCCCTGAAGCTAGTCGAGAAACAGCTAATGGCCAGGAAAACCAAAGCAATCCGTCGGGTCATAACTCTCCTGTTCGTCATAGATTCACTGATCAATAAATTAAGAATAGACACTACATTCCTGATTTGATTTGTGGGTTGTTACCCGCCTGTGACCTGTGTGGAACAACGATCTGTTATCGTAACTATAATAATAAATTGATTTACAATCGCTTCGACGAGGGCTATAAAAGAGTAAAGGCCAAGAAGGTTGAGATGTTCGAAGAAGTACCCCTTAAGCTCAATGTAACACTCAGCGAGATCTATCATCAGGCTACCTCCTGTCAGCGAACGGTTGACCTCGCCGGAGAGCGCAGCCGCATATTCAGGGAGTTTCTTCCCGTTGACGATTATAGTGACATCATCATCACCGGGTGCGGCTCGTCCCATCACCTCGCCCTATGCGCCTCATTCGCGTGGAGTGAGATGTTTGGCCGGCCGGTTACCGCCGTCGCATCGTCCGAGCTGGCGCACTTTCCCGAACACTACCTCGCGCGGGACGCAAAGCCTCTTGTGATTGCGATCTCGCGAAGCGGCGGAACGACTGAGGTGCGGCTCGCGGTCGAACGACTCAAGCGAACCTACGGAGCGCGCTCTCTCGCGATCACAACCGATCGCGGGATCGCCGGCAAAGCCTGCGACTCTGAGATCGTATTCACCGAATGCGCAGAGCACTCCGTGGTCATGACTCAGGCGTTTACGTGCATGCTCGCCGGCTTGTATTTGCTTGCGGACGGAGTGGCAGGAAGCCATCACGCAGATGCTATTGCGCACTTGCCCACGCTCATCGATCGCGCGCTTCAATCGACTGAGCAATTGATCCGGCCGCTCGCCGAGGATGAAAGCATCAACCGGTTCTTTTTCCTGGGTTCGGGTCCGATGAAGGGGCTTGCCGATGAATGTGCATTGAAGCTTACCGAAATGGCTCTCGAGACAGCATTCAGCTATCGCACCCTCGAGTTCAGGCACGGCCCGAAGGCAACTCTGAACTTGGCGGACCAGGTCATCATATTTCCCGCAGAAGCCGAGCGCCGGCACCTGGAGACGCTGGTTCATGAAATAACGACAACCGGCGCGCGGACTTTAGTAGTGGATTCCCAGCATTCGCAGTTTATGGATTCCGACCCCGAGATCCTGATCGGTCCGCCATCGGAAGCCGGTTATCCGTATTGCGAGGCTTTGCGCCCGGCGTTGTACGCTCACGTTGGGCAGTTATTGGCCTATTGGCGGGCTGCGGCTCGCGATTTGAATCCCGATGCGCCTCGCCATCTGGAGCGTACAGTGCTGTTAAACGTCTGAAGCTTTTTTATGTCAAAGATCCTCACGACCGATAACGCAAACGGCCCCAACCGAACAACAATTGACCGGGTACCACGTTCGACACGTTCGGGCTTGGAGAAATACTTTCTGGGCATTGACGGTGGCGGCACAAAGACGAACGCCGTCGTAACCGACTCCTCGTTTCGAATTATTGGCGAGGGCTTCAGCGGCGCGGCCAACCCGTTGCGCGTCGGCCTCGAAGAAGCCGTCGCGCACATCGATGAGGCCGTCGCCGAGGCGTGTTCGCAAGCCGGGATCGAGCGTGACGATGTCGACTCCGCTTGCGCTGCAATTGCCGGAATCAATCATCCCATCCACTATCACACGATGAAGGATGCACTCGACGAGGCGCTGCGAGTGGCGGGACTCGAGCTGGTAACTGATGCGCGCGCGGCACTCGAGGGTGCACTCGATGGAAAGCCCGGTGTCGTTGTGATAGCCGGCACAGGGTCAATTGCGATCGGCATCAACGAAGCCGGCCAGCAGGCACGCGCAGGGGGTTTTGGACCCACTCTTAGCGATGAGGGATCCGGATATGACATCGCGCAGCGCGCGCTCAAGGCGGTGGTGTCTTCGTTTGATGGACGATCATCAAGAACCGCTCTGGCTGAAAGAATCTGTAGCAGGCTGGGAGTAGCGGGTCCCAGCGATTTACCCGGGGTGATCTACAACAGCGACTCAGAGCCCGTGGACATCGCGCCGCTGGCAGAGCTTGTGCACGAGGCGGCGTGTAAAGGTGATGAGGTTGCGCGCGGCATATTGGCCGGCGCCGGCCGCGAACTTGGACGGCTCGCCGCATCAGTGATCGAGAAGCTCGCGCTCGGTCCGAACGCCTTTCGAGTCGTTTACGTTGGAAGCGTCTTCAGATCTGGTGAGTTTGTGTTGGAGTCATTGCGTGAAACTGTAATATTGGCCGCACCTCGTGCTCAAATTGGCCCGCCATTATTCCCGCCGGCCATCGGCGCCGCGAAGCTTGCTCAGATGCAAACGGAAGTAACATAAGCTTCAGCATGCGTCCGGGAATAACCAGACTTGCGCTGGCGTCTATGCTACTATTCAAGCCTGCCCAACGCTTGAGACATGCATCTTCATGCTCTTGATCTGATCATAATAGTCGCTTACCTTGCGGGAGTTGTCCTGCTCGGTTGGTTCTTCAGCCGCAAACAAAAAGACCTGCGCGATTATTTCCTCTCGGACCATGAAGTACCCTGGTGGGCCCTCGCCGCTTCGATTGTTGCCACTGAGACTTCGGTAGTCACTTTCATAAGCGTCCCTGCTTTCGCCTTTGCCGCGAATACTCGAGGCGAAGGCGGTAACTTTACTTTCATGCAACTGGTCGCCGGCTACATGCTTGGCAGGCTGATCATTGTGGCTCTATTCATCCCTCTGTATTTTCGCGGCGAGCTGTTTACGGTTTACCAGATTCTCGACCGCAGATTCGGCGGGGCGGTAAAGCGAGTAGCCGCATCACTGTTTATTGTCACGCGATCGCTGTCGGACGGGGTCCGTCTTTACGCGACTGCGATTCCGCTTGTTGCCCTCACCGGCTGGGCGGATTGGAAATCGATCCTGATCATCGGCGCGGTGATGATCGTGTTTACCTATCTCGGCGGCATCACCGCGGTCATCTGGATAGAAGTCATCCAGCTCCTGATCTACAATGCGGGTGCGTTAATCGCCGGATTGATCCTGCTGAACTTGATACGGGGAGGCTGGAATGAAGTAGTCGCGGTGGGGAGCGAAGCCGGCAAGTTTCAGGTCTTTGATTTCGCGATTGACCTCTCGCGCAGCTACACGTTCTGGTCCGGCGTGATTGGAGGCGCGTTTCTTACAACCTCGACCCATGGGACCGACCAATACCTTGTGCAGCGATATCTGTGCAGCAAAGATTCGCGTCAGGCGGCGAAGGCGCTGCTGGCAAGCGGATTAATCGTCTTCACCCAGTTCGTAATGTTTCTGCTGATCGGCGTAATGCTGTTCGTTTTTTACAGCCGCTATCAAACGCTGCCGGCGGACTTGAGCGCCGATCGGGTCTTTTCACACTTCATCGTCAACGAGCTTCCGACTGGAGTAATCGGTCTGGTGATAGCGGCGATGCTCGCGGCGGCGATGTCCTCATCGTTAAACGCGTTGGCGTCAACTTCGATCACGGACTTCTATCAACCCTTAATTGCCCCCAACCGGTCACAAGCGCATTATATGCGCGTATCGCACGTTGTAACTGCCGTGTGGGGAGCGGTACAGATAGCCGCCGCGCTATACGTGATCGGCAAGGACCGCCGCATAGTAGACACGGTGCTCTCGATAGCTTCGTTCACGAACGGTCCGATTCTGGGCTTGTTTTTTCTGAGCACGCTGACCAGGCGTGTGAAGCAGGCCGGAGCACTTGCCGGCGTCATCACCGGAATTGCGGTAATGGTCTTTGTCTGGGCGGGTCTCAATGTATCGTGGCAGTGGTACGTGCTGATCGGCTCGATGGTAACGTTTTTGGCTGGTTACACCGCCAGCCTGGTCCTTGATCGGAAGCTGCCTGCGTTGGAACATGCTGTTGATTGAAGACGGCTAAGATGGATTGCGAGTCTCCGGGTTTGGAAGAGTTATCAACATGAAAATGGGTTGCGAGTTTCGAGCAAAGACGCAAAGAAGCACAAAGCTTCGGGGATCGATAGTAGGGATTGCGGCGCTTGCCCTCGTTTTTCCTTCTACGCTGATTGCACAACGGACCACTGGTCGAGATGGTAGAACACAAACCTCAAAACTCAGACCTGCGGCTCCCGAGTCTGTTGGAATGTCCACCGAGCGGCTCGCTAAAATCGACGAAGCGGTGCTCGAGTCGATCGCTCGCAAAGAAGCGCCGGGTGCGGTAGTTCTGGTTGCTCGCAAAGGCCGGATCGTTTTTCGAAAGGCGTTCGGCGATCGCGCGATTGAACCTAAGCGCGAAACAATGACCGCTGATACGATATTCGATCTGGCTTCCCTGACCAAGGTCGTCGCGACGGCAACCTCTCTGATGATTCTCGTTGAACGAGGCAAGGTCTCACTTGCCGATCCGGTCGCGCGCTACGTCCCTGAGTTCGCTAAGAACGGCAAAGAGCGAATCACAGTCGAGCAGTTGATGACCCATCGCGCGGGGCTTCCGCCGGATAACGAGATCGCCGACTATGTTGGCAAAACGGTAGACCCGCTTTCATTGATTTACGAACTGCGGCCAGGCTACGAGCCCGGCAGCCGCTTCGTCTATTCCGACGTTGGTTTCATCGTCGCCGCTGAAATTGTCCACCGTGTTTCTGGCAAACGTATCGACGACTTCGCCGCTTCGAACATCTTTACGCCGCTCGGTATGAGGGAGACTTTCTTTCGCGGCAATCTGCAGGTTCTTGACAACACGATTCGATCGCGAGGACTCCTTACAACGGAAAAACTTCGGGAGCTTTTGCAAGCCCACAAGAGCTTTGGCGCTGCGCGAATCGCCCCCACCGAAAACCGCGAAGGCCGCTGGATGCGTGGCGAGGTTCATGACCCCCGCGCTTACGAGATGGGCGGCGTAGCCGGACACGCGGGCTTGTTTTCCAGCGCAGACGATCTCGCGATCTTCTGTCAGATGATCCTCAACAACGGCGAATATAACGGCAAGCGGGTTCTTGCTCCCTATTCGATCGAGCGAATGGTCAGCGCTCAGACGCTTCCTACGTCGCAAATGCGAGGTATCGGGTGGGACATCAATACTTCATACTCTTCGAATCGCGGAGATCTCTTTCCGGTGGGAACTTTTGGTCATACCGGTTTCACGGGCACGAGTATTTGGCTCGATCCCGCGAGCCAAACATTCGTCGTGTTACTGACAAATCGCGTTCATCCTGATGGGAAGGGTGATGTGACTCGGTTGCGTTCGTTGGTGGCCTCGATCGTCGCGGGCGCGATCACCGAGCCTCCACATGCACCAATCTTTAAGGCGTTGAAAACACCGCCGCAGTTCGTCGATGCGCCGCGTGCTGTCATCACACGCGCAATTCCTACGGGAGCGCTTCATCCGGTGCTCAACGGGATTGACGTGCTTGCGCGCGACGGTTACAGACAACTCGAGGGCCGCAGAGTCGGATTGATAACAAATCATACCGGACGCGATCGTGAGGGACGCTCGACGATTGAGCTGCTGGCAACTGCGAAAACCTTGAAGCTGGTTGCCCTGTTTTCGCCGGAGCATGGCTTGCGCGGAGCCGAGGACACCTGGGTAGGCCAGACTCGCGAAGAAAAAACTGGGTTGCCTGTTTACAGCCTTTATCAGAACGAATCGCGGCGACCGTCACCGGAAATGCTAAAGGACATCGACACCCTGGTATTCGATATTCAGGAGGTCGGCACCCGGTTCTATACCTATTTGACGACCTGCGGGATCGCGATGGAAGAGGCAGCGAAGAACAAGATCAGGTTCGTTGTGCTGGACCGCCCAAATCCGATCAACGGCTACGATATCGAAGGCCCGGTGGCAGATCGAGAGCTCACCGAGCGGCCGTCGTACTCGTTCACTTCGTATCACGCGATCCCGGTCCGCTACGGAATGACGATAGGGGAGCTCGCGCTGCTGTTCAACTCAGAGCGGAAGATAGGCGCGGATCTTACCGTGATAAAGATGGAAGGTTGGCGGCGCGCGGACTACTATGACGGCACCGCCCTGACTTGGATAAACCCGTCACCCAATATGCGCAGCCTCACCGAAGCGCTCCTTTATCCTGGCATCGGACTGCTCGAGACGACGAACCTTTCAGTGGGCCGGGGAACGGACACGCCCTTTGAAGTGATAGGCGCGCCGTGGCTTGACGGACAGAAACTCGCGGAGGCGCTTAATCGAGCGGGACTGGCGGGTGTGCGGTTCCTGCCGATAAGATTTACTCCGAAGGCATCGAAGTTTGCTAATGATGAATGCAGCGGTGTGAATATCGTGATCACCGACCGCGGAGCTTTCCGTCCTGTCACTGTGGGCGTGGAAATCGCCTATCAATTGAACAGGGCATACGCGGGCGTCTGGAGAGTCGAGGACTACTTGCGATTGCTTGCAAACCGTGCAACTCTGGCCGCTCTCAAGGAAGGCAAGTCGCCTTCACAAATCGCGGCGACATGGCAGGCAGGCCTTGCCGAGTTCGCGCGGACAAGGCAGAAATATCTGCTCTATTGATTGTTTTTGAGTGCGACTCACGGCACGAAGCCGCACCAAAGAGACGCAGATTCCTTTAAAAGTGGGGCGTCCCCTACGAAACCCAGTGGGAAACGCAATCTTTTTGCCTGGTCGAACGCCATCGACCGAGGTTTCCGCATTACTCTAGGAGGTACTCAACAATGAGGCATCGACTATCTGCAATCGTTCTGGCCTCGGCGCTGTTGTTTCAAATCTCTGCCACAAACGGGATCGCGCAGGAAACAACGGCTACTATTACCGGCCAGATAACCGACACTGCCGGGGCTGCAATCGGCGACGCCGATATCACAATTACCAGCGCCAGCACCCGGGAGGAGCGCAAGACCAAGTCAGCCGAAGACGGATACTACACGCTGCCCTCAATCCCGCCCGGTATCTATGATATTTCGGTCAAGGTGCAGGGCTTCAAGGAGTATGTCAATAAAAGCGTTGAGATGTTGGTAAACGACCGAAAAACGATCAACATCCAGCTCGAGCCGGGTGCGCTCAGCGAGCAGGTGACGGTCACCGCCGATGCCCCGGTTGTACAATCTTCGCCGACGGTCGGCGATGTGATCGAGAATCGGAAAGTGGTCGAGATACCGCTCAACAATCGCAGCTTCCTCCAGCTGGTCACGCTGGTTCCCGGAGTTACCACGGATGAAACGGCAGAAGCTGGAATCGGCCTGACCAATCTAACCACCATCCTGATCGGCGGAAACCGTCGCAACTCGACCAACTACCTTGTCGATGGAGTTGCGAACGTCGATGTGGGGTCGAACATCACTTTGCTTTCCATGCCCACAGTCGATTCGATCCAGGAGTTCAAAGTAATCACATCTGTCCCGACCGCCGAATTCGGCCGGGCATCGGGCGGAGTTGTAAACGTGATCACCCGCGGAGGCGGACGCGAATTTCACGGGGGCCTTTATGAGTTCCTGCGCAATGACGCGTTCAACGCCAACAGCTTTCTGGGCAACGCAGCCGGGCGCTTTTGCGATCTCGGCGAGGTGGCGCCGATTGGAAAAACGTGCGGCGAAGAACGCACCCCGCGGTCCGTACTCCGCTACAACAATTTCGGCTACACATTCAGCGGCCCGATTTGGATACCGCGCATCTACTCGCGTGGGCACGACAAAACGTTTTTCTTCTTCTCGCAGGAATGGAGGCGTATCATCCGGCAGCCCGCCGAGAACTTCGTAACGGTACCGACACTTCGCGAGCGTCGCGGCGATTTTTCGCAGGCAACAGGAAGGCTGTTCGATCCAGTAACTGGCAATGAGTTCACCGACAGACAGATTCCCGCAAACAGATTGGATCCGACGGCATTGGCGATACTGAAACTCTTCCCCGAGCCGACGTTACCTTCGACGACCCCTGGAATAGATCCAAATCGCATACTGGCGCTTGCTCCTGGGATCAACAACACACGGCAGGAGACTCTGCGGATTGACCATGGCATTAGCTCCATGCATCAGCTCACCGGCCGGTACACTCACGATCTGAGCTTCACTCAGGAGCCGGGCGGTTTGTTTCAGGGCAGGACGTTTCAGATTCCAAACATCGCCACTACCAAGACCAACGTCCCGGGTCAGGTCTTTTCGGTCTCGCTTATCAGCACTTTTGGAACGAGCATCGTAAACGAAGCGACATTCGCCTATTCCGGCAACGACATCACCGACGACCTTGTGGGGCAATGGACAAAACAAAATGTAACCATACCGAGCAAGGAATTGTTCCCGCAAAACAACTCCGACTTACCCCCCACTATCAACATCACCGGCTTCTCGTCGCTTGGCTCCGGGCAGATCATCGGGATCCACTACAAGAACTTCAATCCCAAGGACAATCTCACCTGGGTTCGAGGTCCGCACACGATGAAGTTCGGCGTAGACATGAGCTGGGAGCGAAAAAATGAAAACGCGGCGAATGCAACCCAGGGGGCATTCAGCTTCAACGGTTCGCAGACTGCTAGGAGCGGCGTGTCGGGAAGCGGAAGACCGTTAGCCGATTTTCTGCTCGGCCGAGCAAGCGCATACTCCGAAAGTGAGGTCGACGTTACAAATCAACTCCGGTTTGGAAGAACCGAGTTCTACGCGCAGGACACCTGGAAGGCAAAACCGAATCTTCAGCTCGACTACGGGTTGCGATATCAACTGTTTCGCACTCCGGTTGACGCCGACGACGTGCTTACTGCATTTTTTCCTGAAAACTACGTGGCAGCCAACGCACCGCCTTTTGCGAATGCCACCGGTACCCAGCTCGTGAAAGGAGTAGGGGATGTTCTGAACGGGATCGTGATTGCCAACAGGAATTCCCCGTTCGGCAGAAGGATTCAACAGTTGGACAAGAACAACTTCGGCCCGCGGGTTGGATTCGCCTGGAGTCCTTCAGCCGGTAGCGGGCTCGTTGCAAGGCTTACCGGCGGGCGAGACCAGATGGTTATCCGAGGCGGGTACGGTATCTACTACGATCAGGTCTTAGGCGGCACACTGGAGGAGAACACATTCACCAATCCGCCCTTTGTGAACACGGTGAGTCTAACCGGTACTATCGCCGCGCCGATCACTTATGACAATCCGGCAGCCGGAGCGCCGCCAGGCACCCTGGCGCCGCGTGCGCTCATAACGACCACCAGCCCATTCATAACGCCGATCACTCAGCAGTGGAACCTTACCATTCAGCGGCAGATCGGCAAGGCGACGGCGTTTGAGATCGGATATTTGGGATCTGGCGGGAACCATCAAACTCGGCCGGTTGACATCAACGCGCCGACGCCTCAGGAAATCCTGGCGGCGGCGAAGGGCGTTGCGGGTTGCGATCCAGCGCTAAACGCTTCGAACAACCCGAACAACTGCATAAACCTTGCACGTCCGTTCAGGGGCTACACGACGATCACCGACCGGCAGACTACGGCGACCTTTCGATATCACGCGCTGATCAGCGCGTTGAGAATTCAGAACGTCAAAGGGTTGTCCGCCCAGTTGTCTTACACGTGGTCGAAGAACCTGACCGATTCGACAAACGATAGGGACACCATAGATATTCCGCAGGTGCGCAACAACTTCGCGATCGAACGAGCGGTCGCGCGATTCGACCGCACGCACGTCTTCAAAGCCAGTTACGTCTACGAAGTACCCTATCCCAAGGATGGCTTCCTCGCGAGACCCGTGGTTAATCAGATCTTCGGGGGTTGGCAGATCTCAGGGATAACCACCGTGCAAACGGGGTTGCCGTTGAACCGCGTGGTTCAGGCAACCGGACCCGGTCCGCGAGGCACTCGGCCAAATCAGGTGAGCGATCCGTTCGAGAACGTGCCAGTCGGAGTCCCCGGAACCACGGTGCCGTACTACATCAACCCGCTGGCGTTCATACCGACCGGGGTGGGCGAGATCGGGACGTCAGGCCGCTCGCCGTTTCGGTTCCCGACCTTCCGCGGCACCGATCTGAACATCGCCAAGAACTGGCATGTCGCGGAGAGGTATCGAATTCAATTTCGGGCTGAGTTCTTCAACGTGTTCAACAACACCACGATCAACGACATTTTCCAGACTGTGCCGAATCTGCTGCCTACCGATCCGGCATTCAATAGCGTGGAGAACCTGGTAAAGCAGAGTTCAAATCCGCAGTTTGGGCAAGTGTTCTCGACGCGCCGCGCAAGGGAGATTCAGTTTGGATTGAAATTCGGCTTTTAGTTTCGGACACCTCGAAAAAAGAGCAGCCAGCATTCGATGGCTGCTCTTTTGCGCGAAACCTGAAATCTGCGAAGCCTGAAATCTCGCCGTCGTATTAAGGCTGGTTTCGGTTTGCAGGCGCTAAGAATCTGTGAAACCTGAAATCTCGCCGTCGCATTTAAGGCTCGTTTCGCAAAGATCGCCAAGTCTCGCAAAGACCGCCCAGACAGAAAGTTTCAATTTTCCTCCCTGTCTCGAGGGTTTCAGTTCCGACTAGCGCGTGTAAAGCCCGATCACCCGATTTATCCCTCGCCGGCAAACTGCACAAAACGACTGGCTTCGAGTGAACATAATGCAATCCACCTCCGGCCGGTAGTAACCCTTGGCTTCGTACATCGCCCCTTCAAAAGCTCCGACCTTGCCTGCGTATTTTTCGGCCGCGAAGAACTTTATTTCCCATTCGCGGTTCTCGCGAAAAAGCGCCTCCATCTCCGACTCGGGCCGATTATCCGCTCGAATCTTTGCGCGTCGAATCGAGTATTCGCGCGAGTGGGTCTCGTATTCTTCCTTCTGCCAAGGCGTGGGAATCGGCGTGCCCTGCTTTACCAAATCCTTCCACTTCAAGTTTGCCGGATCCAGTAGTGCGGTAGCGTTGGGCTCCCACGGCTCAGTACGTATCGTGACCGGAAGATACGCGACCGGCGACGTGTAATATTCATCAGCAAGACCGGCGAAGTGATGCCCGAACTCGTGAACGAAAACATATGGCGCCTGCTCGCTGTCGGCGGCAACCGTGCTGTACAAGCCGAAGATTCCACCACCGCCGTAAGTCCGCGAGTTGGTTATGATCTCAATGAACTCGTAGGGCGCAAAACCGGCGATGTTGCGAAGCGCCTTATTCTCAAAGGTCAAAACGTATCGCTCGGATCCGAACGCATCATAGGTTGCGCCCAGCGGTGAGGCTCGATGAACCCCGGTTGACGGTCGCGAGACCCCCGACTGCTGGGCCGCGGGGCACAGCGCCCACACGTTGAAGTCGCTTCGATGTTCTTTGTAAGGAGAAGCCCCAAACAGGATCTCGACCAGCCGGCGGGCATCCTTTTCAAACTTACCTCGTTCCGCGGTCGTGTAGCCGTCACCAAGAATCAAGAAATCGACCTTGTCAGCCGGGTCGCCGCTCTTCTGAATCTCGATCAACGGACCCGGAGACGCGAGTTTTGACGTGTCGATAAAAATGTCTTTCGGATCGACGATCGTAGACCATATCTCGCGAAACGCATTATTCGCGTCGCGTTTTTTTAACACGATTTGGACCGCTGACTGAGGCGCTGGGAATCGGAGCGATTCGTGAAAGGTGCGATTCGCGCTCTTGGCTTCATCGGTGGTCTCCCACTCCCCGTAGATCGAAGCGAACCCGCGCGAATACAGAAGGTGATTCGTCGTTCGTTCTCTGACCTCGAACAGGTATTTCCCCAGGTTTGTTTCGTCGATGTTCTTACTCGGGTTGCCGGGCCAGGGGAGCGGCTCAATGACCACGCGGTCGATGCTGAACATCTCTTGCGAAGCGTTGCCCGTGTGATAGTAATCAAGCCGCATTGTCGGTGTTGCGGCGGCGGCGAAAACGGATAGCAACATCACTAGCGCCGGGGCGATCAATAGTTTCTTAAGCATGGTCGTGATTCTACCAACCCATCCGGAAATCTTATAGGGCGGCTTCCGGCACGCACGCTGACGGTTCTTAAGCCTTCGCGGCGATCGTTGTTGACCCTGGTTGTGACGCTCGCCTACTATTCCGATGAACCTGGGAACTTCGTCCCGAGGCCATCATCTTGATCAAACTGACAACCCCACTATACGAATTGCATCTTCATGAGATTCCGCGCGTGGCAATGAAAACCGCACAAAAGCTGGCGGAGGGTGTGGCCTCTTCAACCCCCGCCACCACCGCGCATCAAGTGACGGTGGACGATTTGATTCACAACCTGCCAATGCGCTACGAAGACCGGTCGAATCTTGCGCACATACGCGACTTGCAAAACGGAATGTGGGCTACCATCGAGGCTGAGGTGAGAATCTCCGGGACATATGCGGTTAAGGGCGGCAGGCTTCGCATTTTCGAAATCTCCGGCACGGATCAAACCGGCCAGGTGCGGGCGTTCTGGTGGAATCAGGGTTATCTTCAGAATTCATTCAAGCAAGGGCGGCGGGTGTTGCTCTATGGCCAGTGGAAGCGCAGCCGCCGCGGCTTCTACGAAGTTGAGAATCCGGAATACGAGTTCACTTTGGATGACGATGATGCGGACCCCATTCACACAGGACGCAGGGTTCCGGTTTATCGCAAAGTCGGTGAAATGCGGACGAAGCAGCTTCGCTCGATTGTGCATCACGTCCTGGAGAGGCTTGACGCTTCCGAGATTGAAGAGCGCATTCCAAGGGAAGTCGTCACCCGCAACAAGCTGATACCGGCGGCAGCTGCGTTGCGGCAGATTCACTTTCCAGCGGACGACGCCCCGCTCGACGACTACAACAAGTTCGAGTCTCCAGCTCATCAGAGATTGATCTTTGAGGAGTTCTTTTGGTTGTCGCTGGCGATGGGGTTGCGCCGGCAGGGACGCGAGGAGTCGCCGAAGGGGACCGTCATAGAAGTTAACGACCGTTTACGTGACGCCGTTCGAGCGGTGCTGCCGTTCAAGCCCACCAACGCCCAAAAGCGGGTGCTGCGCGAAATCGTCGCCGATATGACCAGCGCAAAACCCATGAACCGTCTGCTCCAAGGCGACGTCGGCTCCGGGAAAACGATCGTCGCCGTTCAAGCGGCGATCGTCGCGATCGAAAACGGTTATCAAGCGGCGATAATGGTGCCGACCGAGATTCTGGGCGAACAACACGCACGAAACGTAAAACAAATGCTGGCCGCGACACCCTATCGAGTCGAGCTTCTCACCGGATCGCTTTCGACTGCCCGCAAGCGCCAGCTTCACGCGGACATTGAAGCTGGCGAAATTGATCTGGTCATAGGTACACACGCGCTGATTCAAGAAACAGTCAAATTTCATAAGCTGGGATTTGTAGTTATCGATGAGCAGCACCGTTTCGGTGTGCTCCAGCGCGCGGGGCTGATCAACCGCGGATACAACCCCGATGTGCTGGTGATGACTGCCACACCTATTCCGAGGTCGCTGGTTATGAGCGTATATGGTGATCTGGACTTGTCGATCATCGACGAAATGCCGCCGGGAAGAAAACCGGTGATCACTCGGGTCCGAGGCGAGGAAGCGCGGCGGAAGATCTACCAATTCGTGGGCCAGAAGATACACGAGGGTGCCCAGGCCTACATAGTCTACCCGCTGGTGGAAGAGTCAGAAAAACTCGATCTGTTAAACGCAACTCAGATGGCTGAGCACCTGCAGACCTCCGTCTTTCCCAGCTTAAGAGTCGGATTGGTTCATGGGCGGATGAAGCAGGAAGGGAAGGACGCCGTGATGGATGAGTTCCGGAATGGAGCGATTCACATTCTGGTGTCAACCACCGTGATCGAAGTCGGCGTTGACGTGCCGAACGCGAGCATAATGATCGTCGAGCACGCCGAACGATTCGGGCTTTCTCAACTCCATCAACTGCGGGGACGAGTCGGCCGCGGGGATGAGCAGGCTTACTGCATATTGCTGGCGGGCGACAAGCGCTCGCACGAAGCCCGCGAACGGCTGGCCATAATGGAAGAGACCAACGACGGCTTTAAAATCGCGGAGAAGGATTTGGAAATACGCGGGCCCGGCGAGGTGATGGGCACTCGGCAATCAGGCTTGCCCGCATTCCGAGTGGGCAACATCATACGAGACTATGTACTGCTCGAGGCTGCCAAGCGCGAGGCGGAGCATATGCTGACGGCACGCCGCAATTCTCGAGAAACCGCCAGGCTTGTCGAAGCTGTTCGTCTGGAACCGAAGTTCGGTCTGGCTGCCGTCGGGTAACGGCCTTCTCCTGCCGGCCGGCCGAAGGATGTTTCCTGGCGTATCTGCAGGAGTCACGAGATCAATCCTGCTTGAAGAACTTCTCGTTCGAGCACAAAAAAGGCCGGCAAGTGTGGACTGCCGGCCATTTGAGTATTCGCTTCGGAATTGTTACGCAGCGATGCGACTATCGGTATTGGCCTTCATCGCCTGTATTGCCTCCACCGCGGCGGCAGCCCTGGCAGTATCGGAATCATCGCGATAAAACGCGAGCTTCTGGGTCTCAGCGTTGATGTCGACAATTACCGTGTCGCCAAGCCGCACCTGCCCGGTTGCTGACAGGTTCGCGAGCGGGTTTACCAGGAATCGCTCGATTGCGCGTTTCAAGTGCCGCGCGCCGTATCGATACTCGATTCCTTCGACCAGCAAGAACTCTCTCGCGCCTTCTGTCAGCGAGAAGGTGAACTGCTCTCCGGCGCCGTCGTAAACACGACGTTGAACCGACTTCAACTCGAGATCAAGGATACTGCAAAGCTCCGGATGCTTGAGGCTGCGGAAGACCACGACCTTGTCTATTCGATTCATGAACTCGGGCGAAAATTTCCTCTTAGCAGCCTCCGACGCCGTGCGATATATCTTCTGGTCCAGGTCATCGCCGGCCATGCTTCCGCTCTTTGTCGGAGCAAACCCGATCGAGCCGGTGATAAGCTCGCTCATCTCTTTTGCGCCCAGATTCGACGTCATGAATATCATCGTCTGCGAGAAGTCGACCCTTCGGTTATCGCCAAGAGTCAGGGTCGCTTTGTCGAGGACGCCGAGCAGCAACTGCCAGAGAGAGTCGGACGCCTTCTCAATCTCGTCAAACAGAACAAGCGTAAACGGGTCGCGCTCAGTCCGATATTTTTCAAGACTCTCTTGAGTCAGCAACGGCGATGTTTCGCGATGACCGAGGTAGCCGGGCGGCGAGCCTATGAGTTTCGCTATCTCGTGCGAGTGTTGAAACTCCGAGCAGTCGATCTTGATGACAGCGTTGCGATCGCCGAATAAGATTTCGGCGGCTGCCTCGACAACATGTGTCTTGCCTGATCCCGTTGGACCGAGAAACAGCATCGTGCCTATCGGACGGGATGGGCTGGTCATCCCCGCCTGAAATACTTGATAAAGCGAGCTGATGCTGCGGATTGCTCGATCCTGCCCAATCACTCGGGCACGAAGCCCCGATTCAAACTGCTCCGCGACTCCGCTCTTTGTATTGGGATCGAGGGCTATCAGCTTTCTTTTTTGTCCGTTGCTAGTCATTTCAAACTCTCTTTCCGCGCCCTTTCCTCAATACCTCTTTATACTGCGTCCTAGTCTTCCTTATTCCCCAGGTTGGCTTGCAAACGCCAACTCTTGTTCATTTCAACTCTGCCGCTCGTCCCTAATCGGGTTGCGGCTAGCGACCTTTTCAGCAACTTTGATGCCTCCCTAGACCAACCAGTTGCAGCGTGTTATGAGGCGTGCCGGGCGCGGGTTCCTCCAGGAAACTCTCCCGTGCAACGCTTTACAATTTCGGTCGTTAGCTGTCGGTGTTGCGCAAGTGCGGCGCTGCTACGTAGCCGCGATTTACATAAACTGCTAGTTGAGAAAAGACAAATCCTGTCACCCGCAAATCAGCCGTCACGCGCGCTTCCTACCCGCTTTGCGTTCCCGGCGCACGGTTTGAAACGGCCTTCTACGTCTTTCTCAGACTCGGGTGGTATGGCGGCGAATGTACGTGGTGTTACGTTGTGCCAATCCTTTTTTGAGCACTCTTTCCAGCGCGACGGGAATTAGGATTTGATCGGGATCCATTGCCTACCCGATGGACGCTTGATGGGCTATGATAGGCGCGACGTGAAACGCGGGGTCATCGAAGTCAACGGTCACCAGGTCAAAACACAGGAGCGTCAGATGAAGCTTGAAGGCAAAGTAGCAATCGTGACAGGCGGCGGCGGCGGGATAGGCCGCTCTATTGCGCTACGTTTCGCCGGTGAAGGTGCGTCCGTTGTACTGGCGGGACCCACCGCGGAAAAAATAGAAAGTGTTGAGAATGAGATCCGCGGTTCGAAAGGGCGGGCGCGAGCGGTGCTCACCGATGTGGCTGACGAATCAAGCGTCGAGCACATGGTTTCTGCCGTGCTGGGCGAGTTCGGTACGCTAGACATTCTTATAAACAATGCGGGTATCGCCGGACCGACGGCGCTGGTGCCAAACGTTAGACGCGCCGAATGGGACCACACAATTGCAGTGAACCTCACCGGCGCGTTCTTATGTGCGAAACATACGCTCCCGCACATGATCGAGCGCCGTACCGGGACGATCATAAATATAACATCGATCGCAGGACTCCAGGCCTACGCCTTCCGTAGTCCTTATTGCGTTTCAAAATGGGGAATGATTGGGCTTACCCGAACCCTGGCAGAAGAAGGCGGCCGCTACGGTATAACCGCGAACGCGATCGCTCCGGGGCCCGTAAGAGGCCCGCGAATAGAGCGTGTGATTCGCGATCGTGCGAAAGAGATGAATCTTCCTTATGAGGAAGTCGAGCGTCAATACGTCGAGCCCACTGCGCTCAAGCGGATGGTGGAAGAGGAAGATATCGCCGCGATGGCTGTCTTTTTAGCTTCCGAAGAGGGTCGCAACATCACCGGCCAAACGTTAAACATCGCCGCCGGCTACCGTCTATCGTGAACAGGGTTAACTTACCAGAGCAATCGAGCCGCTTCCTTTCGAAGTTGAAAAACCCGGGGCTTGCGCCTTGATCGCGGTTTTGTTCAATGAGCATATTGGTCCGGTCGTACTTTGAGCTTGGCTAAGCCAACCTGTTCCTGAGCCTTTTGGCCGAGATGCATTGCCTGCTCGCGCGTCTGCTCGTTGAGTAGACATATGAATTCATCCCCCGCAATACGGCTCAACATCCCATCCTCGGCAATGGCCTCGCGCAGCCTCCGGGCTGCTTCCGCCAACACGCCATCACCCGCTTGATAGCCGAATGATTCATTTACCGTGCGCAGCCCGGCGATATTGAAACAGAGAATCGTGAGCGGCGTGCCTAATTGGTTCGCCTCCGCCAACACCTGGTCAAGCGGGCATACAATGCTCGTCCATTGTCTGCGCCAGACCCGCTGCCGGAACTGCGCTCAGCAAAATGCTCAAACCTTCAGATCAAACACATCGATGATTCTGGGGCGCAGGTTCTTTCCGTTCATCTCGGGTTTGTCGATTCCTATCACGTAGGCAGTGAGACCGCTAGCCGTAAGGCGAATTCGCATGAACTCCTTGAAGCGTTCTATTCGCGCGGCGCCGCCTGCTTGTTCGTTGTGCCCGTTGAACGCAAGCGAGACCGCAAAATACCAGCCAAGCGTTACACAACTCATCAGCGCCCCAAGCAGAACCGCGACCAACATCCGCGCGATCCAGGATTCAGAGGACGGGGCTGATGCTCCTCGTAGATACAAGGGCAGTCCAATTAAAACCACACCATAGAGCAGCCAGACTATCAAAAGACTCTGTCTGAATCTGAGCTTGGCTACCAGCCAGTTCCCCGCGAGCCAAAAAACTAAGACTGCGGCGAGTCCCCCAAGCCACGAGCGCCAGTCACCGTATCTCGCCATCAGGAAGGGAACCGCTACCTGCAACAATGCGTGCCATACTCCGAGCAGAAAGAAGCCCGCTTTTCCGGCGGGTCCCTGATGTGCGCCCCCGGCAACGAATGCTCCAATAATCAAAGCGGCTGCACCGCCCAAAACCACCAATGCAAACAGAACATCGACGAACACGTACTCCGCCGGATACCTCCCGAAGAAGCCGAAGCCGAGGACTGGAAACGCAGCCCCGAGAACGACGAGTAACATAACCGGCCAATAGTGCCACCACTTGATGATCTCGGTATAAGCGCGTTTGAAAAGCCATTCCGAATAGACGACGCTCGCCGCTAAGGCGTTCGCGCTCCAGAGCAGCGCAAACAGAATGAGAAGGCTGCATTGAAAGGGTGACAGGTTGTCTCGGTACTCAACCAGCCGCCAGACGCCAAACACCAGACACGCCAAACCGGCAGTAAGCAGAATCGCGATCCGAATACGATAGCGCCGAAATACGTCTTCGCCCTTTCGAGAGGAGTTTATCATCGACTTTGATTGCTGAACGCTGACGGCCACAAGTATTACAGACCCGATGAGCAAGACCACTCGCAGGGCAATCTCGAGCATTGAAAAGTTAGCCGCTTGAGCAAGGTTGTGCTGGGGCCAGGTGATGTCGGGGAAAAGCCCCGATGGCCTCGAAAGGGGCGGAAGAGTCAGATTCAACGCTGCGAATGCTTTCTCAACGACCACGCTGCTGCTCACCGGAACGGTTGCGCCAAAAAAGACAATAGCCGCGGCGACAGCGCCGAATATCGCCACGTATCCTCCCGAGATGATATTTACCGGGCTGAACAACCTGCGAGCGGTTTCGACTCGCGAGACCTCCCGTGGTGGATAGCGTGTTTGCGCTTTGATCTCGCCCACATCGGTATCCGACGAGTGGAGGAACGCGCCGCCGAGACCCGACACGACGGAAGCGTAATTGTCCGCGGCGGGCTCCTCACCGGGACTCGCTGCCGAAGGTCCCCAATAGCGCGCGTAGAGATGCGCGTCGCCGGACAGATCCAGTCTGCAGGTTCCAGGAGGCAGTTTCAGATCCAATAAGAAAGGCTGTTCGAGATTCAGATCCGCGAATGCCTTCGAAACTTTATCACCCGAGCGAGCACAACGGCCGAAGACTGTGCCTGGCTCCGGCGTGGCGACGATGAGTTTGTCGGGTTTCTTGGAACTGAGCCCTTTGAAAAACTCCTGCTGACGTATGTCCAGTCTGCCAGCCTCATTGTCGAGTCCCCAGAGCCACCAATCGAACGGGAGCTTGAGTGCCAGATAGCTTGCCGTTTGACTACGCTTGAAGCCAGGAATTGACAACTGCGGCCGCAGCCCCTCTCGGTTCTTCTGCCCCTCCTCGCTGGTAGGCTCCGCGAACTGGCGGCCGAAGCCGTCAATCAAATCGTAGTAGTCATGATTTCCGGGAATGCCAAACAAGGGTCTCCGTGGCTCGTCATCCGAGATTGCCGCCTCTTTCCTGAGATCTTCGTAAGCCCATTTGAACGGCGCCTGAAACCGCAGCCCCAGCGTCGGGTAATCGGCCTGATGGTAAGCTGTGTCACCTCCTACGAACAGGAATTCCCCACGCGGGAGCTTCATTCCGGAGTCTGATGTTTTGCCCATGTCGATCGGCGAATCGACGCGAGGGTCCGTTGCGACCCAAAGATTCCTCAAACACAGATACGCAATGCTGTATGTCGCCAACTGCCCATCGCCGGTATCGGCGAAGTAATCAAACCAGTACTCATCAGCCGAGACGTCCTCCGCATTGTTTGATCTGTCCGGCCCGTCCAGGTGAATCGGCCGCGCACGCATCCAGTCTCGCGGATCGAGCTTGCCTTTGAAGGCCGTGTACAGGGCGAGCCACTTGAGGCTGGCTATGAGCTGCGGTCCCAGGAGCCACCTCACCGGCCCTTTGAAGTCTCGTTCGCGATCAGGTTTCGGATATAAATCAGGCGGCTGTGATCCCGTGGCAGTCGGCATGAGCTTTCCTCCCTCGCGGGCCAGGTTGGTTGAGGCGACAAATATCGCACCTAGCTGCGCCGAGGTCAATCAACGCTGTGACGTTGACCACGTCGGCCTTTTTGGCCGATCGCGATCATTTTCATCCGCCGCCGGGAGGTTTGCTTGCCGCGTCTATGACCGCGTATTAGTATTTGGGCTCCGCAGGGCACTCACTCCCGGAGTTCGTCAGTGCCCTCTACTCGTTTGGTTGGCGAGCGCGGCAACCATCCGCTGGGATTTGGAGAACACATGGCATCGGTTAATACGGTTCGAGGTTCGATTGATTGCGGTCAGTTGGGCGTAACGCTGATGCATGAGCATGTCTTTGTCCTTTCAACAGAGATCATGCAGAACTTCCCCGAACCGTGGGGAGACGAAGAGCGGCGAATCGGCGATGCAATCGAACGTTTAAATGAACTTAAGAGCCGCGGGGCCGATTCGATAGTTGACCTGACAGTCATCGGGCTTGGGCGATACATTCCCCGAATACAAAAGATTGCTTCGAAGACTCGGCTCAACATCGTTGTGGCTACCGGCGTCTATACCTACAACGACGTGCCGATGTACTTTCACTTCCAGGGGCCGGGCACTGAGCTTGGCGGGCCGGAGATGATGGTCGAAATGTTCGTTAGGGACATCCAGGAAGGCATCGCTGGCACCGGCGTCAAAGCTGCCATTCTGAAGTGCGCAACTGACCAACCGGGTGTGACTCCAGGAGTCGAGCGTGTGCTTCGCGCGGTCGCTCAGGCGCATCGCCGCACCGGCGTCCCAATCTCGACACACACCCACGCGCACACTGAGCGAGGACTCGATCAGCAGCGCATTTTTCAGGAAGAAGGTGTGGACCTGTCGCGAGTAATCATCGGCCACTCGGGCGATACGACCGATCTAGGTTACCTTGAGAAGCTGATCGCAAATGGCTCTTACATAGGTATGGACCGCTTCGGCATAGACGTCTTACTCCCGTTCGAGGATCGCGTAAACACAGTCGCAAGGATGTGCGAGCGTGGCTATGCGGAAAAGATGGTGCTCTCTCACGATGCCGCTTGCTTTAACGATTGGCTGCCGGAAGCCGCGTTGCCGGCAGTGCTGCCGAACTGGAATTATTTGCACATACACAACGACGTGATTCCGGCATTGAAGAACCGCGGGGTCACAGACGAACAAATCAAGACAATGCTCGTGGATAACCCTCGCAGGATTTTCGAGGCCGGTCAGTAAGCAAGAGTTAGAGGCACTCAGCTTCGCATTCATCGAACTCTGGTAAAACCCATTCTCTCTACCGGGCGTCGGGTTGCAACTCTCGTTTCTTGGCAGCCTTCTTCTACCGCGTGTATACTCGACCTTGCGAGTAGCCCGGCTTCCTCATTAAATGTTTTTAGAAGTGTCTACGCGCTTCCCAACCAACCAATTCTCTGGGCGCACCGTCGGAAGGCGCAGCTCGTTCGTTCTATTCATCGCAATCATTCTCCTGGTGGGTGGCTCAAGAGTCCTCAGCGCACGGCATAGCAGTGCTCAAAACGAAGCGGGCGCCATAATCGGGGTCATTCAAGACGATCGCGGCGTGCCTTTGGCAAACGCCAGGGTAACTCTCGGTTCGGGAGATCTGTCACGGTCCACCAGCACCCAGGCGGACGGCAGATTCGAGTTTCGCAACCTTAGGGCCGCGCCGTATCGCATCACAGTTGAAGCCGCGCGATTCAAGAAAGAGGTTGTGAACATAACGCTGCGGCCGGATGAAACCTTTGCCGCCCCGCCGATCAAGCTTGCCCCGTCGTCGCTGCACGTCGCCGTGTTGGATGCTGCTAACCAGCCGCTTTCCGGCGTGACAGTCAGCCTCTATGCGAAGGATCGAGCCGCGGTCGGCGCGGTTGCAGCTCGCAGCGGCACTGATGCCTACGGCGACGCATACTTTGGCAGGCTAGCGCCCGGGTCTTATCAGCTCGGCGCAACGCTTCGAGGCTACGACGAATACCGTAACGATGTCTTCATTTCCGCCGGAATCACCACCGAGTTCCCGCTTCAGCTTTTGGTCGCTCCCGTAATTCCAATCAATGAAAAGTCGGTTTCGCGTTACACCGTACCGAACCTTCCCTCAAAGAATGTTCAGGCAGCGTTCCAGGACAGCGAGGGCTGGCTGTGGTTTGGCACCGACAAGGGTGTCGCGCGATTCAACGGATCAGAGTTTAAGTCGTCAGGAGCAACAGGATCCGCGTTCGAGCAATTAGCCGGCGAAGATATTCGATCGATCGCCGAAGATCGACTCGGGACCATGTGGCTCGCGACTGCCAAGACCCTGAGGCGAATCACCAAGCGAGGTGGTGAAGCCGCCGCCCCGCTTCAGGTGGACGACCCTCGACAGGTCTTTGTTGATTCAACCGGGGTCGTTTGGGTTGCCGCCGCGGCCGGGTTGTTTCGGTTCGACGGCCAAACGATGATCCCTGTATCAAGCCCTGAGGAGGTTCCGCTAACTGACGTAAGAGCCGTCGCCCAGGATCAGATTGGACGCATCTGGATCGCGGCCGCAGGCTGTGTATCCGTTTTTGAAGGCGATCGATTGAGATCTCTCGAACAATGGCTTGAGTCGCAGGAGACTAAGAACCCAGCACAACGCCGGGAACCGGTGATCGATGCTCGCGCGGTATTTGTGGACGGTACGGGAAAGGTATGGCTTGCGACAGCGCGGGGCCTGATGTTAATCGACGGCGGCAGCGTTCGCAGGGTGAGTGTGGGAACCCAACTCACCCCCGGCAGCTCTGTTGACGCGATAGTTCGCACGATAGGTCAGGACCAGGGCAGCCGAATGTGGTTTGCCCTCGACTCGGGGGGAGTGGTCATCTACGACGCACTGCGGCGCGAGTCTCAGCGTGTCAACTTCCTGGAGCGCGATCGCATCAGCGCTATCTTCACCGGCCGCGAAGGCCACCTCTGGTTTGCAAGCGACAACGGGGCGATCAGTTCGGATCTCTACAGCTTCGTGAATTTCACAACCAGCCGCGGTCTTGCCGACAACGACGTACACGCGATCGCGCTTACACCAGGCACGCGCGGGCAGAGTGGTTTGTGGTTTTTGACTCCAGGCGGCGTGTCGCGGCTCGAAGGCGAGCGCTTTGTTCCAGTCGAAGGGTTCCGCGCCGGGATCAGCGTCCAGGCGGTTGCGGTCGATCGAACCGGCTCTGCGTGGTTTGCCACCGAGCAGGGCGCGCTGCGTTGGACAGGAGAAACTCTCACTCAGTTCAACGAAGGCAGCGGGCTCGCGTCAAATAACGTCCAGTGGGTGAGGGCGATCGCTGACGGCTCGGCCATCGTGTTTGCGACGACGCGGGGCGCATCTGTGTATCGAGAGGGCCAGTTGCAGAATTTGCCCGCGCTCGCCGGCTACGACGTAAGACACGTTTTGGAAGATACGGATGGGCGCCTGTGGTTTTCGACGGCCCGCGGAGTAGTCAGGCTGGATTTGGCTACGGGTGAATCGGGCTTGATCGATGCGGCGCGCGGTCTTGCCGACAATGATACGCGATGGGTGGTTCGATTCAATGACCGATTATTGGTAGCCAGCAGAGCAGGAATTCAGGCATACGACGGATCCACATTTGAGACGTTTGAGGTTGAACCTACAAGCACGATGTTCGTCGACCGGGACGGGTATCTGTGGACCGGGACGGATGAGGGTCAGGTCAAGAAATTCTGCAGGTTCGGCGGGCATATTCTGTCCACGGTCTATTCTGGTGAAGCTCAAGCGCTGACCGGTAGCCGCATCAATTTGATAACGCAAGACTTGCAGGATCATATCTGGATAGCAACCAACAAGGGCGCGGTACGGCACATCCCGGTCCGCGTCTCGCCTCCGGGTGAGGTCTCGCTTGAAGTGGATGGCCGCACTCAGCCCGTATCTGAGTCGGGATCGTATGATGTGTCCTTTGGCCGCCACCGGCTTACTTTCCGTTTCTCTGCTGCAAGCATGAGCGGTCAGCCGCGCTACCTCTATCGCATCAACTCGGGTGCAGAGAGCGGCCGTTGGGAAGTCTTACCAGTCCAACAGGGAGCCGAGCGGGACGTGTCCCGACTTGACCTGGACGAAGGAACGCACACTTTCGAGCTTATGGCGTTGAACCGGGATTTGTACGGCGCGAACGGCCCGGCGGCTACGCTGTCGGTGCGAGTTGGCTCACCGTTCTGGAAGACCTGGTGGTTCTACGCGCTGGCAATCGCAGCCATCGGATTGGCGCTGGTCGCCGCTTTCGCCGCTCGCCGGCTCGGCGATCGCGAATATGTCCTTCCCAGGGAACTCCGAACCTATGTTCCAGTCGAACCGAACCCCTTCATTGTGGGCAACCCTATCCGCACGGAAAAGATGTTCTTTGGACGGGAGGACGACTTCCGATACGTGCGCACGAAACTGGAGGGGACAAGTCAGGGAGTGGTGATAGTTTTTTGCGGTGAGCGTCGCGTGGGCAAGAGCTCGATTCTGTATCAAGTGGCGGGCGGACGATTGGGCGCGCGCTTCATACCGGTGTTTGTCGATCTTCAAGAGATGGTGATTGCGTCCGACTCCGAGTTCTTCGCGCGGATATCCCGTTTGATCGCCGAAGCCGTCGGGCGAGCAAACAGCCGCGCGCTTCATGAGCTTGAATCGAGCGGCCCTTCCGGCGCGGTGGCCGTAGGCGTCCTGCCATCCGGCGGACCAAGGCAATCATCTCTGGCGCAGTCGCAGGCCATATCCGTACCTTCATTCGACGCCCGAAATCCGTACCCGATGTTTTTGGACTTTCTCGATGACGTGTTGCGTTCGCTAGGCGATCGGACGCTGCTCATCCTCATGGACGAGTATGAGTTGCTCGAAGGTAAAGTAGACGAGGGCAAGCTCTCCCATGAACTGTTTACCTTTTTGGCGGGCCTGATGGATAACAAGGAACGACTTGCGTTGATCTTCACGGGCTCGCGGAGGCTCGAGGAGCGAGACAGAAAATACTGGCGCGAGTTGCTGAGACGATCGCTGTTTCGCAAGGTCGGCTTCTTGTCGGAGAAAGACACCGTCCGGTTGATCACCGATCCGGTACAGGGCCGAGTCGTGTATGGGCGGGGGGTGTTGGACGTAATCTACCGGTTGACTGCGGGTCAGCCATTTTACACGCAGGTCATCTGTCAAAACGTCGTTGACCACTTGAACGAGCACCGGCAGAACTGGGTAACGGTCGCCGATTTGGGCCGGGTAATCACGGAAATCGTAGACAACCCGCTTCCGCAAATGATCTATACCTGGGACGCGCTTTCGGACGACGAGAAGCTGGTGCTGTCACTACTGGGAGAAGTTCTTGCGGACGGCACCGGATACGCGACGGCCGGTGAATTGCGCTCGGCGGTGAGGGCCAGCGATTACCCGGTCAACCTTTCGGAGAACACCATAAGACTGACGCTTGAAGAGATGTTCCGCCGCGAGCTGTTGGAGAAAGACACCACCGATGGATTCAGGTTTAAGATCGATTTACTGCGATTGTGGATCCGCCGCTCGCATTCAATCTGGCAGGTGGTGAAAGAAGTGCGCACGCTTTAGAATCAGTTCGTTTCGCAACGCCGCGGAATCTGCTTGTGAGGTCCGCGTTACACAGGTGCTGACCAATGCCGCGCAATCCCTATCTCAATCGGGTAGCAATCAAAGACCCGGCGCAGTTCTTCGGTCGCGCGCGCGAGGTGTCGAAAATCTTCTCGCGAATTGGAGCGTCGCGCCCGCAATCGATC
This sequence comes from Blastocatellia bacterium, assembly GCA_049273835.1. GTDB lineage: Bacteria > Acidobacteriota > Blastocatellia > UBA7656 > UBA7656 > Onstottus_A. The sequence continues at coordinate 14,733 of JBASRM010000547.1, read as the reverse complement.
TCAGTGGTGGGCGAACGACGCATCGGCAAATCGTCGCTGCTTTACTTCATCAATCAGCCGGAGGTTCGCGAACGCTTCCTGGACAAACATGAGACCTACACGTTTGCCTTCATTGATCTTCAACAAAAGCGCCGGCTGACCCTCACCGAGTTTTTCAAGGAGTTGTTTGGGCTGCTCGCAAAGGAAACCGGGGATAAATCGCTGGCAAAGCTCCAGCCCTCATTTGACTCGCTCCGAGGGGTGCTGGAAGACTTTCGCCGCAATGGACGCAAGCTGATTGTCCTATTCGACGAGTTCGACGCCATCACCACCAACCGGGCATTTGATCTGGAGTTCTATTCATTTCTTCGATCGATCGCCAACAATTACGATGTGGCTTACGTGACGAGCTCGGCGCGCGACCTGCAGGAACTTTGTCATACACAACTCATCGCAGACTCTCCTTTCTTCAACATTTTTACCAACGTGTTCCTGCGCGCATTCACGCGAAAGGAGGCTCTCGAGCTCATCGTCGTTCCGTCGTCGGAAGCGGGTCTGCCACTGGAGAATTACGGGCGCCGGATAATGGAAATTGCAGGATATTTCCCCTACTTCTTGCAGATCGCTTGTTCGGCTTACTTTGATCATCTCGCTGAAAGCGACAGCAAGCTCGATCGGGAAGAGGTGGAAGCGACGTTTCTGGATGAAGCCAAGGGCCAGTTTCGATTCATCTGGGACCACTTAAGTGAGGGACCCCGCCACTCGATTCGGGAGTTCAACGAACAAGGCCACGTAGAGAAGGAACATGAGCACATCTACGAGGATCTCAAGCGCGCCGGCTACTTTATCCAGGACGACCGGGGCCCGCGCATTTTTTCGACGCTGTTCTCATCGGTGATCTCCCGGCCGCGCATCATTACAACCGAGTTGCGGGAGACGGACCGGGCGGCGATGGCGGTACACGACGGCAAGACTGAAAAAGTGGCCGCGCCTCCGCTGATCGAACCGGAGGGACACATCGGACGATTCGAGATTCGACGGTCGCTTGGCGCGGGCGGGATGGGCGAGATCTTCGAATCCTATGATACCGAGCTTCAACGCACGGTGGCGATCAAGGTATTGGCGTCGAAGCACCTGGAGGATGAGACGATGAAGCAGCGCTTCTTGAGAGAAGCGCGAATGGCTTCACAGCTCAACCATCCCAACATCGCCACCATTCACGAGATCGGCGAAGCGTCCGGAAATCCTTACATCGTAATGGAGTACGTCGAGGGTCAGACTGTCGCCGAGCGACTTGACGCCGGCCCGCTTGAAATGCGCGAGATCTTCGACATCGGCATCCAGTCAGCTGAAGCGTTGGCTGAGGCGCATGAACGCGGGGTGGTACATCGAGACATCAAGTCTTCAAACATTATGATCACGTCGAGAGGTAAGGTTAAAGTACTAGACTTTGGCCTTGCGAAGCCGCTTCCCGTTTTGTCCCGCGCGTCAGGCAAAGCACGCCTTACCGAATCAGGAGTCCTCCTCGGAACGGTAAGCTATATGTCGCCCGAACAAGCTACCGGGCGAGGCGAAGTGACACACGTGGCCGACATCTTCTCACTGGGCGTCGTGCTCTACGAGATGACCACCGGACGTCTGCCTTTTGACGGCGAAACTTATTTTCAAACGATTGAAGCAATCAAGAAGCGAGCGCCTTCGCCGATAAAAAGGCATCGCAAGGACGCGCCGGATGCGCTTGCCGCAATTATCGAACGAACACTCAGGAAAGATGTAGCCGAGCGATACCAGGATGCCGCAGAGGTGGCGCGCGACCTTCGTGCTGTAATCAAAGAGCCTCGGCTCGATGACGGAGCATAACTGCGGGCCGGAGTGACGTAGCCGTTTAAGCGGTCGAATCAGTTTAGCGACACCGGTAAGGCGAGCCTTCCGGCCACAGAGCCCGATGGTCAGTTTGTAGTGGCTGGATCTTGATCTTTGTGGTGTTCGGGGCTGATCGATATTTCATCCTCGTAATGTGACTCCCGAGTAAATAGGACAAAGCCAACTCCCACGATCACCAGCACCAAGACAATCACGATCACCAGAAAATACCACGGCAGGTTTGGCGCGCCGGGGCTATTCGAGCCCCCAAGAGCCAGCAGTACAAACGGGCCGACCACTGCTCCGACCAACCCGACTACCAGCGCGATTCTATCGACCACACCTTCTTGAGGCACTTTCAAGTGCCAACCCCAGTACGCTCCTATCGCCGCAGCCGCCAGCCCGAGTACACTGAACACCAGCCCGCGAGTCAAATGGGAGAGTAGAAATCCGCTGACGAATTGAGGCTGATTACCCGAGGGCAGCGCCGTGTAGACCAGCAGGGTCAGCGCAAGCGTTGCGACGGCCACGATAAGCGAATCAACCAGCCGCAGGTCTTCGGTCAGCCAACCGACCACGAAACCGCCGATCAAGAACGCACCGACCGTCGCGCCAAAAGCAACAGCCACCGCTGTGTCCGATACTACATCCGCCTGGCTGCTCTTGCTGCTGTAGGCTATCGCGGTGAACATGATGGAGATTATGACCTGAAGTCCGAACGTGAACCCGAGTCCGACTAGAATCCATTTGATGCGGTCTTTCATTGTGGCCTCCCGAGGTCGGGCGCATTCGGAGCCCGACTCTTTTTGACGTTACGCGCGGCAACCGTCGCGCGCTCCGATCCAGAACTCAAGTTGAAGGAACAACTGTCGCTGGGCGAAACCCGGTAATCCTTGAGGCTCCCAGGTCGGACCTTTTGGCTATCTTGCTAGTGGCACTGCTCCCTCCCAGCCCTTCTTTGGGCTATCTTAGACCTCAGGTCTGTGAGTGTCAAAGCAGGGCACTGCGTCGCACCGGCTGCGGTGAATGAATGCTAATCAACCCCTAACAGCCGGAGACCCCCGACCACAGTTGCTGACAGCACGTAACCGATGCCGGTATAAAAGAGAAGTTGCAACCCGGCGATACGCCAGGAATTGGTCTCGCTTCGCACCACTGCAACCGTCGACAGGCACTGCAGCGAGAAGAAGAAAAAGACGATCAAACCGATGATAGTAGATGTTGTGAAGATTCGTTGCGAGGATCCTAAAAAGGTTGCCGTGCGCATACTATCGAGCAAGGTACCCTGTTGTTGCGAGCCTTCGTCGCCGGCTACGTGAAAGACGATCGCCATGGTGCTGACGAACACCTCCCGGGCCGCAAAAGCCGAAATCAAGCCCACACCGACTCGCCAATCGACTCCCATTGGACGCAGAGCGGGTTCCAGAGTCCGGCCAATCTCCGCAGCAAATGAGTGATCCAGATCGCTGACCGCAACCAATCGCGATTGCTCACCTCGAGCCGCTGCGGGTTGATGCGAACCGAGACCGAAATTGGACAACAACCACAAGCACGCCGAAATCACCACGATTGGCGTTCCCGCGCGCTTGAGATACCCAGACGAGCGCGACCAAGTCATTTTGAGCGTCGGTTTCAAGAGAGGTCTTCTATAGACCGGCATCTCCATCGCCAGCAGCGAAGCTGCGTGCTTTCGCAGGAACAACCTGCTAATCAAACCCGCTACCAACGCGCCTATCAAAAGACTCAAGACATAAATTAAGCCGAGCGCGAGTCCAGCCTTCCAGGCGGCGCCCGGCAGGAGCGCGCCCAGTAGGAGGGCATACACGGGCAGCCTTGCGCTGCAACTCATCAACGGCAATATCCAAATAGTAAGCAGCCGCTCGCGACGCGAGGGAATCGTTCGCGCGGCGAGCACCGCCGGAATGGCGCACGCAAACCCCGAAAGCATTGGCACGAAAGATCGCCCGTGCAAGCCGAGATATGAAAGCGGCCTGTCGACGATCGCAGCTCCGCGGGCAAGATAGCCTGAATCTTCCAGCAGCGTCATTAAGCAGAAGAGAATTACTATCTGCGGAAAAAACACGGCAACGGCGCCGGCGCCACCGACGACGCCTTCAGCAAGAAAGTGAGACAGCGCTCCCTCCGGCAAGACAGCCAACAACCCCTTCCCGGTTTGCGAAAAACTCCAATCGATCAAATCCATAAACGGGCGTGCAACCCAAAAGATCGACGAGAATAGTCCCACGAGAACCGCAAAAAAGATTGGAAACCCGAGCAAACGGTGCAATACGATCCGGTCGATTTTCGAAGTGAATGAATCGCGAGCCAGCACCAACCGGTTCGAATCTTTGACGGCCTGGCTGTTCTCCAGTAGTTCGCGGATGAGCTTGTATGCAGACACCGGCTCCTCCGGCAATTCAGAAAGTGCGCTTCGAGTTACCGGTTTAGCTAACGCTTTTTGAAGAACACTCATCAGCTCGGCAGCGCCCCAACCGGTGCGGCCGTCAACCGGGATGACTGGAATTCCAAGCGCCCGTTCGAGCTTTCGCACGTTGACCGACTGCTGCGTTCGAGGGAGCAGGTCCATCATGGTTAGCGCGATGACCATCGGTTTTTGTTGTCGCGCAACGAATGAAGCAAACTTAAGGTGTCGTTCGAGCTGGGTGGCGTCGACGGCCACGATCAAGGCATCAGGTGTTACAGAGGGATGACGGTTTTCAATCACCCGGCAGGAAAGTTCCTCTTCCGGCGAAACCGCCGATGTGCTGTGCACTCCGGGCAGATCGACGAGCAACACCGGCGGCCCAAATTCGGCTTTGCTCTTGCCGCGTGAAAGCGTCACGGTCACGCCCGCGTAGTTTGCGGTGTGAAAACTGCCGCCGGTGAGCGCGTTCATCAGCGCGGTCTTGCCCGCGTTGGGTGCGCCCGCCAGACAGACCGTCGACAGGTTGGGTTTTGTCTCAGGAGGGTGAAGCGCCTGATGGGCTTCCTTGTTCGGTGGCGACGCAGCCACTTCCACTGAATGCATGTTTGCTCACTGAACCCTTATCCATGCGGCTTCCCGACGCCGAAGGGCAAGCCGCATCCCTCTCACCATCACAACCACTGGATCGCCAAACGGGACCGACTGAACAATGGCCAGTTCTTCCCCCGGCGTAATGCCAAGATCCAATAAGCGGCGACACTCGGCCTCCGGGCCTTCAATCTCTTTTACTCGATACAACCTATGATGAAGCGCGTCCAACAGGCTCATACGTCCTTCTTTCGATCCGGACCTAAATGAAAATGAAATTCAATTTATCCAAACGCAAGAATATCGTCAAAGGGCCTGCCTGTCAACGGAAAATTCTTATGGTTCGTTAGGCGAGAACGCCTTAACCGGAGGCCCTGCGGCGGCCAACGCATCTGCCAGATTCGTAACTTCACCGTCCATTTGCAGCTCGTACACCCGGCGAAGCACGCGTCCCATTTGTGGGCCGGGTTCGAATCCTGCCTCGAGCAGGTGCCGGCCCTGCAGCAGAGGCGGGAGCGGTCCATGATCGACGCCTAACGCCCGGGCCCTCCGGATAAACCAATCTTCGGCGGTGGGGTCTGATCCCGCTCCCAACGAACAAGCTTTGGCGACCCGATAAACCAGATCCAGATCCACGCGTTGAGCTAGCCTGCGAAAATCGCCATCGGTTGTTTCAGCGCTTTGATAAAACTCGTTGGGCTTTCCATGCTCTCTCACCAGCTCCAGCACTTGCGAGCGCACGTCGTAACCACCAATGCTGTGAAGCCCGAGCTTGTTCAAGACCGGCCGCGTCAGCTCCACCACCCGCTTGTCGTGATCTTTTGACGAAACGCTATCTACCGGCGACCTCGTAAGCGGCTTGCCAAGTTCGTGACATAATGTGGCAAGCACGACAGCGATCCGCTTCGCTTTTGAGAGATCGCCGGCCAGCTTGACGGCTTCATCCATCGAGCGCTTCGTATGGGCGAAGACGTCCTCGTGAAGCGGAGTATCATCCTGCGGCCAGCCAACCAGCGCGTGAATCTCCGGAAACAGCCTGGTGAGGACTTCGAGTTCGAGTGCTGCCTGCAAACCGATCGACGGGTGCTCGGCAAGGGTTAGCAGCTTTTCGATCTCACCCCAAATTCGTTCGCGAGGAAGATCCGAGAGTTCAATCGTGAGGCAGAGCTCTCTAGTTGCGGGGTCAATGGTCATCTCAAACCTGGCCGCCAACTGAACCGCCCGCAAAACACGAAGGCTGTCTTCGATAAACGTATCCGCGGAAACAGCTCTCAGAATACGAAGTCTGAGGTCTTTCTTCCCGCCGAAGGGATCGAGGGTCTCGTCCGATAGCGGGTCATAAAGAATTGCATTGATCGTAAAGTCGCGACGACGCGCCGCGTCCTCAAAGCTCATACCTGGGTCGCCTTCGATGACAAACCCCCTATGGCCACGGCCCGATTTGGACTCGCGCCGCGGAAGAGATACGTCTATCTCAATCCTTTCCGCGTCGTCGGTCGATGAACTGGTCTGACTGCCAATGAATCGAGCGCTTTGCGAGACAAGTTTATAAACTGAAAAGTGCTCACCGACCGTGTTGACCTGACCAATCTGCTCGAGGACTTCGCGAAGCCGCTGAGGTTCGAGACCATAGACTTCTATGTCGAAGTCTTTCGAGTCGATTCCCAACAATCGGTCCCGCACCCAGCCGCCGACGAGCATCGCGCGGCCTCCCGCGGCGCGCATAGCTTCACACAGGCTCAATACATCGGCGTTCATTTGAGTAGGATAATCCTCTGGAAACTAACGTGGAAGGGGCGGAGCTGACAAAAAGAGCAGCCAGTTATAGCCCGAGCTTTTCGCCGATGTGACGCGCGAGTTCTGCAACTGGAACGCGCTCCTGCAACATTGTGTCCCGGTCACGAATCGTGACTTGATTGTCTTCAAGCGATTGATGATCCACGGTCACGCAAAACGGCGTTCCAACCTCGTCCTGGCGCCGGTACAACTTTCCGATTCCAGCAGTGTCATCGTAGACTGCGCGCATCGCCCCGGTCCGCTGAAGCAGTGACTTGATATCTTTGGCGAGGTTGACGATTCCCTCTTTGTTTTTCGCTAGCGGAAGGACGGCGACCTTGATCGGCGCAAGATCAGGATGGAGCTTAAGTACCACACGCTTCTCGCCGCGCACTTCTTCCTCGCGATAAGCGTCCATCATGAACGCGAGCACTTTGCGGTCGACGCCGGCTGAGGGTTCGATTACATAAGGAAAGAGGTGCTGATTGGTTTCGTGATCGAAATAAGTAAGATCGGCCGTCGAGTCCGGGTTGAGCCGCTTGCCTTCGGAGTCAACCGGTTTCTTGGAATGCGCCCTGAGGTCGAAGTCGGTGCGGTTAGCGATTCCTTCGAGCTCATCCCACTGCTTCTCACCATCCTCGCGGTCCGGGAAGAACCGATATTGAAGATCTACACAGCGTTTCGCATAGTGCGCCAGCTCGCCGCTCGGCTGTTCGTACTTCCTCAAATTCTCCGCGCGCATTCCCAGGGTCAGGTGCCAGTTGTAGCGAGCTTCAATCCAGCGCTCGTGCCATTCATCGTCGCTTGTCTCCCCCGGCTTCAAGGCCTGAGGAGGCTTTACAAAATACTCGATCTCCATCTGCTCGAACTCGCGGGTTCGGAAGATGAAGTTGCCGGGAGTTATTTCATTTCGAAAGGCCTTGCCGATTTGTGCGACACCGAAAGGCAGTTTCCGATTCGTAGTGTCTAGAACATTCTTGAAATTGACAAATATCCCCTGGGCGGTCTCGGGTCTCAAATAGGTGAGGCCTGAGTCATCTTCAACCGGACCAACCGTAGTTCTGAACATCAGGTTGAATTGACGCGGCTCAGTGAGGTCAGCCGAACCGCATTCGGGGCATTTGTCCCCTTCCACCTTGTCGGCGCGCAGCCTGGCTTTGCACTTGCGGCAATCAACAAGCGGATCGGAGAACGTTTCTTCGTGACCTGAGTACTTCCATACGCGCCGGTTCATGAGAATCCCCGCGTCCAGCCCAACCATATCGTCGCGTTCGTAGACCACCGAACGCCACCATGTCCGCTTAATATTGTTTTTGAGTTCCACACCCAGGGGTCCGTAGTCCCACACTGAACCAAGTCCGCCATAAATCTCACTGGACTGAAAGGCGAAGCCTCGCCGCTTCGCCAGGCTCGTGATGGTATCAATATCAGTCATCTCAATCTTCCGTCCTGATCAGTGAAGGAAACGTCCGGGAGTTGAATCAGGTACTATACAATATCGCCGGCAGGGTTTGAAAGTTATGCTCATTGCCGGTGGTGTTGACTTGAAGTTTGGTCCGCGTCATGACGATATTTACTGCGCAGGCGCGACTGACTATGAACGTCATCCAGACCAGCTGTCCCCAATGCCAGAGACCGCTCGAAATTCCGCTGGACTTTGACACTGTAATCTGTGCGCGATGCGGCGCGTCTTACGAGGTGCGCGAGCACAAAGGAGCAATCAATCTCCTCGAACGAGAATCCAACGCAGCCAGCGCGATGTCCACGACGCCTTTTGGGATAATCGACTCCAGGCTGACCGAGCTCGAGGAGCTGATCCAAGAAACCAGTTCGGAAGTCGAGTTGATGAAAAGTAGAGAGCAGAGCGGGCCGCTCCAGCTTGGCTGCGCCCTTTATGGCGTTTTCGCGATGGTAATAGTCGTCATTGCAATGTTTATGCTTTTGGCTAAGAGCTATGTCGGAAGCTGGTGGTTTTACGCTTCCGTCGTCCTGATTGTGCTCCTGGGCCTTTCCAGGGTCCGTCGCAAACGCTTAACAGCCGCCCAAATTGACCAATTCCGAAACGAGCGCTTGCGTTTGGAAAAGGAGCTCAGCGAGCTCGAGAGCGAGCGTGCTCGGATTCGGCAGTTGAGAAATCGGATTAACCCACTGGAGGAGCTATAATTTAAGTGAGAGCATTATGTTGACAGAAACCAGATTCTTGCGTAGGATAATTAATGTAGATTAAATATTAAGTCAACCTAAGTAGGTAATATGCGAATAGAGGGTGAAGCGGAAGGTATTTTGGACCAATTCATGGAGGGCTTTTTCGAATTGATGTTGGATCATCATCGAACATTAGCCCTTGAAATGGGTCTGACTTTGCCTCAAGCCCAGGCGCTCCGCCTTTTGGATGGGTCGCCGTTGGCTACTTCCCGGCTAGCGCGTTCTCTCGGGATATCGGCTCCTGCTGTATCGCAGTTGACTGACCGCCTCGTTCGAAAAGAATTAATCGAACGCCGGGGCGCTGAAGTTGACCGTCGCTCTGTAATGGTTGTGCTGACCATGAAAGGCAAGCGGCTCATCGACAGGTCCCGCGAACGTCGAAATCAGGCCTTTGAACAGGCTTTATCGCGTCTCGGTGACCAGGATCAAGCGGAGGTGCTCGAGGTTTTAGTTAAAATCGTTCGGGTTCTGGACGAAGCCCAGCCTGCTTCTGACGAAATCAGGAAACGCAAAATAGCCAAACCCGAGGCTCCTTTGAGTCGGACAGCGGCGGAACAATCGTATGCATCTAACAAACTCGGCCCCGTGACAAACAGGCCGGCAAAGAGAATGAAGATTGAATGGGATTGAAGAACAGTAAGAGATTCAAAGGAGGTCGCAAGAATGAAGACCATAAAAGATAAGTTAATAGTGGGGCTAGCTTTGCTAGCGCTGACGGCGTCAGTTGCCTTCGCGGGCACATCGCCAGCGCAGCGAAGTACTGGGGAGAGAGTCAGAAAGCAGCTTGTCACCCTGCCGTATTACGGCGTGTTTGATAACCTCGAATACAAAGTCGACGGTGACACAGTAACGCTGTCTGGCCAGGTTTTGCGCCCCACAACGCGAAAGGATGCCGAGCGCCGGGTCGCAAGGATCGAAGGGGTTGACCGGGTGATTAACAATATTGAAGTGCTTCCGGTCTCCGGCTTTGACGATTCGATTCGAACTCGCTCGTACAGAACGTTATTCCGCACCGGCGGGCTGTATCGTTACGCAATGGGCGTGAACCCGTCCATACACATCGTGGTTAAGAATGGCCACGTGACGCTGGAGGGTGTTGTCTCGAACCGTATGGACAGCCAGCTAGCGTATATGGCGGTCAACAGTGTGCCCGGTGTGTTCTCGGTGACTAACAACCTGCGCGTTGAGGCCAGCAGCTAAGCTGTTTCAATGGATAATGAAACATGCCGGTTATCAGCGCGTTGAAGAATGACGAGGCGTAACAGGTGCCGGGGAACAGAAACGAAAACGAGTGGCGAGCCCGGAAGAGCTTGCCGCTCGTTTCTCGTCACTATACTCTTGCCAGTCGTCGACACGTTTATCAGGGAGGTTCGGACAGGATGGATATCAATGTGAATAGTAGCAAAACAAGATCGGAGCGTGCGCGGATTCTTTTTTTAGCCATCGCTTTAGCCGTAGCTGCGGGGATGGGCTTCGAAACAGGTGGCAGAGTTCTCGCCCAACGCCAGGCCCAGTTGCCGTCTCCGCAGGAGCTTTCGCGTACTTTTATAAGTGTGGCAAAGCAGATCAAGCCTGCGGTTGTAAACATAGATGTGGTCGAGAGGTCGAAGCGGTCTTCGATACAACTGCCGGAAGGTTTCCCCCAGATCCCAGGATTTCAGACTCCGCGCCGGCAGCGAGGAACGGGATCGGGGGTAATAATCAGCGCCGACGGCTACATACTCACCAACAATCACGTAGCCGGTGACGCCGATCAGATCAACGTAAAGCTCGCCGATGGGCGTGAGCTAAAAGCAAAAGTAATTGGCAAAGACAGCGAGACAGACCTCGCAGTTATCAAGATCGACGCGCAGAACCTGTCCTTTGCAAGGTTGGGCGATTCGGACAGACTCGAACAAGGCGAGTGGGTGATCGCGCTGGGCAGCCCGTTCGGGCTTCAGCAAACAATGACGGCCGGGATAGTTTCAGCAACCGGCCGTGACCTCGGTGGCGCCGCCGGCCAGTTCACGAACTTTATCCAGACAGATGCGTCGATCAACCCCGGCAACTCCGGGGGACCGCTCATCAACATGGAAGGCGAAGTGGTGGGCATCAACACGCTGATCTTCTCGCAGACAGGAACAAGTGCTGGGATTGGGTTCGCCATTCCTTCCAATCTTGCCACAAAGGTTTACGCTCAACTGATCAAGAATGGTCGAGTCACTCGCGGCTACCTGGGCGTGAGCCTTCAACCAATTTCGCCCGCTCTTGCCGATTCCGTGGGATATGCCGGTACCGAAGGTGCGGTCGTAGCCGATCTGCCCAGGGATTACAGCCCCGCAGCAAATGCCGGCCTTCGGAGTGGTGACGTGATTGTGGAGTTCGACGGCAAACGTGTCACGTCGCCCAAGCAATTGACTGAAATGGTGGCCGACACTCCGGTGGGAAAGGCGACTCAAATCAAGTATGTTCGCGATGGTCGTCCTGGAGTAGCCACTATCAAGCTGGGTGAACGTCCCTCCAGGATTGGCGAAGACGCGCAACCGGAAGGGGATCAACCCGAGGAGGAAGGGGTAAAGCTTGGCGTCTCGGTTGGGAATCTGACCCAAGACCTTGCCAGCCAGATGAAACTGAGGGTTCAGACTGGTGTGGTGATTCAAAGCGTGCAGCCAAACAGTCCTGCGGGTGAGGCTGGGTTGCAACGAGGCGATGTTATTCATCGCATCAATCGCTCGCCCATCACCAACCGCCAGGATTACGCAAGAGTGATGTCTTCGCTGAGAAACGAGAAAGAAATCACCCTGCAGATCGAACGAAACGCCCAGCTATCATTTGTTGGCGTGACGCTCGACTGATCGAGAGAATCTGAGCTGTCTGAGATTTATGGGCGGCCGATCACGGCCGCCCATATTTTTTAACCACGCCTGGCTGATCGATCGCGCTCTGTGCGGGACGAGCTTCCTCCCCTATAATTTTCGAATGAGAGTCCAAACCTCTGCCCCGCCCCTTAGTATTCTGGCAATTTTCTTGTCGGCGTTTTTGAGCCTGCCGTCGATCGCGCAACAATCGGATCGAAAACCACCGGATTCATACTCACCCCAACTGCTTGGGGAATTGAAACAAGTCCTCAACGCCGCCTTATCAAGTAATTATGCCTACGCTCAGGTAGCTCATCTCTGCAACAACATCGGTCCGCGATTGAGCGGCTCTGCGCAGGCTGAACAAGCGGTCGAGTATGTTGCTACACAAATGCGCAGCCTGGGACTAACCGTTGCGCTCGAGAAGGTAATGGTGCCCCACTGGGTCCGCGGCGCCGAGAGCGGCGAGCTAGTGCAGTTCTCGGGTCAGGCGCCGGGGACGACGCAAAAGATTGTTTTGACTGCGCTTGGTGGAAGCGTCGCTACTCCCTCCGAGGGGATGACCGCCGAGGTTGTAGTCGTCGACACGTTCGAGCAACTCGCGTCGCTGCGGCGTGAAAAGATCGCCGGCAAGATCGTGTTGTTCAATTCGCGGTTTGACAAACAGATGGCTGCTCAAGGCTTTGCTTTGGATGCGTACGGACAAGCGGTTGTGTATCGCGGGGCCGGCCCTAGCGCGGCAGCGCGGCTCGGAGCAGTCGCCTCTCTCGTTCGATCAGTTGGAAGCGGTGACTATCGCTTGCCGCATACTGGAGCTCTTCGATACGCGGAGGACGCTCCGAAGATTCCTGCCGCTGCGGTGACCTCCGAGGATGCCGACTTGATAGCTTACTTGTCATCGCAGGGTTCGGTTCGCATTCATATTACCCTCACTCCTCGGACGCTTCCTGACGTTCAAAGCTACAACGTGATCGCGGACATCAAAGGCACCGAGCATCCCGAACAAGTAATCATCGTCTCTGGTCATCTGGACTCCTGGGACCTTGGCACCGGAGCTCTCGATGATGGGGCCGGTGTCGCGGTGGCGATGGGAATTGCACAGATCATCAAGGGTCTCCGACTGCGACCCAAACGGACTATTCGAGTAATCGCGTGGATGAACGAAGAGAATGGGTTAATGGGTGGACGAACCTATGCACAGGATCATCAGGCGGAATTGGCGAATCACATCGCCGCCATGGAGAGCGACCTGGGCGCGGGCCATCCGGTCGGATTCTCCGTGCACGCAAGCTCAAAAGCTGTGGAGATGCTTCAGCCTGTAGCGAATCTCCTGCAAGCGTCCGGGGCCGGCATCATAAGGCAAAGCGGCGATGCGGAAGGCGCCGACATTTCTCCCCTGGACGCCGCAGGTGTGCCGACGCTTGCGCCAATTCAAGACAATCGTATCTACTTCAACTATCATCACACCGCCGCCGACACACTCGATAAGGTCGTTCCCCGGGAGCTAGCCGAAAACACAGCAGTGATGGCTGTCCTGGCTTATGCAATTGCCAATTTGCCCCAGAGACTTTCGCGCTGAAGGCCGTGAACGCGGAACGATGTGAATCGATTCGATGGTTGAGGAGCTCATTCGTCTACTCCGGTAATATCGATTCTTATGGGACTAACCCTGAAAACGGGCCGCGTTGAAGATCTGGACACGCCCGACGGACATATCAAATTCATCCGATCGCTGTGGCGCGAGTTCGCCGCCTTCGCATGGCAGAAGTACCTGGAGGAAGGGCGTGGCGCGGTGGTGATCAACTTCAGAAATGCTGGTAAGTCAGGCGACAAACTTCAGGTTCCCAGTTATTACATTGCGGAAGGCAGTGAGCGTTTAGCCAAACGCAACGGCTGGCCGAACCAGGAGATCGTAGACTTAGTTCGAGACTACGATCCCAAACTTGATGTTGTGTTCGTTGTCCTCCGGCTTAACGGCGATATATTTCACTACAATGCGTCGGATGAGCCGCCACCGCCGAGGGCCGGCGAATCAACCGCGACCCAACAATAAAGAGGGAGAGCCGCACTGAGACACCCTCACAGGCCAACCCGTCTATCTCAGGTTGAACTCAATCTCAACATTGCTCAGCCAGTAAGGAACGGTTTTTCCGTCTTTCATCGCCGGTCTGAAGCGCATTTGATAGGCTGCGCGAATGGCCTGCTCATTCAAACCGCCGGGCAAACCGCGCAATATCACCACTTCTTTCACCGCGCCGGTTTCGTCCACAAGCAACCTTATGCGCACTACTCCTTGAATCTTCCGTTGGCGCGCTTCTTCGGAATAGAGCGGTCGGGGCTCATTGAGCAGCACCGGCCGAGCGTCGACGACCGGCTGGTGAAGAAACGCTCTTGGCCTTCCTCCAATTTGAAACCCCTCGTCACCGATGTTGCCGCCCTTGCCTTGTCCAACGCCTGGTCCGATCCCCGTTCCGATTCCGCCCTTTGATCCCGTGCCTATTCCCCTCTCCGAGCCGGGTCCGGAAGAAGGCAGAGCGCTCGCGAAATCGGGTAAACCGGTCGGCGTCAACTCGTCGCGTTCGAATTGGATTCTCGGATCGACTTTTACGGTTTCGATGATTGGCAATGTCTGTGGGCTCGGCGGCTGTTTGGGATTCGGCGCGACTATTGGGTCGGCGAGCGTGAACACCGGAAGGTTCCCACCCGACGGCGGCTTTTGTTCGTCGTGACCGCCGCCGCCGCCACCTCCGGGCTTGTCCGCGCTGTCGGGTAACTCAGCCTTTGGCCAATACGCGAGATGCGTATTGATGTAGATTGAATTCGATCCAATCTTGGATTGGTGGTTAGCCAGAGACCAGAAGACCAACATCGAAACAAACGCGAACGCGTACATCAGAAGTGCGATTGCTAGTCCTACACGCAAGAGCATATCGCGCTGGTTTCCACGGGCGTCGCGGTTCAGCGCGCTCGTGACATAAACCCTTGGGTTCTCACGGAACTCTCGCCAGGCGTCCTGCATTTCATTTCTCAGCCGCGCGACCATACAGGGCTGCTCGATCA
>JBASRM010000528.1:0-5819 GCA_049273835.1 Blastocatellia bacterium | reverse complement strand
GGCAACTGGTCTACTTCATGAAGGAACCGGTGGCCGCGCCAAAGGGAAGCCGGATCGAGTGCGTCGCGCATCACGACAACTCAGAACGCAACAAATACAACCCGGATCCAACCAAGGAAGTTCGCTGGGGTCCGCAGACGTGGGAAGAGATGATGATCGGGTGGCTGGATTTCACGCTCGACGGTCAGAATCTTCATTTGGAGACCGCGTCGAAGTAGACGTCAACACCGCGCGGAGTTCGTAGTGCCGCCCTGAGGCGGAACTTTGTGAGTAGAAGCGAGAGCTATACGAACTCCGCTTGAAGCCGGGATACGGACATCCTTCACAGGAGGGCAAATGAAAATTCGGTTATTCAAAGTGGGGGCGATTACGGTGGGGCTGACCGCGCTGCTGGTGGTTGGAGTCTCGGCAAGCGGTCCACCTAAGACGGGCGCGACCTTTGCGAAAGACGTCGCTCCCATTCTCTTCAACCGATGCATCGAGTGTCACCGGACCGGTGAGATAGCGCCTATGTCGTTGCTCACCTATCAAGAGGTGCGCCCGTGGGCCAAGTCGATCCGGCAGCGTGTCGCCGAGCGCTCGATGCCACCCTGGTCTGCCGACCCTCACTACGGAAAGTTCTCAAACGACCCGAGTCTCTCTCAGAAGGAGATCGATACAATTGTTAGTTGGGTTGATGCGGGCGCGCCCAAGGGTGACGACAAGGACCTTCCACCCACACCCAAGTTCACAGAGGGTTGGACGATCGGTAAGCCGGATGTCGTGTTGACCATGCGGGAAGAGTACTCGATTCCTGCCGACGGGACCGTGCCGTATCTCTACTTTACAATCCCGACCGGCTTCAAAGAAGACAAGTGGGTTCAGGCAATGGAGATCAAGCCTGGAAACCGCGCCGTGGTTCATCACGTGATCGCATTCACCCAGGAGCCAGGCGCGACCCGGCGAGGCGACGCTGGAGGCGAGGCGCAGCGAGGAAGGGGACAGTTGGGAGGTATCACCCCCAACAAGACCGGAGTCGTATTCGCCCCGGGCACCGCGCGCGTTTTGAAGGCAGGCTCGAACATCGTGTTTCAAATGCATTACACCACCAACGGGGAAGCTACTAAGGACCGTACCAGCATCGGCTTGGTTTTCTCGAAGGAACCTCCAACCAGAACGCTGGTTACGGGTAACGCGATGAACGCCAGGTTTGTCATTCCAGCAGGTGCTTCCGCCCACGAGGTGAAATCTTCGACGACATTCAAAGAGGACGTCCACCTGACCTCATTTATGCCGCATATGCATTTTCGAGGAAAGGATTTCACCTATACCGCGGTGTATCCTGATGGCCGATCGGAGATACTGCTTCAGGTTCCCAAATACGATTTCAACTGGCAGTTGACGTATGTATTGGACAAACCGGTTGCACTTCCAAAGGGCACCAGGTTGGATTGCGTGGCCCACTTCGACAACTCAACCAGGAACAAATTCAATCCGGATCCCACCAAAGAAGTGCGTTGGGGAGATCAGACCTGGGAAGAGATGATGATTGGCTGGTTCAGCTATACGCGCGATGCTGAACAACGGGAGACGGCCGCCGTTAAATCGCCTTCGGCCAAGTAGCACCGAACGGGCGGGATACTGAAACAGCGGGCGGTCTCCAGGTTGGGAGGGGCCGCCCGTTTCTGTCAGCAGCAATTCAAACGAGGGAGCGCGGCATTCTGCCTGCGCGATAAATCGCAAGAAGCGAATCGAGCTGGCGGCGCAGCAACAGCCGTCGCAACAAGCGGATCGGCGAGGTCCGATTGCCCGCTCTCGGTTCTTCTCAAAACTCAATCATATTGTGGAGGGTGGAGTTAATGCGCAGAGCACTCATTGTTTCATTAATCGTTTTGGTAACTCAGGCGCTCATTACGTTTGCCCAGACGCCGGATCGGCTCGAGGGCCGTTGGTCGGGCACAGTTGAGGGGCCACAAGGGAAACAAGCGGCTACTGCCACGTTCAAGAAGGAAGGTGATAAGTACGGCGGTAGCATTTCAGGGTTACGCCCCGGCAGCGACGCCGTGCTCAAAGACATAAAGGTCGACGGCGAAAAAGTGACCGCCAAGACTGAGGTCGAAACGCCGCAGGGCAACGTGGTCGTAAACTACGACTTCGTCCTGCAGGGAGACGCATTGAAAGGAAAAGGCGAGGTTGATTTCGGCGGCCAAACCTATACCTTCGCCTTCGATTTGAAACGTGGCGGCGAGGCACCCGCAGGGGCGCCGGCCGGGCAGCCGGCTCAGCAGCAGCAACCACCTCGACGCGAGGTCCCGCAGCCCCAACAGAAACAATCCATCAACTACTTTGTCGGGCAATGGACGTTTAATTGGATCGGCCGCGAGAGCCCGCTTGCGCCGGCGCCGCGGGAAGGAACGACTACCTTTACGCTTCGTCCCGACGGAAAATCGGTTGATGCCCGCACCGAAGGGAAGTCAGACGGCAAGGCGTTCACCGAAACAGCGGTGATCACCTTCGATGAAGCCACCAAGATGATGACTTTCTCGGAGCGGCTCGCAGGCGGTATTCAAGTTCAGAGCACTGCTGACTGGCGCAGCCCAATTTCGATTCGATTCACCGTTGAGCCGATAAAAATAAAAGGTCAAACGCTGCTTCTGAAGAGGACCATTTCTGTCGTTGCCGCGCATTCGTTTACCGTTACTGAAGAGCTCTCCGAAAACGGCGGACCGTTCGTGCGGCTCGGCAGTGCGATTTACACTCGAGTGGCCAAGTAGCCGCGGCAGACAAATTTCAGTGCTTCATTGACTCAGATCGAAGCCGGAACTGAGTTTGGCGGACGCCAGGCGGCCGGACGCTCCCAAAGGAGGTGACTGCGATGTGGATACCAAAATACAAGCGCGATGAATTGAAGGGCGTCGATTCACCGATACCAACCCAGGTTGTGTCGAATGAAGAGCTGCTACCGCGGCCGCAGAACAAGAAGCAACAGCACGTCGAATATTTGATCGGCAAGTGGGGGCAGGAGAATGCAAAGCGGCTTGGAATGAACCGCCGCGACTTCATGCGGACGTCAATGGGGTTTGCAACCGCGGTGCTTGCACTGAACGCGGTGCATGGGCACTACTGGGATGTTGACGCGGCTGAAGCTTTCGAGCCCGATGCAGCGGCGGAAAGATGGCCAAAAGGCGAGTACTTCATTCTCGACGTTCAGACCCATTTTACGAACACATACGATCTCGGACTCGAGAGGCGAGCGGGCTCCGGCGGCGGGTTTCGCCAGTATGAGTTTCTCAAAAACATGGGCTTCAATTTGAAGGGAGATGCCGAGGCATACAGCTTCCACAACTTCGTCAAAGAGATCTTCTTCGACAGCGAAACTAACATGATCGTCATCAGCGGCGTGCCTACCAGAGAGAAGCAGCGCGGCGCCGACGGCAAGGTGCTAGAGGGTGCCGATCGGAGCCGAGCGGGACTTCCGAGCTGGTTGATGGCCAAGCGCAAGAAGGACCTCAACGATCTGGCTGGCTGCCAGCGCTCGCTGTCTCAGGGCAACTGCGCGCCAAACCACTATTGGGACAAGGTGAAGAACCAGCCCGACTGGCCCGCGCTGTCGGAACAGATGGAACGTGAGGTGAAGATCTACGGCATAGATTCGTGGAAGTGGTATTGTCATACCGATCCCGGCGCGAGCGGTGGGGGCTTCCAGATCGACGACGAAATCTCGGCCAGGTTCTACGAGAAGTCTCGTCAGTTGGGAATAAGGTTGTTCAGCGTCCACAAGGGGTTCTCCTATCAATCGACTACGTTCGGCCATCTGGCAAACCCGAAGGATGTCGAGAAGGCTGCGTTACAGAATCCCGATCTGACGTTTGTGATTTATCATTCGGCGTTGAAACACGGACCAAACGAACCGGATTACGTCGCCAATAACGAGTTCAACGCAACCACCGGCGACTTCTTGTGGCATAACGTCCTGATGGATATCAAGAAGCGCAATCCAAAGATGAACAACGTCTATTGCGAGATCGGATCGTCATTCGGGCTGCTTGCGGTCGAGAACCCCGCGATGTGCCAGCATCTCATCGGCAAGAACATTAAGTATTACGGGTCCGATCACGTTATCTGGGGAACGGACTGCCTGTGGTGGGGCTCGCCTCAGTGGGCGATCGACCTGTTCAAGCGTTTCCAATTCACTGACGAGATGTGCGACAAGTTCGGGTATAAGAAACTGACCAAGCAGGACAAGGCCAGGATCTTCGGGTTGAACGCCGCGAAGCTTTACAAGGTCGATGTGAACGCCAAGCGGAAGGGCCTGCCGGCGGACGCGCTAACAAGGTTCAAGAGGGCTTATAAGGAAGAGGGCGGGCAGGCTTCAAACAGGGCCTATGGATGGGTGCGGGCGGAAGCTTAGTTCGCCGCCTACCCAGCGTAACGGTTAATACAGCGGTCCGGTCAGAAAGTGGCGACGGGATTCAAAGGTGAGCCCGTTCCACCGGGGACTGCTAGCGGCGCCGCGGTCAACAGGAACTCCCAACGATTTCGTCGGGCCGCGGCTTCGCTAACCGCTTCCAGATCGCAGTTGTCAAAAATGTTCACGCCGAGCGCAACCAGCACCAGCTGATGAATCGGCAGGACAACGCCTTCAACCTGTGACGGCACAACGTCGCTGGCGGCGTCGCTCCCCAATATCGCAACACCGCGATCCTTGAGCCATCGCGCGCAGGAGGCATGTAGTCCTGCTGAGTGTTTTGAAACATCCCATGGGCCTACCTTGGCTCGACGCGCCCACCGGCCAGTGCGAATGAAAATCACATCGCCGCTCGAGACCTTTAATCCAGCCTTCTTCTCCCACGCCTCGAGATCTTCGGGATAAATCGGTGTCTCGGGTTCCAGATAAGGCAGGCCCTTTAGCCGCGCCACGTCAATCAGAATACCGCGAGTAAAGATGCCTTGCTTGAGATTGTGAATCGAAAGCCGGGATGCGCCTTTTTGCGTGACCTCTTCTTGTGAGAACCCGTTGTACATCTTGCCGTGGTAGAACATGTGACAAAGCGCGTCGAGGTGAGTGTGCGCATACCCGTGGTAGTTGACCGAGTAAGCGTCGAGACTGAATTGCGACGCCGGGTTGGCTCCGGTCATCGTCATCGTGTGCTGGAAAGGGCTACCGTTATCGAGTGTCCGTTCTTTTTCCACATCGCGCGCAAGCGACACTGAGATACCCTCTTTGACCAGCGTGGCGGCCTGTTTACGTTTGCCGGGTGTTATCAGGTTAACCGCTCCTAGCTGATCGTCCTTCCCCCAGCGCCCCCAATTTGACAGTTCGGTCATCATCCGATCGATGTCGGCTTTTGTGAGCGAGCGCTGCGCCACGGCGGTCGCGTGGGTGGGCGATGCGCTGGCCAGCAGCATGACTAGCGGTGCGCTCGCGAGCAGCATGACTAATAGTGATGCGATCAACGCGAGAAAGGACTTTACGATGGTGTTGGCGATGGGTTTGGCGATGTTTTTTGCGATGTTTTTTGCGATGTTTTTTGCGATGTTTTTTGCGATGGTTTTCATGAGAGCGAACCCCGTTCCTTGTTGGGATGTAACGTTCTGAGTTCAAGCTTTAGCTTGCTACGTTCTGAGTTCAAGCTTGTAACGTTCTGAGTTCAAGCTTGTAACGTTCTGAGTTCAAGCTTTAGCTTGCGGGTTCTGAGTCACGGAATTAGCTCGAGAGCACCCAGCAGCTTAAGGGCGAGTTGCTTGACGGAGCGAGAGCAAGCCAAAGCTTGAACTCAGAACGTAGCAAGCTAAAGCTTGAACTCAGAACGTAGCAAGCTAAAGCTTGAACTCAGAAC
>JBASRM010000522.1:0-8565 GCA_049273835.1 Blastocatellia bacterium | reverse complement strand
AACGGCATTGCTCAGGATTTCATCGACCAGAACTTTGAAAGCAAGACCGAACGCTTTACCAGCGCTTCAAAATGGCTCGACACCACCACTCGCGAGCTCAAGTCCAAGGTCGAGCGCGCTGAACAGGATCTGACGAATTACACCAAAGAGCACAACATATTCTCGACCGAAGGAAAAGAGACTCTCACCACCGACAAGCTCTCCCGGCTTCACGATCAAGCTACGCGCTCGGAAACCGATCGGATATTGAAGCAGTCGGTATATGATGAAGTAAGAGCAGGGCGAGCATCTCAATTGCCGGCGGCGTTTTCTGACACAAAGATCGGTACTCTCCAGACCAGGCTCGACGAGCTCAGAGCGAATTTGGAAAAGCTCGAACTGAAGTACGGCCAGGAAAACCCGGCTATCCTGGACGCGAGACTTCAGATCAAGACCACCGAAGCCCAGCTTGAATCGAGCCGCAAAGCTCTTGAGGCGAAGGTCAAGGGCGAATACGAGCTTGCTTTTCGCGACGAACAGTCACTAAGGGCGGCTCTCGATAAGGCTAAAGGCGAAGCTGTTAAGCAGAATCAGGACGCGATCCAATACAACATTCTGAAACAGGAAGTCGATACGGCAAAGCAGATGTATACCGACTTTCTGCAAAAGACCAGCCAGGCGAAAGTCGAGGTCGCGCAACAGCAAAACAACCTTCGGCTTATACAACCGGCGCGGATACCGGGCGCTCCCGTTGGACCGGCTCGGTTCAGGACCATAATCATCGGGCTTTTTATGAGCCTGCTTGTCGGGATAGGCCTCGCGTACTTCCTCGAGTATCTCGACAACACCATCAAGACGGTCGAGGACGTGGGCCGCTACGTTCAACTTCCCGCTCTTGGAGTAATCCCGGCAATGTCGTCCACCCCTGCGCGCCGCAAACTGAATGGCAACAGCAAGGTTAGAAACCTGATTGTCGGGCGCGAATCAGACAGGGAAGCTCGGGACTTTCCGTCCGCCTCCGAGAGCTTGACCGTCTTTGACAACCGCTCATCCGCGGCCGAGGCTTATCGCGTCGTCAGGACATCCATGCTGCTCTCGGCCGCGGGCGCACCGCCCAAGACCATACTGGTGACCAGCGGTCAGCCTGGCGAGGGCAAGACTACCACTGTGGTCAACACAGCGATCTCGCTTGCACAGCTCGGGTCGTCGGTCTTGATCATAGACTGCGACCTTCGAAGGCCAAGTACGCACAAGATTTTCGGCGTTGAATCCAACGATGGGTTGTCAACCTACCTTTCTCACAATATTGAGATTGAGGGCCTGATCCAGAAGCTGCAGATACCAAACCTCTCACTGATCCCCTGTGGACCGATTCCGCCGAACCCTGCGGAGTTGATCAGCTCCGCCCGCATGAAGAATCTGCTAAAGACGATGGCCGAGCGCTACGATCACATACTGATCGACTCGCCTCCGCTGATAAACGTCACCGATCCGGTCATTCTGTCGAGTCTGGTTGACGGCGTCATTCTCGTCATTCACGGCGGCAAGAGTCCGAGGACGATCGCGCAGCGGGCACGGCAGGAATTGTTAGGGGTGGGAGCGAAGATCTTCGGCGTGGTGCTGAACAATGTAGACCTGCATAGTGAAGGTTACGGCGCGTACGATTACTACTACAATCGATACTACTCGAGCTATGAGAAGAACGCCGGGGAACAATCTGGGAGCGCGGGCGGCCCCCCCGCCCACGGTTAAGCCAGCCATCCAACGTTTCGCAATCTTCAATCTCGGTCTCAGTCTAATGAGGGTTGTTTACCTGAACCCATCGGGAAAGATCGGTGGCGCCGAATCGAGCCTCCTGGACGTGCTCGCGAGTCTGAGCTCCACCAAGCCTGACTGGTCATTGAGACTGGTGATGGCCAGTGATGGGCCGCTCGGCGAAAGAGCGGAATCGCTTGGAGTGCCGGCCACGGTAGTGCCTTTCCCGCCTGCACTGGCTCGACTCGGAGACGCCGGCGCGGGTGGTCCGGCCGGGCGTCGAGTCGGGCAGCTCTCTCTGCTGCTGAGGCTCTTGTACGCGAGTCCTGCGGTGAATTCGTATCGGCGTCAACTGCAACGGGAATTACGCAGACTTAACCCCGACGTAATTCACACCAACGGATTTAAGATGCATGTCCTGGGCATCTGGTCTCGGCCAACGGGTGTTCCGGTGGTATGGCACATTCACGATTACGTAAGCACTCGGCCGATAATGGCGCGCTTGCTTCGTCGGTATTCAAATCGCTGCGCAGCGGTTGTCACAAATTCTAAGAGCGTTAGCCGGGATGTACGCCGGGTGTGCGATAACGGGTTGAAAGTCTATTCGGTTTACAACGCTGTCGACCTTACACGATTCTCTCCTGATGGGACGTCGCTCGACCTCGATTCAATAGCGGGGCTCGATCCGGCAGAACCGGGTACGTTGAAGGTCGGTCTGATGGCGACGCTGGGCCGATGGAAGGGGCACGAAGTCTTTTTGAAAGCGTTGTCGTTGTTGCCGTCTGGCGCGAAGGTGCGCGGATACGTTATTGGAGGCGCGCTCTACCAGACCGATGGTAGCCAGCACGCGCTCGAGGATCTGCGCGAGTATGCAGTGCGACTGGGAATAGAAGAGCGGGTGGGTTTTACAGGTTTTGTGAATGAGCCCGCGGCGGCGATCCGGGCGCTGGACATCGTGGTTCACGCAAGCACCCAACCCGAACCGTTCGGGCTTGTGATTGTGGAAGCGATGGCTTGCGGGCGGCCGGTGATTGCGAGCCTGGCCGGAGGGGTCGGCGAGATCGTCGAGGCCGGCGAGAACGCTTTGGTCCACGAGCCCGGCGATGCCGCGGGGCTGGCTAAGAGCATCGAGCGGCTGGCGACAGATGTGGTGTTAAGAGGGCGGCTAGCCGGGGCGGGGAGAGCGACGGCTGAATTGCGCTTCGACCGCGAGCGGCTTGCAGCGGAGTTGATTCCAATCTACGAGTCGTTAGGGACACCGGATTTCCAGACGCACGAGCAAGTGTCACGATGAATGCTTTTTCCTCGGCTGCGGGCAAAAATGTGGCTGCAGTTTCTTCGCAGAGTTCGGATTACAAGCCCGCAGCCAGGCAGAATCTAATGCACCCTATCCGCTGGGTTCCGCAGACCGCCACGTCGCTGCTCGATGTCGGTTGCAACGCAGGCGAGCTACTTTCGTATTGCCGAATGCTTTACCCTTCAATGAAGCTGGTTGGAGTTGATGTCAACCGGGAGGCGGTTAACAAAGCGCGCATTCATCTTCCCGATGCGGAATTCGAGGTCGCCGGCGCGGACTCGCTGCCGTTTCCGGATGGCGTCTTTGAATGTGTCACGTGCATAGAGGTTCTCGAACATATTCCATCAAACTTGCGTCAGAAGGCCTTTGCCGAGATTCGCCGCGTGTTAAGGCCTGGCGGAAGGCTCGTGCTCAGAGTGCCGCACGCGGGGTTGTTTGCGTGGATGGACGCAGCGAATCTTCGTTTCCGTCTTCCAGGATTGTACAAAGCGATTGTAAGAGAAGGGCGGAGAGACGCCGGTTATCCTGAGGGGTCAGAGGGTGTCGTATGGCACCAGCACTTCAAGAAGTCAGAACTGATCGAGTTGGCTGGGAGCGGGTGGGAGATCCAGGCACATCGCAGGGGCGGCTTGTTTCTCCTACCGCTGATGGATATCGCCTGCTGGCCTTTCTATAGAGTTCGGAAGATAGACAATCCTGTATTCCGTTTCTTTCAGCGGGTGATGGATTTTGACATCGGCTGGGACTACGGCCGAGCGTCATACGATGTTCTGGTGGTACTTCGGCGAAACTGAATGCGCGTCTTGCACGTCCACTCGGGTAACATCTACGGCGGCGTTGAAACCCTCCTGACCACTCTGGCGAGAAATCGAGATTTTTGTCCGCAGATGCAATCGCATTTTGCTCTCTGTTTCGATGGGCGGCTTGAAGAAGAATTAATTGCGGCTGAAATGCCGGTCTACCGGTTGGGCTCAGCCAGAATCAGCCGCCCCTGGACATTGCTGAGCGTCCGCCGCGCGTTGAGGGAGTTGCTAAGGAGAGAGCGGTTCGATGTTGTGGTCTGCCACTCGGCCTGGACATTGGCCATCTTTGGTCCGGTGGTGCGCGCGGCTCGAGTGCCACTTGTGTTCTGGCTTCATGCCACAAGCGATGGCCGTCACTGGCTCGAACGATGGGCGAAAGGGACGACTCCAGACCTTGTTTTGTGTAACAGCCGCTTCACAGCAAGCAAAAAGTCTCTGCTGTTTCCTCAAGTCCGCGGAGAACTCATCTACTGTCCGGTTACTCTGCCTGAGCGCCGCTATACGCGCACCGAGCTTTACGAGACGCGAGACGAACTCAGAACGCCTCAAGAAGCAGTCGTGATCATCCAGATTTCCCGACTAGAGCCGTACAAGGGACATTCAGTTCTTCTTGAAGCGCTCGGTCTTCTGAGCGACCTGTCTGATTGGGTGTATTGGCAGGTCGGAGAAGCCAAGCGGCCTTTCGAGGTTGATTACTTGCGAAGGCTAAAGGCCGCCGCGATCCGTCTGGGCATACAGGAACGGGTTCGGTTTCTGGGCTGGCAGCCTGATGCGCACAGGTTACTCGCGGCTGCTGACATATACTGCCAACCGAACACTTGGGCTGAACCGTTCGGAATTACGTTCGTCGAAGCGCTGTTTGCGGGGCTCCCGGTCGTTACAACTGCGATGGGGGGACCGAAGGAGATCGTCGACGAGTCTTGCGGCGTGCTAGTTCCGCCCGATGATCCAAAGGCGCTGGCGAATTCATTACGTTCATTAATCGAGGACACAAAGCTGAGAGCGAGCTTCGGTGACGCGGGGCCAGGACGGGCGCGCGAGTTGTGCGATCCGGAGACGCAGATCCGAAAGCTTTACCAATTGCTGGCTGCGATAACCAATGAGCATCCCAAGGAGACTCCTCAGAGAATTGGTACCGCGTGAAATCCGAAATTGGCTGCGCTCGCCCCTAAGGTCGTTTCAGTGGACATTAGGCGAGATAAAACACGCGATGGGATCGAATCAAATCGTTCAACTCCGGCCAGGCTGGTCTATGTTGTGTCACCCAGTCGCCTACGGATTTGCGTATCATCTTCAGAATGATGACCCGGAACAAGTAGCTGAATTTGATCAGTTCATTGCGGCATGCCGTCCAGAGATGGTCCTGTTTGACATTGGATCGCACTTCGGCGTTTTCAGCCTTGCAGCTCTGCGCTATGGTGGGAAGAACGCGAGAGCGATAGCGGTGGACCCCTCGCCGACCGCCGCTCGGATCGTTACAATTCAGGCGCGACTGAACAATGTGTCCAACCGTCTGACAATGGTGCAAGCCTCGGTAGGGGCTCATTGTGGCACACAAAACATGGTTGCGGCGGGAGTGCTTGCCGCCGGCTATTATGTATCCCCAAGCGGAAATCACTCGGGGGGTGAACTGACTTCGACGCGCGAGGTGACCCTCGATAGTCTCGCCGAGGAATTTGGAACGATCCCCAGTCACATCAAGGTTGACGTTGAAGGGTTAGAGGTGGACGTGCTCCGCGGCGGGAAAAATGTCTTGTTGGCGTCGATCGCGCCGCTGTTGTTTCTTGAGCTGCACAACCAAATGATTCAAGCGCGGGGTGGGGATCCCGTTGAGACTCTTATCCTGCTCCGCGATTTCGGATACAAGTTCTTCGGAGTGGACGGTGGACCGCTGAATAACGATCGAATACTCGCGAGCCCGCTCATCAGAATCATCGCCAAGAGGCCGGAATGATCTCAGTTGTCCTTTGCATACTTGCTTTCTCTTGCACACTGGTTGCGGGACGCCGTTCTCTTGTTGGCGGACTTGCTATCGTTCTGTTTTTTGGTTACGCGTACGGCATCACCCGCGCGAACATCACCGAAACCTTTGCGCACTTCATATTCGATGCGGCCGCCGTCGGACTATATTTTTCACAAATGAGCCGCCGGTTCGATCCCGAGGAACGCAGTCGACTTCAAAAGCTGCGACTATGGATGGGCCTGTTGATGTTGTGGCCGGCATTGCTCTTCTTCGTTCCAGCACAAGATCGGATGGTGGAGTTGGTTGGACTACGTGGCGCCGTACTGCTAATACCGTTTCTCTTGATAGGCGCACGTCTCCGGAATGATGAACTTTACAAACTGACTTTGTGGATCGCGGGATTAAATCTACTGGCTTTTTCACTGGCGACCGCCGAGTACTTCATGGGAGTTCAGAACTTTTATCCGAGGAACCCTGTTACAGAGATCATCTACGCAGGAAAGGACCTGGTGGGATTCACGGAATTCCGAATTCCGTCCAGCTTTACAAGCGCGCATGCTTACGCCGGCACAATGGTGATGACCATCCCTCTACTCGTCGGCGCCTGGCAGCAAAAACGTTTAAATCGCTGGCGGGGCTATTTTTTTTCGGGGGCTGTTATTGCATCGATCCTTGGAGTCTTCATGAGCGCCGCGCGTACTCACGCTGCTGTTCTGTTCTTGCTGCTCGGAGTAGCCACCATCTCCAGCCGTTTTAACTGGCTATCTCGCATCGGTTGGATGGTGATGCTGGTCGGAATTGGCTGGACCGTATCGAGCGAGGAGCGGCTCCAGAGGTTCGTGACGCTTCAGGATACCGAGGTCGTCGCCAGCCGAGTTTACTTTAGCGTCAACCGCACTTTCTTCGAACGCGCTCTGGAGTATCCCCTTGGAAACGGCTTAGGTGGGGGTGGTACAAGCATGCCCTACTTCCTAAGGGGACTTGTCAAGGATCCAGTTCTGATTGAGAACGAGTATGCGCGAATCATGTTGGAGGAGGGGATACCGGGCCTATGCCTCTGGGTAGCTTTCATCGTCTGGGTTTTCACTCGGCGGCTTTCTCGAGTTCGCGACGGATGGCAATTGGGACGGCGCCTCGTCTGGTTTAGCTGCGCAGCATACTTCACTTTGGGACTCACCGGTGTTGGATTGCTACTCTCTGTACCCCAAACCTGCGTGATGCTTCTTTGTGTGGGGTGGATGGTTGTGCCTCAGCCTGGGCCTGTGGAAAAAGCTACCACCGTCTACGCGGGTGCTAGCGGTGACCAGCGCATAAGCGCCCGGCAGCACGCTTGAACAACTTGTCGCTCTATTTCCCTCAGAGTTCGGTGCGGTAGGTGTTGGTGTCTTAGTCGGTTGGCACGCTTGCAACTCTTCAGTCATTCCATATGAGTCGAACGAAACGATTCCTGGGCGGTTTGAGCCTGGGATACACGAATCAGGCTTTGTTAACGCTGGCTGGGTTGTGGCTCACACCCTTCTTGCTCCACCGCATCGGCCAGCAGGATTACGGCTTGTGGTTGGTCGCAACCCAACTGCTTTCATGGCTTATGCTGGCGGACCTGGGTGTGGTTGCGCTATTGCCTCGTGAGACGGCTTACTCGACAGGCCGCGCTGGCGGTTATGAGAAGGCTCGCGATCTCCCTGAGATTGTAGGCCAAACAATTCGGCTCACGTTGTTGCAGGTTCCGCTTGTAGCCCTGGCCGCCGTAGTGCTGTGGTTCCTAATACCCGCTGAATGGACAGCGTTACGATGGCCGCTTGGCCTGGTTATGGCTGTCTTTGTATTGCTCTTTCCATGTCGAATCTTTACGGCGGTTCTTCAGGGACTGCAGGACCTCTCATTTTTGGCGCTGACCCAAATGAGCATCTGGTTGCTGAGCACTGCGCTTACGATTGCGATGGTCTTCGCGGGTTTCAAGCTTTATGCGCTCGTATTCGGCTGGCTGGTCACTCAACTCCTCGCGCCCATTGTCTTATGTCTCAGGCTCCTTCTGAGATTTCCGAAAGCTCTACCCTCCCGACTGACGCGCCTACACTGGCCGTCGGCTCGCACGTACCTGGTAAAAGGATTCTGGATTAACATTGCTCAAATAGCTCAAACGATTCTGAATGGCATAGATATCCTGATCATCGGCAAAGTGCTTGGCCCGGCAATGGTCGTACCTTACGCCTGCACCGGCAAGTTGATCAACGTGATGGCTAATCAGCCTCAAATGCTCATGCAGGCTGCATTTCCTGCACTGAGCGAAATGCGCACGGCAGAATCAAAGGAACGACTTTTTCGTGTTTGTACGGCGCTCAGTCAGGCTATGCTCGTGATTAGCGGCTGCGTTGTCTGTGTAGTGCTGGCGGTAAACAAGGGGTTCGTTAGCTGGTGGGTAGGGCCAGAACAATACTGGGGTTACCGACTCACGATGGCGTTGCTTCTAACCATGATGTTACGGCACTGGAGTACCACGTCGGTCTATGCTCTGCTTTGCTTTGGTTATGAACGCAGGGTTTCTGTTACGCATTTGATCGATGGGCTGGTGACTCTTACCACCTCGGCGATCCTGATCTGGCTCCTGGGTCCGATAGGCGGACCACTTGGATCGATGATTGGGGTGTGCTCGATTAGTTTGCCGCGCAATCTGTCTGCGCTGGCTCGCGAGCTTAATACTTCGCGCGCAGCACTAATAGCGCCGCTGTGGCCCTGGTTCTGGCGATTTGCTGGCTTCTCATTGATGC
>JBASRM010000518.1:0-3453 GCA_049273835.1 Blastocatellia bacterium | reverse complement strand
TATCAAGGCTTTGGCGGCGCACAGCGAATCATCCACGTTTCGAAGACAAATCTCGGCAACGCACTTGGGGCGGGGTATAGCCTTCAGACCTATCAACAGTTGTTCCCTAATAGTCCCCTCAACGGTTCGGGCACCAGTCAATACAATCCAACAGTCACGTCAATTGTGTGGCTTCCCGATGACCGAAAGTTTCGGTTCTATTACAGCAGCTACGGCGAGGTAGCTCGCGTCGAGCTTCCTTCAGGTGGGGCTATCGAGTACGGCTATCCAAGTACGCCGGGGATCTACAGCTACTATAACTCCGATACAAATACTGATGAATATGGGATTTTCAGACCGGTAACAGAACGACGCGTCTATCCCAATGGAGGTAGCGGCACTAGCTACGAGGTCAAGACGACGTATACAGGAATCGGAACCGTAGCTGTAGATCATCTCGATTCAACAGGAACATTGCTCGCCCGAGAAAAGCATTACTTTTATGGAGGTCCTACTGATGATCTCTATATTGGGCCGGTCGATTATCCGTCCTGGAAGAATGATAAGGAGTACAAAACTGAAGTCATAATGCCGTCTGACGGCGAAACTGTTTTACAGGAAAAAGCCGATACTTGGGAGCAGACTGCGCCAAGCTGGTGGGCAGCTTGGGCCGGGTGTCCATGTCCCGATTTTGCGCCCAAAAATAACCCACGCATCACTGAGAGCACCACAACGTTAAAAGATGTAACGCCCAATCTTGTATCGAAGCAGACATACACCTACGACGGCTATCTCAACAGAACGGATGTCTATGAGTACGATTTCGGCGCTGGAGCAGTAGGTCCATTGGTCAGGCGAACGCACACCGGCTTTGTAACCACCAACAACGGTGCTAATTATGCGTCGGATACAGCCATCCATATTCGCAATCTTCCCTTTGAAGAGTGGGTGTCTTCAGATGCGGCGGGAACCAACAAGTTGGCGCGTACGACGTACGAATACGATAATTACACCGCTGATACCAACCATGCGGTGATGGCGAGTAGAAGCGACATCGCTGGACTGGACGCCAGTTACAACAACCCGAGCTATACGAAGCGAGGTAATGTGACCGCTATCTCGCGGTTGCTGCTTCCTGCCAGTACGTCGATCACCAGTTATCAACAATACGATGTTGCAGGGAACCTCGTTAAGGGGATCGATGCTCGCGGAAACGCGACCAATTTCAATTACTCGGATTGCTACGGCTCGCCGGACGATGAGGCTCGATCCAACACACCACCTTTAGAACTGGGAACGACATCCAAAAGCTACGCCTTTGTTACATCGGTGACGAATGCTCTGAGTCAAACGGTATACGCTCAGTTTGATTACTATCTAGGAAAGTCAATCAACGGCGAAGACGCCAATGGAGTTGTCACAAAAGGGCTCTATGACGATTTGCTCGACCGCGCAACGGAGGTTGTTACCGCGGAGAATTTTTCCTCTCTTAAGACGAGGTCACGGTTTACTTACGACGATGCGGCGCGGATGATCACGACTGAGAGCGATCAAAACACATATGATGATCGCGCCATGAAGACCGTGTCCTTGTACGACGGACTCGGGCGAACTTTCGAGACACATCGTTACGAAGGCAGCGGATATATCACCACGAGGCAGGAATTCGACGGGCTTGGCCGGGTAAAGCGCAGCTACAATCCGTATCGGACGACAAGCGATGAAACCTATGGTTATTCGGAGATGAGCTACGATAGTCTGGGCCGAGTGACGATAGTCAAGACCTCTGACAACGCAGAAGTGACGACTGTCTATTCTGGCGCTACGACCACGGTGACAGACCAAGCCGGCAAGAAACGTCGCGGTGTGACTGACGCGCCCGGTAGATTGATCAGGGTTGATGAGCCCGATTCAGCAGGCAATCTCGACGACACCGGAAGCTCGCCTCAGCCTTTGCAGCCGACTTCCTATGTCTATGACGCCTTAGATGACCTCGCAAAAGTGACGCAAGGCGGTCAGACCCGCTACTTTGCGTATGATTCGCTGAAGCGCGTGATTCGCGCGAGGAATCCCGAACAAGACCTCAACACAAATCTCTCTCCGCCTCTTACCGACTCGGTGACGGGGAATAGCCAGTGGTCGATTAAATATGCGTACGACGAGAATTCGAACCTGCTCACCCGGACCGATGCGCGAAATATTACGACGACATACAGTTATGACGTGCTGAACCGGGTCTTGAGCCGAACATATTCTGACGCGACTCCCGCCGTCTCTTACAAATATGATGGGCAGGCGCTTCCAACAGGCGCGCCGGGGACATCCTTATTTGATCGAGGATTCTCTACTGGGCGCCTTGTTGCGGTCACCTATAACGGAACGGGCGCCGGAAGTTACACGGGCTATGACAGGCTCGGTAGAGTGAATGTGAGCGTGCAACAGACCGAAGGCCAGAACTATAGATTCACTTATGGGTATGACCGCGCAGGCGAGATGACTTCTGAGGGCTATCCTTCCGGGCGGACAATAACGTTGGGCTATGGCTCGGCCGGTAGATTGATCAGCGTGAACGGCCAGAAGTCAGACGAGCCGAACAAGCGCTACGCAACGGCGATGACCTATGGGCCTCAAGGAGCACTGTCGTCGATGACGTTCGGTAACAATTTGCTTGAGCGGACTTCGTTCAATAGTCGTTTGCAGCCGACCTTTATCAAGCTTGGGACGACGACGACTCCTGCAAGCGTGATCCAACTTGATTACACATACGGAGTTTTAGCTGGCGGTACGCTCGACGCCACAAAAAACAACGGCAACATTCAAAGCCAGACGGTCACAGTCGGTTCGGACTCGATCAAGCAGACCTATCTATACGACTCACTGAATCGGCTGCAGACGGCTGCCGAAGCGTTCAACCAAACCACGAAATGGATGCAGAGTTATGGCTACGATCGCTACGGCAACAGATCGTCTTTGTCAAACAGTGGCGTTGATGGAGCTTTGCTTCCCACAAGCAGTAATCCTTCGGTGGATGTGGCGACGAACCGAATAAACCAAACGGGCTTTGTTTACGACGCGGCCGGGAATTTGAAACAGGAGGCGACAGGTAACAGTCACGACTATGACGCGGAGAACCGGCAGACAAAGTTCAACAACGGAGCAGTGACGTACACTTATGACGGGGACGGCCACCGAGTAAAGAAAGTTGTAATTGGCAGTACTACAACAACGACGCTGTTCGTGTATAATGTCCTGGGTCAATTGATAGCGGAGTACACCGACCCAACACCGTCGACTTCAAGCGGAACGAGTTATTTGACAACCGATCATCTGGGCAGCACGCGGGTTGTGACGAGGGCGGATGGGACCGTGAGGGCTCGATATGACTACCTGCCGTTTGGCGAAGAAATAGCTTCGGCGGTCGCCAATCGATCGTCAGTGCCAGGCTACGGAGCAAATGACGGCACGCATCAGAAG
>JBASRM010000512.1:0-22625 GCA_049273835.1 Blastocatellia bacterium | reverse complement strand
GACGGCCAGAATCCTTTGCAACTTACAACCAATCCGGCGATCGACTGGGGCCCAAGCTGGTTTCCAGACAATGATCGAATTGCCTTTCAATCGTATCGCCTCGACAAGGACACGATCTGGTCAGTTTCTATAAAGAGTGGCAGAGAGGTTCTGCTTGTCGATCCCGGACTGACGCTAGCATTCCTGGCGATGTCGCCGGATGGAAAACAGATTGCCTTCAATTCCACAAAGAGTGGGACAACCAATATCTGGGTTGTTCCGGTCTACGGGGGCGAGCCTAGACAGCTTACATTTGATACCGAATCGATGGGCTGGCCCGCCTGGTCGCCGGACGGAAAACACATAGCGATTGAAACAAAACGCGGAGAAGATACTCACGTTTTGGTGATGCCGGCTGACGGAGGCACACCAACTCAAGTGACTTTCGACCCCGGCCAAAGCTGGCCGCATGACTGGTCGCCTGACAGCGACAAGATTCTCTTTGCCGGACAGCGCAATGACCTGTGGAACATCTACTGGGTATCGCGCTCGACGAAAACGCAAAAACAGATTACAACTAACTCCAAGCTCAATGCTTACCTGCGATATCCCGCGTGGTCGCCGCTCAGAGATAAAATCGTTTACGAATACAGTGAGACCACGGGGAACATCTGGCTGATGGAGCTGAAGTGAGTCTATGCCAGAGCCCCCGCTAGAAATTTTTGCTGAGCTCTTCCAACAGACCCCATGAACACGCTTATTGATGCGAGTCCGACAGACTCTGGCCGCGGCAGGAAGCTCGAAAAGACGGCTCGCCGTGGCCGGAGTACTGAGTCATCGGCTAGACTGTACTCATGAGCGCAACATCAGAAACGCAAATCATTCAATGTCCGAAATGCGGGGCGAACAACCGGGTTCCCACTGAAAAACTTGGCCAGGGGCTTCAACCTGTTTGCGGTCGATGCAAGAGCGATCTTCGCGTTTCAACTCATCCAGTGACGGTGAACGATGGGAACTTCGCCGACGAAGTCGAGCGGTCGCCGCTTCCGGTGCTGTTGGATATGTGGGCGCCGTGGTGCGGACCTTGCCGAATGATTGCGCCTATCATTGAACAACTCGCTACCGAGCTTGCGGGTCGGGTCAAAGTGGCTAAGCTTAACACCGATGAGAATCCGATAACCGGTTCGCGTTTCAACGCACGAAGCATTCCTACGCTGCTTGTGTTGAAGAAGGGGCGGGAGGTCGATCGGATGGTAGGCGCGTTTCCGAAGCAGGAGATTTTGCGGAGGCTTCAGGCCGTCATCTGATTCAAAAAGACCGTTCCGAATCGTCGCAATGGCAGACAGTCACTTGAAATATACGAGAGTTTTACAACGGTTAGTTGTTGTGGCTCTTGTTGCGTTCTCGAATGGGATTCTCTTCGCGCAGGAGCCGCCGAAGGAAGCCGGCAGCTTTCGCAAACCAGAGCTTGTCGAGCTGATCAAACTGGATCGGACCATCAAGCTCGATATCCGCTACGCCACTTCCAACAACTTCCTTGGACGGCCGGTGTACAAACAAGCTCGCGCGTTTCTACAACGCCCGGCTGCCGCAGCTTTAGTTCGGGTGAACAAGACGCTTCGAAGGCAAGGCTACGGTTTGATTATTCACGATGGCTATCGGCCATGGTCGGTGACCAAGATCTTCTGGGATGCGACACCTGCCGACAAGAAGGAGTTCGTGGCTGATCCGAGTCAGGGCTCGCGTCACAATCGAGGCTGCGCGGTCGATCTGTCACTGTTCGACTTGAAGACCGGCAAGGAAGTCGTGATGCCGTCAGGCTATGACGAGATGACCGAGCGCTCGCATGTCAACTATCAAGGCGGAACCGACGAGCAGCGCCGGCTGCGCGATATCTTGCGGGCTGCGATGGAAGCGGAAGGCTTTGCCGTTTATGAGCCCGAATGGTGGCACTACGATTACAAGGATTGGAAAGAATATCCGATTCTCAACATCAGCTTTTCGGAGATTGGCAGATCACAAACAGAATCCACGTAGCCGTTAAGCAACATCGGAGAGTTGCGTATGTCAAAAAAGGTTCAGGAAATCACGGATCGCATCTCGCGCGGAAGGCAGAAACTGCTGGAGTCGATATCAAACTTGAGCGAAGCACAGCTCAACGACAAATCAGAAGGCAGCGCCTGGTCGATCTGCGACATCGTCCATCATCTGGCGTTGACCGATGAAGCCAACGCCAAGCTGATGTTTAACCTGCTGAAGCGGGCGCGGGCGGAGAACCTGCAGCCCGATCCCTCGCCCGACGGATCCGAGCTTCATTCAGCGGATGAAGTGTTCACTCGAATGGCCGAGCCGAAGTTTCAAGCGCCCAAGTTTGTCGAACCGCAATCGCACTTGCCCGTCGAGGAATCGCTCGCGCGGTTGAAGGCGTCTCGAGCGAATATGCTGGAGGCTGTTGACCAACTCGCAGAATACGACCTGAGCCAGCTTACTTTCCCGCACCCGTTCGCCGGACCATTGAACGCATATCAGTGGATGTTGATGGCGGGCATGCACGAATACAGGCATACCGAACAGATCAACAGGATAAAAGCTCAATCCGGCTTTCCAATGTAGCGTAGACTGTCCAGTCTGCGCATGTTGACCATGCTGTTATATACCGGCGCGCGCAGACTGGAAGACTACGTTACCGGTGCGAAGGGGCGATGTCCTTCGAAGCCAGGTCTATCCGCCCGCTGAGGAGACGATGCACGCCGCTGGCAATTCGCAGTTCCTTCTTTTCAACAAGTTCTCTTAGTATGGAGCTGTGCTCCAACGCATTGTTGATTTGAAGCGTGACATTTTCGTTAACGGCAAACGGAAGAATATCTTTTGCGTCTGGGTGTTCTCGTCTGGCTTTTGCCACGGCCGGCTTGATTCTGTCGACAATCGCTTCAATGCCCGGAGAGGAATGGCCCCCATCGATAGTGGCTCTCACCGCCCCGCAAGACTCATGCCCGAGCACGAAAAGCAGTTTTGAGTGAAGATGCTCGGCGGCGTACTCGATGCTTCCGAGCGTTACGGGGTCAACGACGTTCCCCGCGACTCGAACGACAAACAACTTGCCGAGCGACTCGTCGAATACTATCTCGGGCGGGACTCGAGAATCCGAGCAACTCAAGACGATCGCATACGGATGTTGTACCTTTGTCAGCGCTCTGCGCTCACGTTTGTAGTTCGCCGGGCGCCGCACGCCCCTGACGAATCGCGCGTTCCCATTGAGCAGGCGCGCCAGGGGATCCGCTGATGAAGTATCCGGCTGCTTTGAAGATGCCGACGGCGGTAGCGGACCAAGCAATATCAGCACTGCCAAAGCGAGACCCGGGCCGCGCTTAAGGAACTTCCGATGACCTGATTTCATTGTGGACCTCGATTTAGATGCCATCCTATTCGGCGGGCGTGAGGAACGCAACATACGAGGCCCGCCCTTTTGGCAACGGACCGGCACAGAAGCGATGCTGTGATAGAATTGCCGGACGACAATCTTCTGTGGGGAGGCGAATGGTTGAGCGGTAGCGTCGTTCACATCACTGACACGATTGACGCAGCAATTGAGGAACACGCGCGTCGGGCGCACCCGGCTGAATGCTGCGGCTTGCTCAGCGGCAGGAGCGGTTTGATTACCGATATTCATCCGGTTCGCAACGAGGCCGACAAACCGGAGACCCGCTACTTCGCGACCCCTGAAGAACTATTCGCCGCGATGCGTCGCATACGCGAGTCGGGGCAAGTGCTCCTTGGCGTTTATCACTCTCATCCGCGGACGCCGGCTTATCCATCGGCCTCGGATGTTGAGATGGCTTTCTACGCCGAAGCGTTCTACTTTATCATTTCGCTGGAACCGCGCGTTGAACTGCGTGCTTTCAAGATTGAAGATTCGAAGATCGAGGATGTTGAGATAGTGGTCAGTAGTCCGTAGGCAGTTAAGAACCACAGACTACGGACTACTGACTACGGACCACTACTGCCTACTCACTCAAAACCATAAATGCCCGGCACCGTAAAGATAACCGCACTCCTATTCGGTCAGGCCCGCGAATGGGTGGGGTCATCCAGTCTCGATCTCGAACTGGATGCGCCTGCTACCGTCGAAAGCGCGTTTGCAATTCTCAGAACACGGCATCCGAGGCTTGCGGAGATGGAGCGCAGCTTGTTGTTCGCAGTCAATGAAGAATATGCCTCGTCATCCACTCCTCTTGCTGACGGGGATCATCTTGCCGTGCTTCCGCCCGTAAGTGGGGGGGAAGTTCCGAGCGGTGACATCTTCGAAATCACCCGAGATCCGATTGA
Organism: Blastocatellia bacterium; assembly: GCA_049273835.1. Lineage (GTDB taxonomy): Bacteria > Acidobacteriota > Blastocatellia > UBA7656 > UBA7656 > Onstottus_A. Next base: position 18,320 of record JBASRM010000512.1, on the reverse strand, counting down.
CATCCCGGACTTACGAACGAGACTGCTCGAAGGAGACTCGGGCGCGGTGGTGATATTCGACGGCGTCGCCCGCAACAATACCAAAGGGCGCGCAACGCTATACCTTGAATATGAAGGCTACGAACCGATGGCGCTTCGAACGATGGAGCAGATCGGTCGCGAGGTGCACGAGCGCTGGCCCATCAATCGATTCGGTATTATTCATCGCCTTGGCCGCATCGACACAACTGAATCAAGCGTCGTGATAATCGTGACCTCGGCACATCGCAAAATAGCGTTCGAGGCTTGTCATTATGCGATTGATCGCCTGAAGAAGATCGTTCCGATCTGGAAGAAGGAGTACTTTTCAGACGGAGCGGTGTGGGTGGAGAGCGAGGACGCGAGCGGGACCAGGCGTAGAGGAGATGACGGGTAGAGGGCAGAGGAGTGGAGGAGCAGAGGAGCTCCTCCGCTCCTCTGCTCCTCTACCCCTCTGGTCCTCTGCCTCACTTCTCCAGTCCGCTCCTCGCCTGAGCCGCTTCGCGCTTCTGTTGTTCAAGCTCTGCCACTCGGTGCGCCACGTCCGCTTGCTCAGCTTCGTCCTTAATCCCACGCAACGTTCTTATCGCGTCGTCAAACTGAAACAGCCCCGCGTAGCAATCACCCAACCCGTATGCGGCCCGAAGACGGACCTTGCCGTCGCCGCTCATCGAAGCTAGCTTCTGATACACCGGCAAGGCCTGCTGGTACTGCCCGCGCTCGATGTGATAGATCGATGCCTCCCGCAAATAAGCCTGTTCGCTAAGCTCATCGTAAGCGACCTTCTCGATAACTTTCTCGTACTCGGTGAGCGCCTGGCTGTAGTTTCGTTGAGCAAAGTACAGATCGGCGATTCGCAGCCGAATCCGTCGGCGCTCTCCGGAGTCCCGCGGATTCAGATTCTCGTACTCCGCGATCGCCTCATAGGAGCGACCCATTTCTCCAAGCACCTCAGCCAGCCGCTCGCGCGCCGTCTGTGCCTTTTGATGAGACGGGTTTTGTTCGAGGAATGCAGCGTAGTGCGAGACTGCCCGGTCGTAACGCCGCAGCTTGAAGTAGTAAATATTGGCGAGCTCAAAACGCGCTTCGGAAGCCTTTTCACTCGTAGGATACTGATAGAGGTAGCGCTCGTACTCTTCGGCCGCCAATTTGTAGTTTTCGGAATCCCATGCCTCAACTGCCCGCGTCAGCGATTGCGCTGCGTCGCGATGGCACGCGATGACAAACAATGTTCCAAACACAAGACAGATCGAAATTGAGCACGCCAAACGGCGACCGCGCGGAAGGGCGGCCGGACGCGTCGTCTCGTCCTCCACTGGCCGTCTCGCACCGTTCTCTCTTCTGTTCATCTCAGCTCTCGGGCTCATCGGTCGCGTCTTGTTGGCGTTCGATAAGTGAAGCCGAAGTTACAAGATCGCCGTCAGACGCGTCGATCAGTTTTACCCCCTGTGTCGAGCGTCCGGACACTCGAATGCCCTTTGTCTCAACGCGAATCAACTTGCCCTGACTGGTGATGATCAAGACCTGACTATCGTCGCCGACCGGCAGCACGGCTACAACCAGTCCGTTTCGATCGCTGGTCCTCATATTGATGACGCCTTTGCCGCCGCGGGACTGGAAACGATATTCCTCGAGCTTTGTTCGTTTGCCGTAGCCGTGTTCCGAGATCGAAAGCATCTCGGTATCGTCGGTGACCGCTGCGACGCTAATGACGTAGTCTCCCTTACCAAGCGTTATGCCTCGCACGCCGTAAGCCGGCCGGCCCATCGGTCTCACATCCGCTTCCGGGAAGCAGATCGCCATCCCTTCGTGAGTCGCCAGGAAGATCTTCTTCTCACCGTCGGTGATCTCGGCCGCGATCAGCTCGTCGTCTTTTTCAATTCCCATCGCTATGATGCCGCCGGCGCGGATGTTGGCGAAGTCTGAAAGCTCGGTTTTCTTGATGACCCCTTTTCTGGTCGCCATGATGACGTACTTGCCTTCTTCAAAGTCGCGAACCGGCACGATGCCGGCGAACTTTTCACCGTGCGGGATATTCACGAGATTGACGATCGCCTTGCCGCGTCCGGCTGCGGCGGCATCCGGGATCTCGTGTACCTTGATTCTGTACACCTGCCCGTTGCTGGTGAAAATCATCACATAGCTGTGCGCCGACGCGACGAAGATGTGGTCGACCACGTCATCAGTCTTGGTGGTCGCGCCCTTTCTGCCCGTTCCTCCGCGGCGCTGCGCGCGATAGACCGAGACGGGCGTACGCTTGATGTAGCCCGAGTGCGTCACCGTAATTGCCATGTCCTCGTCGGCGATCAGATCTTCGAGCGTGAGCTCGGCCCCCGATTCGATGATCTCCGTTCGACGCTTGTCCCCGTACTCCTTCTGGATCTCGCGAAGTTCCTTGACTATCAAATTTCGCAGCACCGACTCATTGGCCAAGATCTCTTCAAGCTCGGCGATGAGTTGAATAACTTCCTTGTATTCATCGATCAGCTTCTGCCGCTCCAAACCGGTGAGCTTCTGAAGCTGCATTTCCAGTATTGCGCGTGCCTGCAGCTCGCTGAACTTGAAGCGTTCCATCAACGCCTCACGAGCCTCTGGTGCGCTCTTCGATTTTCGGATCAGCGAGATCACCGCGTCCAGATTGTCGAGCGCCTTCTTCAAACCCTCCAAAATGTGCGCGCGAGCTTCAGCCTTTCTCAGGTCGAAACGTGTTCTGCGCAGAACCACCTCGCGTCGATGCTCGAAGAAGATGTTCAGCGCGTCGATCAGCTTGAGCTCACGCGGCTGCCCGTTGACGATCGCCAGGTTGATGACGCCGAACGACTGCTGCATTGGAGTCAGCTTGTAGAGGTTGTTGAGCACGATGTCGGGGATGGCATCGCGTTTAAGCTCGATGACGATTCGCATACCATCGCGGTCCGACTCGTCTCGCAGATCCGAGATCCCCTCCATTTTCTTGTCGTTTATAAGCTCGGCGATGCGCTCGAGCAGCTTTGCTTTGTTGACCTGAAACGGTATCTCGGTGACGACGATTGCCATTCGTTCGCCGGTACGGCCGACTCTATCGATCGACGCGCGAGCGCGCATGATCACCATGCCCCGGCCGGTTTCGTATGCGTTCCGTATGCCCTCGCGGCCGTAGATGAATCCTCCGGTGGGAAAGTCCGGGCCGGGCATCATCCCCATCAGCGTTTTCAGTTTCACATTCGGATTCTGAATCAGGTAAATCGTCGCTTCGATCACTTCGCTCAGGTTGTGCGGCGGGATGTTCGTGGCCATTCCAACCGCAATTCCGCCCGAACCGTTTACCAGCAGATTCGGATATCTGGTAGGTAAAACCGTCGGCTCTTCGCGGGACTCGTCATAGTTGGGAATGAAATCGACAGTATCTTTATCGATATCGGCGAGCATCTCGGTCGCGATGCGAGTGAGTCTTGCTTCGGTGTATCGATATGCAGCGGGAGAGTCGCCGTCGACAGAACCGAAGTTGCCCTGGCCGTCCACCAGCGGGTACCGCATCGAGAAGTCCTGCGCCATGCGAACCAAAGCGTCGTACACGGCGGTGTCTCCGTGCGGGTGGTATTTGCCGAGCACGTCTCCTACCACGGTCGCCGACTTCTTGAACGGTCTGCCGGGAACCAGACCGATTTCGTGCATCGAAAAAAGGATGCGCCGATGAACCGGCTTCAAGCCGTCTCGCGCATCGGGAAGCGCTCGCCCGATGATCACGCTCATCGCGTAATCCAGGTAGCTACGCTTCATTTCTTCTTCTATGTTGACTGGGACCTGTTGTGCCGCTTCTGCCATTCTCGTTTACTCTCGCTTTATTGGTTCTTTGTATTCGTTGGTCAAAATCTCTCGCGTCCTCGGTTGCGTATCGGGCGCAACACTGGCACGACAAGCAGACCACTCTCGTTTTCTGCCTGCTTTGTTCAGCCGTCTACGACGAGGCGTTTGAGATGATTTTTCTGCTTCGAAAGCAAGAACGATTGTACTACACCGGAGCTTCTTTTTCAAAGTTTGGCGGGAAGAAAAGGTTCAGCAAAATCAGCGGTTTACAACCAAAGAGAGGGCAAAGATCGTATACTGAGAACCGTCGATGTTTAACCCTGTTTAATGAGCTTATTGACCTGGTTTCGAGCTTCTTCGAGCCAGCGAGAAAGTTCGTCATGAAGATAACGGTTCGTCCTGGCGGCTAGCGGAAGGTAGAACTCCTCGGTCGTTCGGATGTACCGGCGCTTCTTCTCGAGCCTCGGCGTATGAACGACCGATCTCAAGTTATCAAGCCGATCGCAAAGCTTTACGATCGGCGCGCCGGTGTGAGCAGCCTTCTCAATACAAGCAAGATATTCCGACAAGCTTACATCCTCGAACTTGGTCAAAAGCCACACAAGCTCGGCGATTTCTTCTCCGAACTTTCCAACGATGTCCTCGCGGGTAACCTCGCTGTCTTCGATTACGTCGTGAAGCAGCGCTGCGCAAATCAATGCTGGTGAGGCCAGGTTGAGCTCATCAACCAGGGAAACGGCGACTCTTACCGGATGAACTATGTAGGGCGTCCCCTCATCCCGCATCTGACCCGAGTGAGCAGCTTGCGCTACTTCATACGCGCGCTGTATCAACGCAATTGGCTGCGCGTCGAGCTGAGGCTCGAGTCGCGCCACCAGGTATTCAAAGTTCAACTCGTAATCCATTTGAAATTGTTCCAGTTTTGAGTTCAAGCTTCAGCTTGCTGGGCTTTAATCAGCAGAAGACTGAACTCTCAATGTACGCCAATGTAGCAGAGCCACATGCCGCTCTCAACTAAATGAAGCGTTGAAACCGCGCGACGCTTGCACCGGCCCTCCGCCACATTGTTTAATGACACGACTCCGTTTCATCAAACGCCTGCGGGAATCTTCTGACTATGCGCTTTCTGATAACAATCCTCAGCCCGTTCGTCTGGTTGTTTTGCCGGGTGCTGTTCAAGATTGAGTTTCACGGCGCCGAGCATATCCCGCCGCGCGGCGCATGCATCATAACGCCTAACCACGTTACCTACGCCGACCCGATTTGGATCACCATCCCGGTTCGAAGGCGAATCTACTACATGGCTTGGGATAAGCCCTTTCGAATACCTGTGCTTGGACTGCTGATGCGTATGTTCGGCGCCTTTCCGGTAAACCTTGACGTCGCTGCTGACGCATCAGCACAGCGTGAGTCGATCGAATTGCTACGCGATGGCCGTGCGCTGGTAATTTTTCCCGAAGGCGGAAGAACAAGAACCGGTAAACTCATGCCATTCAAGATGGGGGCCTTTCGTTTGGCTTTGACCCACGGTTTGCCGATTGTGCCCGTGTCAATCAAGGGAGGAGAGAATATCTGGCCGGTTGGACGAATGCTTCCACGGCCAGGCAAATTGACGATCACCTATCACCCGTGGATCGAAGTCGAGCGTATCGCCGAGGACGCGAGCAGGGCCGAATTGAAAGAACGCGCGCGGCAGCTTGCGCGGAGGACTCACGACGTTGTAGCCAGCGCCCTCAATCCATCGAGTTTGCCTGATGAAGTGCCCCTTGGAACGGGCGCAAGCTTCAAAGCGGAGAGCGCCGGGAGTAGCGGGACAGAAAGCTAAAGTGAATCGAAGACTCTCTGTGCTTGTCGTACCGGCTCCAAATAATAGGCGGGGCGGTATTACGAGCCTCTGTGGTTGATTGTGAAGTGGAGATGGTGTCGCGACCGCTGTTACGGGTCATTAACCGGATCTACCTCATCGGATCGCCGTAATTCATTTCGCGGAGTTTCTTCGAGCTCTCGCCCTTTCGGAAATCGTCGATGATCACTACGCGATGCTTCGTTTGCGCTGCTGATTTCGAGTTCGAATTCAACAACGTCTCCATCTCCTTTAATCCTCGGTCAAGCTCACCCATGTGCACATAAGTCATCGCCAACGCAATTGCGCGGCCGACGTAAAGCTCATCGGAATATTCTTCGGCAGTGATTTGCGACTTCGCTTCTTCGATCGCCGCGTGCAGCCGTCTGAGCTCGCTCTCATAGAACGCGCCAAAGTCGCGCGCGGAGTAAACATATTTTCCGTTTCGCCACGCATAGACCATAGCGGCTTCCGGGGATGCGGCGTGCGAGAGGTCATCGTATGATTCCCATCTCGCATCCATCACCACCAGCTCGCCAACGCCGTCGCCGTTCAGGTCCGCGATCTTTTGAATTGGGCCTGCCGCGATCAGCTCGGCTTTGTGATTGCGAACCTGATAAATCTCAGTGGGGTTGCAGCTCCAGCAGTTTCCGCCGCTCGAGCTCTGAACGATGATCTCTTTGATCCCATCACCGTTGATGTCGGTGCCGTTCAACTTGTTTGGCTCGCCAGCCGAGGCGAACGAGAAGAAAAAATCCGCGCGCCGGAAGATCGTCTTAGCCAGACGGCCGTCGCTCTCCAGGATTCTCAGTTCGAACGCCTCGTTGGGAGCCTTGGGTTGCACACGCTGGAAAACTCCTGCAAGGTGACGTGCCGTCCCGTCCAAACTGGCTTCCAAAGCCTCTTTCAGCCTCAACCCGCCTGCGGCCAGTTGTGACACCTCTTGTTGAAACTCAGCGCTGACAGTGGTCGCTGGCGCGCCCTGCGTTCGTATTACCTCGACCGGCAGCGATTCTGCTTCGCAGGCCCAGATCAGCGGCACGGATGTGATTGCAATGATGATCATGAACTCTCGAAGCTTCATAGACTTGCTTTTACGCGCAGACACTTATTCACCGGTGGTGACTTTGCTGATCGAACGGCCGTGGTTATCGACCTCGACTTCGAGTGTGCGCGACCTCACACCTGCAGTTGCGAAGCGGTAACTCATGTCAGCGGCGATCTGGGAAAGGTTCTCGGTCGCGAAGGCAATCATTGTTGAACCCGCCCCGCTGATTGCCACTCCGAGCAACCCCGGGTGATCGCTTGTCTGATCGTTCAATTGCAGAACCTCCGCCAGTCCTGGTCCGAGAGGTACTCGATACGGCTGGTGCAAGCGGTCTCGAAGCGCTTCGCTGAACAGGTCGAACCGCCGCTCTGAGATCAGCGCCTGAAACAACGACGCCCGTTGAAGGTTGAACACCGCATCAGCCAGCACCACCTCCTTTGGCAACACATTGCGCATCTGCGAAGTGTCCATTTCAAATTCAGGAATGCACAGCACGATCTTTACGTCCTCAGGCCACGGACGCTTCACGGCAATCAGCGATCGCTGCCCCGCCCGTTCTACCACGCAAGCCACGACCAAACCACCAAGCAGACTTGGGGCAAGGTTATCTGCGTGGTCCTCGAAGCGCAACGCGTAACCGAACACTTGATCCGCGCTCAATTGATCGCCGCTCAGCACCTCATAAACCGAGATCCCGGCAATGATCGCCGCGCTGCTGCTGCCGAGCCCTCGTCCTAGCGGAATATGACTGTTGACCGAAATCCTCGCGCCGTCAATTCTCTTCCCGCGAAGCTCTCCGACAGAGCGCGCAACTCGAAGTATCAGGTTCGACTCACCGCCGGGTATGCGGTCCGCGCCTTCGCCCGTATGCACAATCTCAAACCCGCTGGCGCGCTCCTCGACGCAAACTTTGAGGTAAAGAGGAAGGGCCACTCCGCAGGTATCAAAACTCGCGCCGAGGTTTGAAGTAGACGCCGGGACGATGATTTCGGTGTTGGCCATACTAGCTAGCTTCGATAGCAAGCACTTCAATCATTCTTTCGTGTATCAGTCCGTTGCTTGCAACGATCTCCGGCTCGTAGTTCGAGAAAGATTTACCGCTGAAGTTGGTAACTCGCCCGCCTGCCTCCTGAACGATCAACGCGCCGGCCGCTGTGTCCCACGGTGAAAGGTTCAACTCCCAGAACCCGTCGAACCGCCCGCACGCAACCGAACAGAGATCCAGGGCCGCCGCCCCATCTCGCCGCAAAGCCTGCGCACTCAAAGCAAAGTTAGACCAGTGTTCCAGGTTAGTCAGCTTCGACGTTTTTATGTCGTAAGGAAATCCGGTCGACAGCATTCCTTGCATCAAGTCATCGATCTTCGACACGCGAATCTGCCGGCTGTTTAAAGACGCGCCGGCCCCGCGCTCCGCGGCAAACAACTCGTCACGCATCGGATCGTAAACCACCCCAAGCACAACCTCGCCTCGGCATTCGAGCGCGATTGAAACGCAGAAGACGGGATAACCGTGCGCATAATTGGTCGTCCCGTCCAGCGGGTCAACTATCCAGCGGTACTCTGAATTACTTTCCGATAAGCCCCCTTCTTCGGCAAGAATCTCATGCCGCGGGTAGTGGGTCGATATCGCTTCTCGTATTAATTTCTCGCTCGCGAGATCGACGTCGGTTACGAGGTCGATTGAGCCCTTGTGATCGATGTCGATCGTGGTGCCCATCCGATTGCGCAGCAACGCTCCGGCGTCGCGAGCCACCCGTATTGCGAAGTTAAGCATCTATTCCCCTGCCAACGATTCGATTTCTTTTCAGCGCGAAGCATCGCTCTCCAACTGTGTGGAGCTGATCATCTTTATGAAGCTGACTGTCGTCGTTTCAGCCCAAAAACGTTGTTCACCTTCTCCATCCGCTGAGATGAAGCCGACGTGCCCGCCTTGCTCAGGGATCAGCAAAGCGACGTTTGGATTTGCCATAAGTTCGGATCGCTCGAACTGGGAGAATGGGATGAAGGGATCGTCCTTGGCGTGAATGATCAGCGCCGGAATGCTTATGCGGTCCATCACACGGAGGGCGCTTGCGCGTTTGTAGTAGTCCGCGGAATCGCGGAATCCGCAGTGCGGCGCGACAAAGGCGTCGTCGAACTGGCGAATCGTCCACACTCCACGCAACAGCTTGGGGTCGTAGCGGTCCGGAAACAACTGGGCCTTGCGGCGCATCCTGTTCTTCAAGCTCCGAACGAAGCGCATACGGTAGATGATGTTCCGTCGCAACTCGATTGCATCGGCGCAGGCCGCGAGATCAATGGATGCTGAAACGGCTGCAACTCCGCGGACCGCCGGCGGCGGTGAAGCGCCATACTCGCCGGCCAGCTTCAAGACGATGTTACCACCAAGTGAAAACCCGACCAGATAGATCTCCCCTAAGCCATCGCGCTCGATTAGCTCTTGAACTATTTGTCGAATGTCATCGGTCAGCCCCGCGTGATAAAGAGTGGAGGTCAGGTGCTCGGTCCCGCCGCAGTTTCGATAGTTCACGCGCACGGCATTGAACCCTGCTGCCAGAGCTTTTTCAGCGGTGCCCAGCATATAGCGCGACTCGGTCGATCCCTCCATGCCGTGGGAGATGATGAGGGTAGGCTTCGACCTGCGGTTCTTCTGCCACGAGCAATGAGCAAGCACCCGCACTCCCTGCGCGGTGTCAAAGAAGCGCGCCTCGGTTTGATCTTCAGCCAGCTTGAACCGCCGCCGAATAAGCGTGCCGGCTATCGTCTGGGCATGCGGGTTTTTCAGCGCGGGGTGCGGCACAAAAGGATGCCGTTCGAAGAACCTGGTGATGTTCTCTTTGGTCATTGATTTGCGGGCTGATAAACTCAATCACGCCTTGATGGAAATTCTAGTTGGCAATGGTCACCGCTATCAAGCTCACGCGCCATGGATCCCCGGTGAGGAGCGCAACCTTCCAGGGTTGACGCAAATGAACTGCCCCGACATTCAAGGGCTCATCTTCAGAACCTGCGTCATCTTTGCGGGAACAAACAATGGCTGAGGCTAGAGACGAACGGCATCGCTACGGCCAGCATTACACTCCTCTGGAAGTCGCGCGGCTTCTCGTGGCGTTCGCGATTCGGTCCGGTGATGATCTGGTCTTCGACCCGAGTTGCGGTGACGGTAGGCTGCTCGCCGAAGCACTGAAACGCAAACACCAGCTCTCTAAGTCGCCGAACCGTCCCGGCCGATTTCGCGAAGTCTTCGGTTCAGATCGCTCGGTTCGAGCAATAAGGCTTGCCGCGGCCACTGGCGCGCAGATCGCCGTCGGGGACTTTTTCAATATCGGGCCGGGAGCGTCGCTTAGCCGATCAGTAATCCTTCCTCAAGCATTCGATGCGATCATCGGCAATCCGCCATACATCCGGCAAGAGTTGATGCGCGCGCGCGACAAGCGGCGCATCCAGAAGCGGATCGAGCTTGATCGCCTCGCGTCGCCGGATATCCTATGGCCACAATGGTCGGGAAGATCGGACATCTATGTGTACTTCTTCGCCCATGCGATCCGTTTCCTTAGACCTGGGGGCCGGCTCGTTTTTTTGACCGCAAGCAGTTGGCTCGACGCAGGATACGGCGCCGCGTTGCGCGAGTTCTTACTTTCGAACTTCCGCGTTATTGCAGTCCTGGAATCCGGCTGCGAGAGTTTCTTCGAAGATGCGTCGATCAATACCGCGATCACTGTGCTTGCCAGAGATCCCGAACCTGCCGGCCGCCAGGCGAATCACATTCGGTTTGTTGAATTGAAAAGGCCACTCGCCGAGATTCTCGACTGTAAGGCGACCGATCAGGGAGGGTCGGTTTGGCCACCAGTCCGATTTGCGAACTTGATTGAGAGGAGTCTTGCTTCGGCTGCATTCGACACACATCGCATCAGAATAATCAAGCAGGCAGATCTCGGGGAGCGGGCGGCGAGCGGTTCAGGGTTCACGGTTCAGAGTTCCGGGTTGAACCAGGAACCCGGAACGCGGAACCCGGAACCCGGAACCACGTTTCCCGGCTGGGGAAAATTCGTACGCGCCGAGGATGTCTTCTTTCGGGTGCTGGAACGTGGCAGCGAGAATCTCCGCAGCTTGTCCGACCTTGCTCGAGTAAGATTCGGAGTAAAGACCGGCGCGAATGAATTCTTCTATGTTAGCGGGCAGGGGCTGAAGAACAGCGGAAATTCGGCAAACGGCAAAGAGGCGAGAGCGAACTCAGAAGCTCAGTATGAACGTGGAGGGCGTGGTCTTCGGGCATTAGCGGATGTGGCGGTGGTGCGGCGCGGGCTAACCACCGGGGCGAATGAGTTCTTCTATCTTTCACTTCAGCCATCTAAGACTCTCACAACCTCGGATGCACATCGAGCTACTGGGATCGGCGAACCGCTGCACGTTTCCGGCATCGAATCCCGGTTCCTCTCACCCGTGATTTTCTCACTCAAGGAGATTCCAGGTATCGTTCTGGAAGCGGAGCACGCGACCAGATTTTTCTTCAATTGCCCGGCGTCGCGCGAGGAGCTTGCCGGCACACACGCACTCGATCACATAAGGCGTGGTGAACAAGCGGGCTTGCACTTGCGTCCTACCTGTTCTTCGCGTGATCCCTGGTACTCGGTTGCGCGAGGGATGAAACCGGCGCCGATCATTTTTCCATCGAAGGTGGGCGAGCGATGGGTGGTCGCATTGAATCGAGCAGGTGTGTTTGAGGACAAAAAATTGTACGGTATCTTCCCCGCCGAGGGTGTATCCGAGCTCACGCTTGCGGCATTGCTCAATTCAACCTGGGCTCGCTACTACGCTGAGATCACGTGTCGGCAGATGACCGGAGCTCAGGCGATCGCAGATATTGACGTAGCCGTCGCCGAACAAATAAGAATCCCCAATGCTCGCCAATTATCTTCGTCGATTCAAAAAAGGCTCGAAGCCGCCGTTCTCGCGCTGTCACTGCGGCCGGTGTATTCGGTCTTTGAAGAGGTGAACCGTTCTGACCGCCAGAGACTGGATATGATGACGCTTGAAGCGATCGGCTTCAGTGATGAGTCTGAGCGCCAAGCCGTGCTGAACGAAATGTATCAGGCAGTGACCGAGCTGGTGCGGAGGCGGCTCGAGAAATCCAAGCGATGATGCGCCCCGGTCATATCCCCGATTCTTGGCCGTTTGGTGATTGAATTTCAGCCTACGAACTAGAGCTTCATCCAGCCGGTGGTGTTTACGTACGAACTCCCCGCCTCTCCTTCAACGCCCCAGGAAAAGCACTCTAGAAATGCTCCTCATCCCGCGAAGAGCTCCCAGGCCCGCCGGACCCAAGCGAGACCCTGCCCCACTTGCTCGTCTGCCAGTTGTCAAAAGCATTTGGCGCGGGGGTCCAACTCGGAAGCGTCAGCAGCAGATAGTCCGCAAGCGGAGTGATATACGGCTCATACATCCGCCGAAAATCAGTAAGCCTCTTTTCAACCATAGGACCGTCTCCAAACTTGATACCGGCACCCGCCAGCATCTGTCGCACCCGGTTTAATTCCTCGGATGGCAGCCGGTCGTGTACCGGGTCACGGGGTGGAGTGTTGAAGACGTGTCCAAGGTCTACGACTGCGTGTCGAGCCATTGCAAACGTGAGCCGGGCCTGACCAGTCGAAATTCCTTCGATTCCGGCCATCACCAGCGCGCTCGCATCCAAAATGGCGGTCAGCGACGTCAACCAGGACTGATTCTTGTGCTGCGACCGGTAATAACACAGAACCGGATAAGAAAGATGGCTCTCTAACAAATCGGCCGCCCAGTGTTCCCAATCCCGCAAAAGATGTTCAAGCTCTTCTACCCTGTGACCGTGACGCCTAAGCAGTTCCGCGGCGCTCGGCGGCGACCCCGCCCGCGCGTCGAGAAGAGTGATGCTCGCTTCCCTTCGCGAGAATGCCTGATAGATAACCGGGACGTATCCGATGATAAGGGCAAGAAACCCGAACCCCATACCCGCCTCGGCTATGGTCAGGGCCCGCCCGAGCGGCGCTCGAGGAGTCACATCTCCGTATCCCAGCGTGAAGAAGGTCGTGCCGCTTAGATAGACATAGGACCAAAAGCTCTCGCTCCCCTCGACGAGATGTATCGGTGAGCCGAGCGACCAATGCAGCGCACCAAATCCCATTATGAGTCCCACTGCCCAGATTGATAAAAGCAGGATCAATGACAGCGGTCCGAAGAAACCAAGAAAAGCTTCTCGACGGCTGCTCGAGGAGATATGCCGCGCAAGAGCGGCGGAGGGCGACCATGCTGCCTGGTAGAAAAATCGCGTCAGTCGAAACTGTCTGGTTACGCGCCGAGGGAGGACTATTGCCTCGAAAGCATCAAGCAGGACGGCGAAAATCAAAAAAAGGCTGAGAACTGCGATAATGGCTTTCATCTAGTGCGACGCATTCCGCTCGAGTTCAGCGCGGTTCCAGCCGGCCAGGTTCGCGCCTGCCTCATAGGTGCTTTGCATGAATTGCAGGAGTGATTCATCCGGCGACTCGGCTTCGCGCACCGAATCATACGGCAAGATGAACTCCGACATTTCAGTGCTATACAAAGCGCTGGAAGGTTTGATCGGTTGCTCGGCGAAGGCCGCGGGGGCCGGCGCGGTGTAAGAGTAGAAGATAGGCGATGAGACCGCGCCACCCCCGGGCCAGAAACCGTGACTGATCACTTCGTGCGAGTAGGCTTCACGAGTAATCGCGTCGGCTCCAGGCCGTTCCGGCGCCTGGCGTCCCGAAAACCGCGTGACCGCGAGATCAAAGCTTCCCCAGAAAAAATGAACCGGGCTGCATTTCCCGATGAAGCGCGATCTAAACTGCTTGAACACCCTATCAGCCTGGAGCAGGACCCGCCAGAACCGGGTGGCGTAAGCCGCGTCGTACGATGCGTGTTTGTGATCCTCGGCAAAAGGAACAGGGTCGACAACCTCATCAGGTTTGGCGTGAATGTCAACTTCCAGGCCAAGGGCGGCCAGCGTACTCATCAACTCCCGGTAGAAGTCAGCAACCGAACGGGGCTCGAGAGCAAGTCGTTTGGTGATGCCTTCGCTGGTTTGAATTACCAGGCGGTGGTCGATGAAGTCGAAGTCGATCTCGAAAGCTCGATTGCCATGCGGCATCACCGAAGTGGTAAGTCCGCGCGCGGTGACGTACAGGGTGGTGTTCCACCAGTGATTCACCAGCGGTGTTTGCGCGAGCCTGATCTTGCCGACGATTTGTGACCACATATGAAGCGTTTCATAAGTGTCTTGCCATTCATTCACCGGAAGAGCGGGCCATGTTTCTGCGCCCGAGGGGACAGTGTTCAAATCTCGCTCCGTCATAGTTACCTCGCCTGAAGACCAGGATTCAAATTGAGTTAGGCGTCCGCGATCTCGGTGAAGGATTATCCAACGCTGTTAGCCATCCCATCGCTTTTGCGGGATCGGCCGGGGCGATCTTATCAAGATTCGAATTCAACCGTCTGCCACCACTCCCGACCCTCTTCCAGAAGCCCTCACCCGTTGGACGATCTTGTCTTCAATCATCATAAAGGCGCTGAGAGCGCTTGCCAACGCGAGTCCGACAGCCGCAGTCATCACAACGCGAAAGCCGAAGACGAATGACTGGTTGATTGCTTCTTTCAGAGCTACCCGGGTTTCTTCGTCGATGCCGTCCGGCGGTTCGGCAGCCGCGAGCCGCACGCGTTGCTCCTCGATTGAGCGGCGAACTTCCGTCGTGATCGGAAGCTGTGCGGATCTACGATCGAGTTCGCCTCCAAAAGCTCGCAGCACCACGATGCCGAGAATTGCGATCCCCAGAAGACCCGCAGTCCGTGAGACCGCATTGTTAACGCCCGAGGCAACTCCCGCGCGGCTTTCAGGAACCGCGCTCATAACCGTCGTAGTAAGCGGCGCGACGGTAATAGTCATTCCCAACCCCAGCACAACGATAGCCGGGAAAAACGTGGTCCAGTAGGAGCCGCCGACTCCCGGAACGATGAACAACGCGTATCCCGCGGCTGCAACAATCGGACCCGCCACCAGGGGCGGTTTCGCGCCGTAACGTTTGGTCAAGCCCCCGGACCATCGTGAAAGAAAAAACATTATGAGAATGAAAGGAAGCCAGGTCGCGCCTGCCTGGGTTGCCGAGTACCCCTGCACTTGAATCAAGTTTAGCGGAACGAAGAACATTCCTCCTGAAAGCGCGGTGTACAGAAAAAGTGTAAGCAGATTGGTTCCACTGAAGTTGCGCGAGCGAAACAAGCTGAGCGGCAACATTGGATTGGGCCCACGGGCCTCTAGGGTGAGGAAGAGTGCAATCGCCAGCACACCCGATAGTAGGGAGATGAGAACCAGACGGTGCCCGAAGCCTAACCGCGATGATTCGATGAGCCCGTAAACAATCGCTCCCAAACCCAGGGTCGCAAGCCCCGCGCCCGCCCAATCCAGCCTGTTGCTTCCAGAGGCGTCGCGGCTCTCAGGCACCCACCAATATGAGATCAGCAATACTACCAACGCAAGCGGCACGTTTATGAAGAAGACGGCACGCCAGGACACATGCTCGATCAGCCAGCCGCCAATTACCGGACCGACCGCCGCGGTGATCGCGGTAAAACCCGACCAGGTGCCGATGGCTTTGCCGCGCCTGTCTTTATCGAATGAAGAGCTGATGATGGCCAGGCTGCCGGGCACGAGCATCGCTCCCCCTACTCCCTGAACTGCGCGAGCTATGATCAGTTGGGTGACTCCAGGGGCGGCGCCACACCAGATCGACGCAAGCGCAAATACAACCGCTCCGAGCGAGAAGACGCGGCGCCTCCCGAAGCGATCGCCCATCGAGCCTCCGACCAGAATCAGTGCAGCGAGAAACAGCGCGTAGGATTCAACCACCCATTGCACGTCAAATACAGTTGCGTTGAGATTGGCCTGCAGCGCGGGTAATGCGACGTTGACCACCGTTCCATCGATGAACGCCATGCTCGATCCCAGGATCGTCGCCGCCAGAATCCAGGGCTCGGCGGCACGAGAGCACGGGGCCGCGGCGGGTTTTGACCGAATCGCGGCTTCATCACAAGGGCCTCTAAAGACTTGCGTCATACGATCCTGCCGGAGGCGGCTGAGCGTCTTAGAACAAGCTTACTTTTGTTGAATGAATGTCCCCCGTCGAAGATCCAACAAAGCCTGCTCGATCTCTTCACGGGTGTTCATCACGAATGGACCATAACGCGCGATCGGCTCGTTCAGGGGTTTGCCCGAAACCAGCAAGAACCGGACAGCGGTTTCCAGAGTTTCAACCTCCACGTAGTCGCCCGCTCCGAACACAACGAGCCTGGTGTGTAAGATTGTTCTCTGATCGTCGGCAAACATAGCGCCGCCCTCGAATACGTAGGCGAACGAGTTGTGATCTCGATCGATTTGATGGGTGAAAGTTGCGTGGGCGGGAATCGAGACGTCGAGATAAGTAGGATCGGCGGCGATTTCGCTGACAGGACCTTTGACGCCGGCTACTGTTCCCGTAATCACTCTGATACGCGCGCCGCCTTCCACCTCAACCTGAGGAATCGCACTTGCTCGAATCTCCTGGTAGCGCGGTGCGGTCATCTTCAGCTTAGCCGGCAGGTTCACCCAGAGCTGAAATCCGTCGATGCCTTCAGGACTGACCTGAGGCATTTCTTCGTGCATTATGCCGCCGCCCGCGGTCATCCATTGAACATCCCCAGCGCCGATGCTGCCGGAATTTCCCAGCGCGTCTTTATGGTGAACAACTCCGGACAGAACGTATGTTACGGTTTCGATACCGCGATGAGGATGCAACGGGAACCCGGCCTCGTAATCCTCACGGTTCGGCGAGGCGAAATGATCCAGCAACAGAAACGGATCGAGATAGTCCAACTTCCGCGTTCCGATAGTCCTATTGAGTTTGACGCCTGCCCCTTCGACTACCGGCTGCGGATCGATGATCCGCTCAACTCTCCTTCTTTGTCCCTTCATACTCGGCTCCTGTGCTTTGTTCCCGCTTCAGACTTAAGCGCCGAAAACGCGTAACGCATTGCCGGCTAGGGAGAGATTAGAAGCTATTATTATACAGCGGGCTCGCCTATTGACGCTTGAGCACTCATAGACCCGCCGCCGCGCTTAGCCTATAATCGGAGGCCTCGCAGCGAGATGGGGTCATTTATGGAGCTTTATTTGATACGGCATGCGATAGCCGCGCCGCTCGGGAAGGCAAATGAATTCTCCGATGAAACGCGTGCCCTCACCGACGAAGGTCGCAATCGAATGCAAGAGACAGTCAAAGGCATGCGCAAACTCGGGTTGGAATTCGATTTGGTACTTAGCAGTCCGCTGGTGCGGGCGGTTGCGACTGCCGAAATAGTTGCCGCCGGGACCGGTCTCGCCGCCAATGCCGTTCGCCTAAGCGTGAATCTGATGCCGGGCGCTTCAGCCGAAGCGTTGTTCGCGGAAATAAAATCACACTCAGGGGTCGAATCGGTGGCGCTGATTGGTCACCAGCCAGATCTTGGACTCCTGGCCTCGAGGATAATTCAAAGTGAAGAGGGGCGTGCATCGATCCAGTTGAAAAAAGGAGCCGTTTGCCACATCAATGTAAGCGAGACTGTACCCACGCTTCGCGGCGATCTAATGTGGCTGCTGACGCCTAAGCAGCTTCGTCTGCTTGCGAAGGTGTGATTGATTGCGAATAGTGGATCCGTTTGGCGGCAGATTCCCGATCTACGAGTGGGGGCGACTTGAATTTCTTAGCATCCGTGGCAGGACTGACAATCGGCACCATCGTTTGGTTCATCGCATCGCATTGGATTGCGGTTTCGATCGACACGGTTGAAGCACGCCACCCTGAGCTTGTGGGTTCGAAGCAGTTGCGGTTGGGGGAAGCATTCGTCTGTGGGGGTCTGTTCCTGGCTTGCGTAGGGCTGGCGTTCTGGATCATGCGAATACTCTGGGGTCAGATAGGATGAGCGCAGACTCGCCGGTTTCAATTCCTCGGCGATGGCGGCTTGCCTAAAGTCTCGTGCCGGCGGACGGGAGCTGTGGAGTCCCCCACCTTCTCCAGCAAGCCCCTGACGATACCCAATTGAGCAATCGAGTACAGCCCGTAATGCCCCAAGCCATAGGCAACGGTCTGGGCTGTGCCGGGGTCGCGTTTCGCGAACTCCCTAAAAAAAGGACCGATCATTTCCGTTAGATCCAAGACATCGTCCTGAAGGCTAAAAGCCGGCTTGCTTACCCACCACGCAAGCGCGTCACCTATTTTGGACTCTCCCAGCAACTCTCCATTCCTGGTCAGTTTGTTTAGTATGTGGATGGCCCAGCTTACGGTCTCAGAGCTGGCTTCCGGGTCAATTGTAGATAGCGGCTTCGCCAGAATGAGAAATGCTTTTGCCACGTCTTCGGTGGGAGACTCGCGCCGCAGCCGGTACGCCGCAAAGCTATAGACTTCCTTAACGGCTTGCTTGTCTTTGTTGGATTGAGACATCCCCTGGGCCACACGATCAAGCACCAGCGTTCGCCCAAGAGGATCAATTATCTTGGATCCGTACTCCTTTGCCCCCGTCCAGTCGGATTCGTTTATGGCTTTCCTGACGAAGGGGCTATACATACTC
>JBASRM010000475.1:0-3800 GCA_049273835.1 Blastocatellia bacterium | reverse complement strand
CGTCGCTCTTAGCGTATACCGAGATTTTGAATGCGATCTCTTCCGCCATACATCAAACCAGTGGACCAGTACGACGTGGGTGAACAACGGTGCCGCAACCCGGACTTCGCACCGTTAGGCAATACTGCTTTGGGTTGGCGGTGATTATGCTAGATTTCCGGTTCAATGGCAATGTGCCGGTAGCATAGACTTCATACTTTGCATCTGAGGTTACAGATTATTCAATGCCTGATCCAAATCCGCAACGATATCTTCAATGTCTTCGATTCCCACCGACACACGCACGAGACCGTCGGTGATTCCGAGCCGATTGCGCTCGACTTCAGGCACCGACGCGTGGGTCATCGTAGCCGGATGCGATATCAGAGTCTCCACTCCGCCGAGCGACTCGCCGAGCGTGCACAGTTTCACCGATTCGAGAACTCGCTGCGCATTTTCAAGCGAGCCAGTCTCAAACGCAATCATCCCCCCAAAGCCCGACATTTGCCGCGCCGCAAGCTCGTGTTGCGGATGAGACTTTAGACCCGGATAGTACACCTTCTGAACCCTGGGGTGCTCGGCGAGAAACTGCGCCACTATTCGACCGTTTTCATCGTGCTGGCGCATGCGCACTGCCAGCGTCTTGGTCCCACGCATCACCAGCCACGAATCCATTGGCGAGAGGATCGCACCTGCCGCGTTTTGTATGAAAGCCATCGCGAGGATATCTTCTTCATCGTTGAGTATCACAGCGCCGCCGACGCTGTCGCTATGCCCGTTCAAGTACTTGGTAGTCGAATGAACGACGATGTCCGCTCCCAGCTCGATCGGTCGTTGGAAGTAAGGGCTCATGAAAGTGTTGTCGACGACGAGGCGCATTCCACGGCGCCTGGTTATCTCGGAGACGGCCCGTATATCCACAAGCGACATCACTGGATTAGTCGGGGTCTCGATAAACACCATCCGCGACTCAGCACGCGCAGCTTCTTCAACATTGTTGGGCTCGCGAGCATCAACGTAAGTGAACTCGAGCCCGAATTTCCTCAGCACTTTGTCAAACAATCGAAAGGTCCCGCCGTAGGTGTTATCGCTGACGATCACGTGATCGCCGGCTTTGAGCATTGTCATCACCGCGTTGGTTGCGGCCATCCCGGAAGCGAACGCAAAGCAAGAAGTCCCGCCTTCGAGTGCTGCCAGGTTGCGCTCCAACGCCAGACGGGTGGGATTCTGGGTTCGCGCGTATTCGAACCCTTTGTGTTTGCCTAATCCCTCTTGCGCGTAAGTCGAAGTCTGATAGATCGGGACAGTCACCGCGCCGGTTGCCGGATCGGGTTCTTGCCCGGCGTGTATCGCCTTGGTCGAAAACCTCATCTGTTAATCTCCTATGATGTTGATTCGTTTGCTAATTTAGCACTTTTCAATCAGCTTTTGCATGAGACTTTGGTTTGTTGAACAGTACGTCTGAATGATTGTATAGTCACAATCGCTGCGATTCGCTGGACGGTCCATTTGAGAATCAACCCATATTCTAGCCGCTGCGGAACTGGCATTTCAGAGCGCCGGCGACCCGATCAAGTATTCAATCTCATTCGCACTGGAGCGCTCACCAGCGCTTTTCTGCTGCTATTCCTGATCACCGGGGATCAACCAGGCAGCCGCGGTGTTCGAGCGCAAGAGACTGTTGGGGAGCCGGGATTCGTGCGGTCAGAGAGTCTCGAGATGTTAGTGCGCGCGGGGTTCGGCCGGCTCGATGTCAGCTCATCCATCGGAAGCTGGGTGCCATTCAGGATTAGCCTGGTGAACCAAGGACCCGCAATCATTGGGCGATTGATTGTTCATTGTGAGTCATCACCCAATCCGACCCCGCAGGTGCGCGAGTACGTGAAAGATATTCAACTGCCAACCGGCTCACGCCAGCTTCACGAGATCGCGGCCTTTTTAAACTCCGGTGAGAGCCCGATCATTCGCGTCCAAGCGGGCGACCGCGTACTTGCGGAAACGCGCATTAGCGTTGAACGAAGATACGGAATGAGCGATGAATTGGACATCGCAGTCGTAGACACCGATTCGACCGCGCTCAACAATATATCTTCGGCCGAGATCACTCGAGCGCCAAACCGCGCTCCGTTCACGAGCGCTGCTCGCAGCGTAGCAACTCACCCGGCACAACTCGAGGCTCAGGCTGCCGCTCCGCCGCCCCCTCCTATGTCTCAAGGTCCACAGCAACGTAGGGGGAGGTTCGGCGGGCCCAGCGTCGGGCGTCCGGTGTTTCTGGCTCACCCCATAGTCATCGCCGCTGAAGACCTTCCGCGTGAGTTCATTTCTTATGATCAGTTTGACTCAGTAGTCCTTGGAGACTCGCCGCTGAATCAGTTGACCGGAGAGCAAGCCCGCGCACTTCGCTTATGGGTTGCGTCAGGCGGTCTGCTGATCATTACAGGAGGCGCGGACGTCGCGGGTTTGCGCGCGATAGGTCTTGGTGCGCTCTTACCTGTCGAGCCACAAGCCACCGCGACCACCGAATCAGTTCCGGAGTTGAGTGAAACTTACGGCTCGTTCGATTCGATTGACCGGCTCCCGGTTATGACCGGGCAGTTGGCTGCTGACGCTCGGGTTCTTCTAGGCCGCTCTGATAATCCAATTGCCGCGGAAAAAAACTACGGAAGCGGCATCGTGCGATTCGTGGCGTTAAACCCAAAGCTCAATCCCTACCGCGCATGGACCGCGGCCAAAGACCTGTGGACCGATTTACTTCTGCCGGCGGCTGAGAGCAAGCCGAGACACAGCAACTGGATTACCTCCGGGAGGCGCGGCAATTCATCCTCAAACCGATGGGGCGTGCAGGGTTTTCTTTTCCATCTTGCTGAGATCGCGCCTCCATCGCCGAAGTATGTCCTGCTGTTTTTGCTTGTGTACGTACTCACGTTGGGACCGCTCAACTACCTCGTGTTGAGATGGAAGCGCAAGACTGATCTCGCCTGGCTTACAATTCCCGCGGTGGTCATTACGTTTGCAGTTGTCAGCATTACAGTCGCGCAGATAGGCCGCGGCGCGGCTTCGATCGTTGCTGACGCGTCGCTTGCAGAGCTTCACCAGCGAGACGGGATTTCGCGGGCGACCAGCGGCGTGTTGATGATACCGGCAAGCAAGCGCACTCAAGAGCTCAAGTTCGAGGGCGGCGATACATACGTGAATGACGTGTACAACGGAAATCAAGCTTCGAGTGCGTCCGCTATCGGTGACATCGAATGCGAGCGCGGGCCGAAAGAGTTTGTGTTGCGCGTGCCGATGACGACCTGGACGTCCGGTCTATTTCAGGTGAGATCGATCAACGAAGGCGTGCCCGCACTGGTTTCGGTTTCATCCGCTGAATCCGGGGTTGCTATTAAGAATCTTAGTGACGTGCCGATTTCCAGGGCAGTCTACTTGAGTTCCGCTGGAATATCGGATTTGTTTGATCTGGCTCCCGGGGAGGCACAGGTGGTTTCGATCGCGGCGCCGCAGGCGTTGAGCTTCAATGGCTGGTATTTGACCACACTGGCGCAGGGGACCGATGAGGCGCAGCTTTTTCAGGAGCTTGGCGGGTTGCTGGACCGTGAGGTTGGCGGCGGTCGCGCGTTTAGGCAGGGTTTTTTCGATACTCAGTTGATGCAGGAAGCGATCAAGTTGTTAGATCGGCCGCTTTTGATCGGATTCGTCGATAGAGGCGCAACCAAGATTGATTTTGAAGGTTCGCTAAAACGCCGGAGCAAGGTTCTGTACATTGTGCATCTTTGATTTACCAGAAACTACAAACTATAAACCCGTGACATCTTTATGAC
>JBASRM010000442.1:0-2562 GCA_049273835.1 Blastocatellia bacterium | reverse complement strand
CCGAATCACTTAGCGTTGACGCGGTCCTCGTCCCTACCGCTGTGTAGGCCTGCAGCGCGGCTCGATACAGCCCCTGATTGCGCCGCGCGGCGCCTCCCTTCATCGTGTAATATCCACCACCTGCGATCGCACTCCCGGGCAGCAGCAGTTGCTCGAGGGCCGAGAGATAAATGTGAAGCTGCAACGCCCGTCCCTCGGTCATATCGTCCAGAGCCGCACCTTTTGAAAGTTTGTAATCATAAGCAATCGCGGTCCCGTCGGCGGCGATGTCCACTCGGTCGATCTGTCCGCGAAGCTGCACAATGTCGGTGTGATCGTCTAAACCACGCCGGAGCTCCAGCCGGCGATCAGTCGAATGCCGATCACCCGCATCGCTTCTCATTCCAAACGCAAGCTCGAAGTAAGCCGGCCTCACATCTTTGAGTTCCGTTTTCCGTTGAACCTCCAGATCGTACTCGACGACCTGTTCGAGCAGCAGCTTTCTGATCTCGCGATCAATCTCCCATACTTTAGGATTGAGAGGAGGCACTGCGCGTTGATGCTCGTCAAATACCGCATCGGCGACTTCGCCAAGCTCGCGTCGCAGCTCCGCGCGGTCCATCTCGGTAAGCCGCTCGCCTCGATGCCGCTCGAAGAACTGCCTCAGCGCCTCGTGGAGGAGGCTGCCGGCATCCAACGCGGTCAGATCAAGCGCCGCCTCACCACGCGGTTCGAGCTTGAGCACTTTCTCGGCGAAGAACTTGAACGGGCACTTGCCATACAGGCTCAGCTCGCTTGCGCTGAAAACGTGACCGGCTCCGTACTTATCGGTTAGTCTGGAAATGAGACTCACATCGCTAAGCGCGCCATCGAATTCTCCGAAAGCCCGGCTCGATCGCTTGCGTTCGATCGCGATTCGACGCCGCGCCGAATCGGTCAGAAATCCGCGCTCGTACGCCAACGCCTTCACGCTAGCGATGACCTCATTCGGAAAGTTGCCTTCTCGCTGCGCCGGATGCCGCCGCCGCTCTTCCTGCCGCACAAGGAGCACCGCGAGCTCCGAATTCCGCGACGACTCAAACAATCTGCGGCCATCAAAATCAGTGCGAACAACTTCTCGTTTTATCTCGTGAGGAACGATTGCCCGGCCGAGCTCTTCGATAAAGTAGGACGCGACCGTCTCCGAGCCGTCTTCACGCACCAATGGTCTGCTCAAATAAAGCCGATCGGTCGCGCGGCAAGCCGCTTGATAGAAATAGTGCTCCTCCTTGAGCAGCATTTCGGCCGAGATGTCCTCGAGCGTCAGGCCGTAGTGCTTCAATCGCTCGCGTTCGTCGGGCGGGTATATCCAGTCACGCGCAGCGCGCAGTGGAAAGCCGCCCTCGATTAGCCCAGCGATAAAGATGGCGCGAAATCGCAAACCGCGAACATCGCTCGCCCCCAATACCTGCAAGCCGTCGGGATCGGAATGGCTCGTCACCAGCGACTGCGCTCGGACGCAACGCATCGCTTCTTCCAGGAAAGCACCGAGTCTGATCGTTGAAATCTCGCCCTGGGTCGCCTCCCGTTCGGACATCTCGATGCCGCGAGCGGCAGTGGTAATTGCGCGGCGCAGTCCTTCGAGCCCTCGCAAATCGAGCGTCAAGTCAGGAAGCGCAGTGTGATCAACCTCTCCGGGCTGTGGACCGAGGACCCGGCCAGCAAACTGGAGCTGATCGAGCAGTCTCATCATCGCGTCGCGAAGCTCTCGTGGAGCTGCCTCGCGAGGAGCTCCTTCGATTATTTCAGCGAACCTCTTCAAGACGACCGCCGACCAGGCGATCAACGGGGGAGGAATCTCACTCGCCGGTTTCGGCCTTCGTTCTGAGCCCGGGAGAGGGACATCCAGCGGCTCTCGCCATTCCACGCGCCGCTTCTGAGCCGGCTGATCAACCGATGCGACCGCGCCCTCGTCGTCCACGCCCAGCTCGTCGTCCGGCTCGGCCTCGCGCGCGTGTTCGTCTACCGGGTGATAGGTCAACTGACGAGCACGGTTTAACCATCCATCTACTCGCAGCTCGCTACCGACGTACGCGATCACATTCTCCAATTCGTCCGCGTCCCAGTAACCAATATCCAATTGTTCAGGAGTTCTGCACCCTGCGGCTTCAAGATGATGTGCGCCTTCGGCGTGGAAGCGCTCACGCAATAAATCAAGCTCGGTTGAGGACAAGCCGAAGTAACCCGACTTCACCAGATCGGCGAGAACACTTACTTTTATCGCCGCGGCCTCGCGACCGCGTTCGATCAGCAACTCGAACAGCTTTAGCGCCGCTCGTACTGCCGGAACTTCCGTGAGCGCGACACGTCGGCCGACCGCGCAAGGGATTCCTTCCTCATCAAAGATTCGAGCGATCGTATCGTCATAGATAGACCGCTCGCGCACGACGACCGCGATTTCGCTCGGCCGGTACGCTTCAAGCAGCACCAGCCGTTTTATCTCTTTTGCAATCGCGCGTATTTCAGTTTGCCGATTGCTGCATTCGAGCAGACTGATGTCCAGTGAATTCTCCAGCGGGCCCAGGGTGGGCAGGCATCCCAGCC
>JBASRM010000431.1:0-13589 GCA_049273835.1 Blastocatellia bacterium | reverse complement strand
AGATCGAGCGACAAGACCATTCGAACGCGATAGGCCACGCAATATCTCGAGCTTTGATTCGCCGATAAATCCGCCAGCCGGCATGGCTGGATTAGCTGAGGTAAAGACGGTCAGACTTCGATGCTTGAGCGCGAGATACATCACATAAAAAAGGACCGGTGGATAAAAGGCCCAGATCGGCCAGAATTCCCACCTTATAAGTCTGAGCCATTTCGACAACAGCAATCGACGGCCGCGATAGCTGGCCGTTTGAATCACCAGCTTCACGGCCAGATACAGAGCCAGGCCGGCGACCGCAACTTGCACAAGAGCATTTTGCCTTGCCAACAACGCCGGCTTGATCACCTCGGCCCCGAGCAAACTCGACAGCCCAACCATCAACGGGGTCCATACAATCGCAGCAAGAAGGAAATAGATCGAGAATCGAAACAGATTTGTATTCAGCAAACCGGCGGCGAAGTAAGTTGGCAGCCTCATCCCGGGGACGAACCGGATCGCCGCGATGACAGCCAATCCCCGTCGATTGAACCACGCCGAGCCCCGCGCAACGTCTTCCGGCCGCACCAACCATTTGAGCGGCGCACGAGACAGCACCGGTCTTCCAAAATGTCGGCCGGCGAGAAATAACAGCACGTCCCCGATAAAAATCCCGAGAAAACAAGCCAGGGCGGCCGCCGCAAAATCGATCCGCCCTTGAGCGACCATAATGCCGGCTCCGATACAGGTGAGATCTTCACTCACAAGTGTGGATGCTGCGATCAACATCATCACGACAAGCGCCGTTACACCAATCGCCTTTGGAAAGCTCGCTCGATCGTAGGGCGACGCGGCTCGGGCAACCCGGTCCGCATCTGCTGTCGCTCGTGTAGCTGCCTTGCCCTGTTTGACTCGATCGAGAAACTCCTGGATCCGTGGCGCGAGCATCGCCTCATCTTGAAAGACCATGAAATGGTCGTCCTCCAGGAGCTGGATTTCGCTCTGTGGGACGACCCGATGATGCTCGATTGCAGCTTCAACCGGAACCAACACATCGCGCTTGCCGTGAAGGATCAGCATCGGGACCTCCAGCCGCGACAGGATTGCCCGTAGCGGCCGCTGATCCGAATCATAAAAATTCCGCGCGTAAGACATTCCCAGGAACAGATGGTCGAGCGATCCGAAGTGCGGCACGGCTTCGCGAAGCAGCCACATCGCTATCAACTGGAGGCCGTGCAAGGCGTGATTCAAATGGTAATCGCCCAGTAGCTCCGCTTCCTGCACGCCGATTGCGGACAACATCGTGATCGACTCGACTCGATGCGGCGCAAAATCGCAGATGTTCAGCGCTACTCCGCCGCCCATGCTGAATCCGAGCAGATTCGCGCGCTCGATGCCCAGCGCATCCATCAACTCGACGACATAACGTGCGTGGGCGCGTATCGAGTAGTCGGGCACGTCGGGAGTCGATCTTCCAAATCCGGGAAGGTCGGGAACGATGACGCGATAGCTCCTGCCGAGTTGAGGCGCGAGTGAGGAGAAGTCTTTTTTGTGGCCAGGACTACCGTGAACGAGGATGATGACCGGCGCCGTCTCGTCCTGACTGGGACGGTACTCCCGATAGGCCAGTCGGACGTTCTGATCGCGTTGCCGATCCGAGTCAACCGCCTGGAGCATCACCGCCTGATCATCAGGGCCCAATTCATTCGGTTTAGGGGCTGCCCATCTCGCGATATGCGAGACCATCAGCAAAGCCAGGTAGCCGAGCGCGACGCGCCACTTCCAGCTTCGGAGTGCATGAGATGGTCCGGGGGACTTGGAGTCCGCCGCATACATCGATTTCACAACAGCTCTCTCACTTGCTGTGATCCTTCAGCCCTACAGGACCAGCACTCGTGCACCCTTTAGCCATTCGCATCAAGCGGCCGCATCGCTGATTCGCTAGAAGTAGTTGCCAGCGATGTAGCTTCGTCAGGCAGCCTCACCACCGGGATGAACTCTTCTCTAACGGCGGTCCTCAATTTTTCAGCCAGTACCTTGCGATTGCTCGCTTGAATCGGTTCCGCGCCGAACACAACGTTCGAGCGAATTTCCTTCAATTGTAAGACGCCCAGTAAGTGTCTGAAAAAAATCATCTTACCCCACCAGCAAACCGACAGATGAGCAGGCCGTTCGCCATCGAGCGTGCGATAACTGATCGCAGCATATGAAACCGGGAAACTGGCTCTGGCAGCCGGTTCCAGCAGCGAAGATTTGAACGGCGCAATCAGCGCGCCCTGCGTGCTGGTCCCCTCGGCAAAAAGCACGACGCCACGCCCCTCCCTCAGCGCCCGTTCGATCAAAGTGCTGACCCTGGAGACGTCGGCCCTGCGTTCGCGGTCGACAAAGATCGTGTTCACGGCGCGGCAAAGCGATCCGATCACCGGCGAGCCGGCAAGGTCGCCGCGAGCGACAAACACACAGTCAATTCGGGAAGCAAAGACCAGGATGTCCAGGTAGCTCAAATGATTCGAGACCAGAAGGAACGGAGGAGCAGGCGGCGGGCCTTCGACAGCGATCTTCAACCTCAGGATTGACGCGGTCGCCCTTGCCCATCTGCGAAACACATGTGCGCGCCATTGGTTGGTAGACTTTCGAAACCCTGCGATCAGCCAGGAACCGCAAACGAGCAGCAGATACATCGCCGCGGTGACGAAGATCAAGCCGAGCGCTCGAGTGATAGCCCGGAGATGACTCATCCAGGATCGGTCCTTTCATACACCGAAAAACATTTGGCGAAGTTGCGCGTCCATCTCAAAGACGTCGAACAATACCAGGAAATCGATCGTCTTAAAGCGTCGATCGATGGCCGGCGGCCCGCAGACCTTCGCACCGAAGCGCAAATAAGTGCGGAAGAGCTTTGGTATGCTCGCCTCGCTCACACGAGAGCGACGCTCCGCATCGGCGACACACTCAAAACCCGGACGCGGCGCTGATCGCAGACTCGGATGGATGTTGCCGGCTTGCTCGAGCAGTCCCATCACCCGAAGCCCGTCGAGTGGTTGCTGGCTTGTGATCGAACAGCATCCGAACAGATATCGCTTGCGGTTGTGCGCGACATACGCAGCCAGGCCTTTCCATAACAAGAACAGCACTTGAGTGTTTCGATAGTCGCCGGCGACACACGCCCTTCCAAGCTCGACCGAGCTATTGAGAACGTTTGCCGGAAAGCGGGCGAGATCAAACTCGGCGGCCGTATAAAACCCCTTCGCAGACGCAGCCATATCGCCGGTCTGCATTCGATAAGTCCCAACGACGCGGTTGTTGGCATTGTCCTCGACGATCAGGTGATGACAGGACGGATCGAACTCATCCAGGTCTCGTGAGATCAAAAAGGATGAATCGAGGCCTTCGCGGAGTTCGAGGTTGAACACCTCGAATCGGAGCTTCAGCAACGCATCCAGTTCTTCGGGTGTGCGAGCGAAGCGAAGATGGTAGCGGCCTTCGTGTATTTCCGTTTGGGGCAATGCATCAGCAAAGAGTGGGTACCGAGCAGGCTCGGTGACGGCAAGGGCCTCCGACGTCGAATTGAGGTCTTCGAGCCTATTCATAAGCGTTCCCGCGGTTGTCTTCTTTGGGCCGGCAAGTAATCGATTCGCATAACCGATCACCAGCAGGTTATCACCAATTCCGTCTGCCACTATATGCCGATAGGAGATGAGTTTATTCCATTGGTGAAAGGACAATCGATTCATCGGAGTTAGTTGCCGAGAGTCCAAGCCGAGCCCGCGCAACGGGCGACGCCTGCAGCCCCGGGCGAGTCCGCGAGTCCTGGGTCAGGCCCGCCTGCTTTCGAGCCGCGCAACGGGCGACAGCGGAATCCAACAACCACTATTTCAGCAACCCTGACAGCCAGTGCATGATGTTCAGCGCGAGCTGGCGATTGTCAATTCCCTCGCGGTTCATTCCGAATTTCATCTTCTGCGGCCCCGCAAGTTGTGCGGATAACATCGCAGCTTCCGCAAGCACGACCACGCGGCCCTTCCCCAGCTTGAGTGCGATCCCTTGTGCTCGCCCGGCGGCTGAAGCCTCTTTTTGTTCGGACCCCTGGCGTGCCGGGGTCACATCAACCGCCGTGTCAGCGAGTTTCATAAACGCGACGCTTCCGGGCGGGCCCTTTAGCGATTGCCCGGTAAAAGCGATGATCCGCGTGACTCTCTCGCCGTCATTGCGTCCGCGGATGATCGGGTGATCGCCCAATAATTTGTTCTCGGGGTCATACCTGATGAAGGTGTCGCTGCCGGTCACTTTGTCTTTGTTTTCCGGGTCGCCGGTGTATCCTTTGCTCATCCCGACCCGAAAGCGAAGGCCCATCCTTTCGTTCGCAGCTCCCATCGGCGCGTGGTCAGCGATCAGCAGCAGCCTCCCGCCCTTGCCAACCCAATCGCGGACCGCGTCGCATTCAGCTTCGGTAAAAGCACTATTGCTTGCCTCAGCGCTTCCCATCGCAGGCGCACCAAGTGCGTTCGAGATTACCAGTACATCAAAACCCTTCAACGACTCCGCGGTGAACTTCTGCTTGTTCGAGCTGACCAGATATCCATCGTTGGTGATCAGATCGGCAAACGGTTTGTAACGCCCGCTCGCGGTGTGAAAGTTATTGTGCGCTTCGTCGAGAAGCACCTTTGGATGTTTCTTAGTGTAAGCTGGCGTGGCGACGCTTGTATCAAAGTCCGGGTCGGCAACTTGCTGGCTGTAGGCTGCGATCGCAAGCCCGATTACACACGCGGCTGTAAACCATCTCAAGATCGGTGATTCCATATTCATCTCCAGTTTTTCTCGCTCGACTCGGAGTGAACTCTAAGCGGAGATGCTCGCGCGTTCAAGCTTGAAGGGCGCGGTCGTCGGGAGACAAGGGGCCGCGGTCAGTCGTGACGACTGGCCGCCGTCAGCAATTCAAAGAGCATCAGCAGCAGGCAGGCAGCAACTAAAAGGGTAGGGCCGATTATTTCCAGCCCCAGCCGTCCCGCGAGCAAACCCACGAGGCTCGGAACCAGCGACTGTCCCAGCACGGCTGCCGCGATCTGAAAGCCGACGCCATTCGAGGTGTGCGCTTCTCCAAGCCTCATAGGGGTAGCCGAGATCATCGAGGGAAAAACCGGCGCCGCTGCCAACCCCATCAGGCCGAGGCCGATAAAAGCCAAGAAACTCGAGCCGCCCAGCCAGATCATAGTAGCGCCGGCCGCGATACCGAATATGCAAAAACGCAGCATTCTATCCACCTTAATAAACCCTACGACAAAACCGGAGAGCACCCGTCCAACCGACAACGCGGCCCAATAGACGCTCACCCACGCGCCCGCGGTCATCATCGAAACCGCGCGAGACTCGGTGAACAAACTAAACGCCCAGGTTCCGGCAGCGGCTTCGATGCCGGTGTAAACAAAGAAAACCGCGATACTCAACCGCACGACAGACAGCTTTAAAGTGCGCAGGTTGGAGGCTCTGACTAACCCCGTTGGAGCTGCATCCTGCCTGGATGTGGCCGAAGCCCTGGGCCACCACTTGTGGGTGACCCCAAAGCAGACCGCCAGCAGCACCTGCCAAGTGGCGACTATAGTGTACCCACGCTGCCACCGATGATCCGCGGCAAGCACGCTGGTCATAATCACCGGACCGCTCGCTGCTCCGATGCCGTAACAGGCGTGCAGCCAGTTAACCATTCGTGCACTGAACTCGGTTGCCGCAAAGGTGTTCAATCCGGCATCGATCGAACCCGCTCCGAGTCCGGCGATGCTTGCCAGCGCAACCATTACCCACCACGCCGGGGCGAGGGCGTACCCAAACAGGCTCACCGCGGTCGCCACACAACTTACAGACAGAAGCGTGCCGACGCTCATCATTGCCAGCAAGCGACCGCTTGTGAAGCTGGATACAAGATAGCCGGCGGTGAACATCACCAAAAGCGAACCCAGCGCATCGATCGGAAGGTCGAAGTAGGCGCGGATCGACGGCCAAGCGACACCGTTCAAGCCATCGGGCAAACCGATGCTTACGAAGCTCAGATAAGCAAGGCCAATCAGTACGAGAGAATGCTTGGAGCCACGTCTCATGATCGGTGTTTCCGTCAGCGCTGATGGTCGATTATGAGTTTTCAAGTTGCGCAGCGGCAAGAGCGGGGCAAGCAACCCTTACTGTGATCTTTCTCACCCTTTAGCCTGTGCCCTTCCACCCTTCCTTACGCTGTGATCATCGCAATGGATTCAGTCGAGCTCCTGTGTGACGCCTGTGACTTAGACCATAGCAGTCATTTGATAGTTGGGAAGGCCCCAAATTATTTCCTGAGAATTATCAACCGCTAGCGTCGTGACGACACGTGTTGATATATTCTTGTTTTCATTCCAGTGGTTTCCGGAAGCCGCGAGTGGTGCGGGCGCGGCGCGGAGTTATTAGCAGTCATGTGGGGCATTGATGAATATTGGTGTGCTGCGAGAGGGGACGGGCGATACTCGGGCGGCGCTCGTTCCTGAATCCGTGCGCTCGCTCGTTTCGTTGGGCGCAACAGTTTATCTACAGAGCGGAGTGGGAGACGGCGCGGGAGCGACCGATGCCGAATACGTGGCTGCGGGCGCGCGAGTCGTGCGTGACAAAATCGAGATCCTGGAGTCGGCTGACATTTTACTTTGTGTGAACCGGCCCTCGGCTGACGACGCAGCTCGACTGCCTTCTGAAGCGGTGGTTATCGGATTCTTGCGGCCTCTTGACGAACCCGGCGAACTGATTCAACTGATCGAGGGCGGGCTCACAGCATTTGCAATGGAGCTGATACCTCGCTCGACCCGAGCCCAGACGATGGATGCGTTGTCCTCGATGGCTACGATCGTGGGTTACAAATCGGTGCTGCTGGCGGCCGAGCGCTTGCCGCGTCTGTTCCCGCTGTTGATGACCGCCGCCGGGACGATAGCTCCTGCGCGGGTGCTTGTTCTTGGTGCCGGAGTCGCGGGGCTGCAGGCGATCGCGACGGCCAGAAGGTTGGGCGCGGTGGTCGAAGGCTACGACGTTCGGGCCGCTGCCGGCGAGCACGTTCGATCTCTAGGGGCCAAGTTCCTACATGTCGATCTCGCCGGCATTCAAACCGAAGACGCTGGAGGGTACGCGGTCGAGCTTACCGAGGAAGCGCTCAATCGAGGCCGAGATTTGATAGCCAAACACGCTCGCACCGCTGATGTGATCATTACTTCAGCGCAAGTGCCCGGGCGGCGAGCACCACTGCTACTTACGGATGAGGCAGTCGCCGGGATGAGATCGGGTTCTGTGATCGTTGATCTGGCGGGCTCGACCGGAGGCAACTGCGCCGCGAGCAACCCCGGTGAGACTGTTGTTCGTCAGGGAGTGGTCATTATGTCGCCGCTGAACCTGGCGGCAACGGTGCCGGTTCACGCGAGCCAGCTTTACTCTCGAAACGTTACCGCGTTCTTGCAGCTCCTGATGGACGAGGATGGTGAGTTGAAGGTCGACTTGAGTGACGATGTGGTGGGCCCCGCGTGTGTGGTGCACCGCGGCGAGGTTGTGAACACGAGAGTTGCTGAAGCGCTGGAGACAACCGCGCGTTAAGAATGGAATAAATTAACCGCTGATTGTCGCAGACTGACAGAGCCCCTGATTTTCGCAGATCAGCGCTATCTGCGCTTTCTATTCTTTTTAACCGACGCAGAGGAGGAGTTGAATCGTGAGCACAGAAGTAATCATCGGGGGACTGTACATTTTTGCCCTCGCGGCTTTTCTCGGCTATCAAGTCATCTCCAGAGTCCCGCCGCTTCTTCATACCCCGTTGATGTCCGCGACCAACGCGATCTCCGGTATATCCCTGGTTGGTTCGCTTGTGACGGCCGGGGCGCACTACAACACTGTCAGCACGTGGCTTGGGTTCATAGCAGTCACCGCTTCGACAATAAACGTCGTCGGCGGCTTTATGATCACCGATCGCATGCTGAGGATGTTTAAGAGACAGCCCGTCTCAAAGAAAGACTCGACAGAGGAGCAAGAGCGAGCCTGATGGGTCTTCCAATCGAACTCACTTACCTCACCGCGTCCATTTTATTCATTCTCGGTCTCAAGGGCCTCAGCCATCCCGATACCGCAAGACGAGGAATGTTCTGCGCAGAAGTCGGGATGTTTCTCGCAATCGTCGGCACCCTGCTGCATCGAGATATCGTCAGCTACGAATGGATTATCGCCGGACTGGTAATCGGCTCGATCATCGGCGGCGCGATTTCGATCAAAGTGCCGATGACTGCGATGCCCCAGCGGACCGCGCTCTCTCACGCGTTCGGCGCGCTGGCGGCTTCACTGGTCGGGATGTCCGAGTACTATCGACACGGCGCCGAGTTGGGCACGTTCAAGATGACGGCGCTCAGCCTTGAGGTGTTGCTCGGAGGAATTACCGTGACCGGAAGCTTGATGGCATTCATCAAGCTGCAAGACTGGATCCGCGGCACCCCGATAACTTATTCAGGGCAAAACATCTTCAACATGTCGCTGCTGGTGCTATCAGTCGGGATCTTTGGGTATTTGATTTTCGATCCTTCAGCTCACTTGCTGTTCTACGTGATGGCAGGCCTGGCGTTCGTGTTCGGCGTGTTGCTGGTCCTGCCAATCGGGGCTGCTGACATGCCGGTCGTGATGTCGCTGATGAACTCGTATGCGGGGCTTGCGGCTGCCGCGACAGGTTTTGCGATTTCCAACAACGTTCTGATCATAGCCGGGACGCTGGACGGCTTTTCGGGGTTTATACTTTCGATCCTGATGTGCCGGGCGATGAACCGCTCGATCACCAATGTTCTTTTCGGGGCATTCGGCGCGGAGGTTGCGGCAGACAACGGCGAAACGATGGGGGTGATGCGTGAGGTGCACGCCGACGACATCGCAGTGCAGCTCGCTTATGCAAACCAGGTAATTTTTGTGCCGGGCTACGGCATGGCCACCGCGCAAGCGCAGCACGCGGTGCGCGAGCTTGGAAATATGCTTGAAGTTCGAGGCGTATCGGTAAAGTATGCGATCCATCCGGTGGCCGGTCGCATGCCCGGACACATGAACGTTCTGCTTGCCGAGGCGAATGTGCCCTACTCGTCGCTGTATGACCTGGAGCAGATTAACGCCGAGTTTCCCGCCAGCGATGTCGCCGTGGTGATCGGTGCAAATGACGTCGTGAACCCGGACGCGCGAGACAACCCAAAGAGCCCAATTGCGGGGATGCCAATCCTCGAGGTGGACAAGGCTCGCACTGTGGTTGTGTTGAAGCGCGGAAAGGGCAAGGGCTTTGCGGGCATCGAGAACCCGCTCTTCTTCAAGCCGAACTGTGGCATGCTTTACGGTGATGCAAAGGCGTCGCTCATAAAGCTCGCCGGCGCCGTGCAGAATGCGTAGCGCCGTTGTGTCTCTTCTTTTCGTTTGTTTTTCTGATCGGCTCCGGATACAGGTATCGCGGGCGCGCTATGCTTAGAATTCCCTCGAAGTCTCGCGGAGCCGAAGCACCTTGCTGAATTGGATCCGCTAGACTTATTGTACGGCTTCGCGGCGCGTTCTCTCGGAACCTGTGGCGGGCGTTACCGAGCACATCGCGCGAAACACGGAGCCGGCTCACGTCGAGCGATCAGCGGAGTGACTGAAACCTTCGGAGCGAGGCGATTCCATCTCCGATTCGAGGCAGCGTATGTCGTTGTTGCTTCTTGTTGTTCTTCTGCAATCGAACACGGCACTCGAAAACGAATACGTGCGGGTGACCCGAAACGCCGCGCCCTGCGCCGCAGCCGCTGTGCCCGGGTGCGGTGATCGCGTGATCGTGGCGCTTGGCGAGATACAGCTTCGTATCGGCAGCAAGAGCAGGAAGATGACCCGAGGCGGTGTCGCCGTCTTCAGGCCTGGCGAGTCGTACGAACCGCCGACCGGTGGCGAGTACTTCGAAGTGGCTTTCAAGCCCAACCGACCGCCGGTTCAGTCGCCGAGCGAGATCATCCCGCCCGAAAAGAACGAGATCCGCTACGACGGCGATCGCTTCTTTATCTTTGAGGAGCGGCTTGCGCCGGGCGATACGCGTGCAAGGCACAGCCATAGCCAGCGTGTGGTGATGCAGCTAAACCGGACCCGCCTGCAACAATGGCCCGAAGGACAGCCTGAGGTCTTCGTAGACATCGTACCCGGCCGTGCCGCCTTTAACGCGCCCGTGATTCACACCGTAAAGAATGTCGGAGACGCTCCGCTCAGGGGCATCGTGATCGAGTTTAAGCCGGAGACAAGATCACGAGCGCGGTATTGATGTAGAGATGCGATCAGCCGTGGTGGCGGTCTTCCGCTGGTTAACGCCTTCCCGCTAATCGCAATGGCGGAGAACAATCAAGGTTGTTTTGGAGAGTCGCGTAACAGACGCTTTCTGGTCAGGTCGCGTCGTATGTACAGAAGGAACCGGCCGGTTGCTCCAATCGGTTTGTATTTGATCATCACGTCTTGAAGCTCAGGATATCTTAGTATGGCCAGGCCCTCATTGAAGAAGCCGATCTCGTCAACGATGTACTTGGGTTGAGACTCCTCGAGATCCAGAGCAAGCTCAGACCTCGCTTCCGCGGTAACAGCATCATCGAGCAATGAACGATACTTGTTTTTGAAATAATGGATATCAGCCGGAACCCCTGTCAGTGGCTGTGTGCTCAGATATCGAGAAGCTGGCAGCAGCCCCGACCAGAAATAAATCTCCGGCCGGTAACCCCAGACGAAAACATAATCGGACGGCCCAGTCGCCGGGCGAGTTCGCGGGCCATCCAAACGAATACCCTCAAGCTCCAGACGGGCGGCGGCATCAGCGCCGTCTGGAAGATCTCTCACCACGGCGGCCGCCATTCGTTCTTCGCGGTTGCGGAGATTGTTATACCACTTTGCGTTTCTTTCGCTCGAAGTCGTTCGGATGAAATCAGCAGCCAGCAGCAGTCCCCGGCCATGAAATCGAACCAACGTAAAGGCGAACCCAATTGAAATGATGGCAAACACGCCTCGACGGAAGGCAGGACTCCGCGTCCGCAGTGACTCGACAATTGCCGTCAGACCTCGCGCACCGATCAAGCAGAGACTCGGCAAGACTTGAATAAAGTAATGCGCGAAGAAGCGCCCTCCGACCATTACTCCCGCATAGGAAACCGCAAACCAGATCAATATAGTAGCGTCGGCTTGAAAAAGAGTGTGTCTGGTCAATGGGCCTTGTGTGACAGGCTCGAAGCCGCCGGACGGGTCACTTCTTTTTTCTGTTGCACGATGACGAATTTGCGATACGACGACAAACACCAGAGCGATAAGCAGGGTGTTATTCAGGGTGAAATAATCCGCACTTCGAATAAGCGCCGTCAATGCGGTGTGGCTAATGCCATTGTAACTCCCATAACGGGCTCCCCAGTCCCATACATAAGACCAATAGGCTTGCCAGGAATGTGTCGCGGCGATGTAAGCCAGGAACGGCAAGGAACCTGCTGCCACTCCCACCGACGCAAGAGCGAACAACCGCAGAGACGAATGGCCGCTGGAATCTGGGATTGAAGCACCCGTCGCTGGAACTGGCTCTGTCGACTGAGCATGCCATCCTCGCGACGCTATCAGGAACAATGCATAAAAAAAGAGATCAAAGATTCCTTTTGGGTTTATTTGAAAAGCGAGCCCAGTCAGCGCTCCGCCCGCTAAGGCTAACCATTGTCGTCGGGACTGATCGATGTTACCTCGGCTCGAATGCCATCGAGATCTTACGAGCAGGTATGCGCCCGCCGCGTAAGGCAGCGCCATCAAAAAATCCGTCCCAAGGTTTTGCACGTGGCCGGTCGCATAAGTCGTGCTGAACACCGCGAACATCGCCGCGGCTAACAACCCGACACGCTTGCCATATAGTCGCGCGCCGAACAGGTACAGAATTGCGGAGATCGCTATGGAGTACGCGATTGTGAACAACCGGATGGTGATGATATGCGCGCCGAAAATCCAAAACAATAGGGCATAGGTGAGTGCTAGACCGGGCGGTTTGTCGAAATATATCTCGCGATAGAGCGCCTTGCCTCGCACGATCTCTTCGGCTGCCGTGAACCACAACCCGTCGTCTTCGTAAAGATAGCCGGCATAAACAATTCGCAGAATGAAGCTGACTGCCGCAATGCACACAAACAGCTTTAGCAGCGTCGCGCGTTTAATGCGGCCCTCGTCGGTCAAGTGCTTATGCTGATCGGCGAGCCCAACATTCATCATCAGAGATTCGTAAGAGCGGAGGGTTAGAGGGTGCTGTTCTGAGTCACCGGCACAAGAGTCGCAACCGGCAGATCACCGTGCATGCCGAGTACTGCATCAAGTTCACCGGCGAGATTAGCGCTAACGCCTGACAACGAAGCGAAGTCAAAAAGACGCGCGTCAAGCAACTGCGAGGGCGCAACGTTCGCAAGAGCCTTCAACATGGAATGGCGGACTTCGGGAATCTCAGTTTGAAGCTCGTCGAGCAACCGCTTCACTCGTTTCCGCTTCAGGTTCTCCTGCGAGCCGCACAGGTCGCAAGGTATGATGGGATACCGCTGCGTTGCGGCGAACGCGGCCACGTCAGATTCCCAGCTGTAAGCGAGCGGACGTATGACCATATTGCGGCCGTCGTCGCTTCGGAGCACCGGGGGCATCGCTTTTAACGAGCCGCTGAAAAACAGATTCAGAAGGAAGGTTTGTAGAATATCGTCGGCGTGATGGCCTAATGCGATCTTAGAGCAGCCTTCTTCCACCGCGGTGTTATAAAGGATTCCTCGACGAAGCCGCGAGCATACCGAACAGGTGGTCTTTCCCCCAGGAACAAGGGTCTTTACTACTGAGTAGGTGTCGCGCTCGATGACCCTAAACGGAACTGCAAGGGCGCTCAGATAGTCGGGCAATATGCGTTCGGGGAAACCAGGCTGCTTCTGGTCGAGATTCACGGCGAGCAGCTCGAACCTGACCGGCGCGCGCCGCTGAAGATCCAAAAGCAAAGTTAGCAGTGTGTAACTATCCTTCCCGCCGCTGAGGCACACCATAACGCGATCGCCGTCTTCGATCATATTGAAGTCGACGATGGCGCGGCCAACTCCACGAAGCAGCCTCTGTTTGAGCTTCTCAGCCAGATTTGCCGGTGTGATTTTTGACATCGAGGAAAGGTTGATACTAGCATATCGGCGCGAAAGCCCGCCAAGAGCAGGCCGCCGGGCGTACCGTAGACTGTTGAGTCTGCGGCCGTTCTCCTGAAACGCACTCGCCAATGGATTTTGATGGTCCGCAGACTGGACAGTCTACGGTACGCCGTTCTTGGAAACCCGGCAGAGTGTACCGTAGACTGTCGAGTCTGCGGCCGTTCTCCTGAAACGCACTCGCCAATGGATTCTGATCGCGGCCGTTCTCCTGAAACGCACTCACCCTTTTGATCGTCCGCAGACTGGACAGTCTACGGTACGCCGTTCTTGGAAACCCGGCAGAGTACGCCGTTCTTGGAAACTCGGCAGAGTGTACCGTAGACTGTCGAGTCTGCGGCCGTTCACCTGAAACGCACTCGCCAATTGATTTTGATGGTCCGCAGACTGGACAGTCTACGGTACGCCGTT
>JBASRM010000430.1:0-7282 GCA_049273835.1 Blastocatellia bacterium | reverse complement strand
GTTCTGGACGGTCTCTTTGCCGAGATAGTGGTCGATCCGGTAGACCTGTTCTTCATCGAATACCTTCCCGACCTGATTGTTGAGCTCTTTGGCGCTTGCGAGATCGTGCCCGAACGGCTTCTCGACGATGATCCGAGTCCATCCCTTGCCTTTGGGGCGGGCGAGTCCGGCTGCGCCCAATTGCTCGATCGCTTCGGCGTAGAGCGATGGGGAGGTTGATAGATAGAACACACGATTGCCGGCTGTTCCGCGTTCGCGATCGACCTGATCGAGCGTTTCGCCGATTTGGCGATATGACTCCGGATCGTTGACATCTCCCGAAACGTAGAAGACGCCCTTTGCGAAGCTCTCCCACACCTCATCGTCAACCCGTTTAGCCTCGGAATATGTCGCAATCGCATCTTTCATCTTTGCGCGGAACTCGTCGTGCGTCATCGTGGAGCGCGAGAAGCCGATAATGGCGAACTCAGCCGGGAGTAACCGCTGTTGAGCAAGCCGATATAGCGCCGGCACCAGTTTTCGCTTGGTGAGATCTCCGGATGCGCCAAAGATCACGACTGCACATGGTTCAGCGGTCCGTTCGAGTCTCACACCTTCTCGTAATGGATTATCTGTTGAGCTGGACATTTCGGTTCCTCAGGATTGGTCGCGTTCTTTGCGGGTGTTTGCGTCGTTTCAAGTCTGCGTCGTCTTTGCGAGACTTCGCGTGCTTGCGCTAAACGGTTTTTCTCGCAAAGCCGCCAACACGCGAAAAGACGCAAAGACCTCTCATGCGATTACTTCTTCGCAAGCTCCTCCCATTCCGTATGGGTGAAGGGCCCATCGAGGGGATTGTCGGTGCGTTGATAAGTGTGCGACCCGAAGAAGTCTCTCTGGGCCTGGGTCAAATTCAACGGCAGGTTCGCGGCGCGATAGGTGTCGAAGTAAGCGAGACTCGCCGAGATCGCCGCTGCCGGAATGCCAAGCGACTGGGCGGTCGTCACCGCCTGTCTCCAGCGAGGCTGTGCTTCCAAAGCCCACGCCTTGAAATCCGGATCGAGCAGCAGATTGGGAAGATCAGGCCGGCGTTGATAAGCCTGCTTGATCTTGTCCAGGAACTGGGCTCGAATGATACAGCCGCCCTTCCAGATGCGGCTCAGCTCGCCGAGGTTGATGTTCCAATTGTACTCATCGGAGCCGCTCCGGATCACGTTCATCCCTTGCGCGTAAGAACAAATCTTGCTGGCGTACAAAGCGTCGTGAACGGCGTCGATCATCTCCTGCTTGTCGCCGCTGTATTTGGCGGTTGGCCCTGGCAACTGCTTGCTTGCTTCGACGCGTTCCGCTTTTCGTCCTGAGAGCGTGCGCGCATCCAACGCGGCCTGCATCGTCGGAATCGCGATGCCAAGCGCCAGGGCGGTCTCGGCGGTCCACTTGCCGGTCCCCTTTTGGCCGGCGACGTCCAGGACCTTGTCTACCAGCGCGCCCGGGCCCTTAGGGTCTTTTACAGTAAAGATCTTCGCGGTGATCTCGATCAGGAACGAGTTGAGATCGCCGTCATTCCACTTCGCGAAGATATCGGCCAGCTCGGATGCTTCGAGATTCAGCGCGTTGCGCAGAATGTCGTAGGCCTCGGCAATCAATTGCATATCGCCGTATTCAATTCCGTTGTGGACCATCTTTACAAAGTGTCCCGCGCCATCGGGGCCAACATAAGTAACACAGGGCCCGTCATCGACCTTTGCCGCGATCGCCTCCCAGATGGGTCGGATCTCTTCGTAGGCTTTCGGGTCGCCGCCCGGCATGAGCGACGGTCCCCACAGCGCTCCGGACTCACCGCCGGAGACCCCGGAGCCGATGAAGTTGAAGCCCGCCTGTTTCATTTCTTTTTCGCGGCGCCGCGTGTTCTCAAAAAAGGAATTGCCGCCGTCGATGACGATATCGCCCTGTTCGAGCAGCGGCTTAAGCTGAGTCAGCACGTCATCGACCGGGCCGCCGGCCTTTACCAGCAGAATTATTTTGCGCGGCTTTTCGAGCGAGTTGACGAATTCCTCGATCGAATAAGCGCCGATGACCTGTTTGCCTTCGGCGCGATGCAGGAACTTGTCAACCTTTGCGCCGTCACGGTTGTAGACCGCGATGGGATATCCGTTACGCGCAATGTTGAGCGCAAGGTTTTCGCCCATCACTGCCAGTCCGATCATGCCAATCTTTGCGAGTTCGGGTTTTGTTTCTGCGGCCATTTCTGGATCCTCTCTTTTGCCTGGGCGGCGGTTGTGATCGATGATTAATCTGCTCGATGCTGATCGGCGAGCAAGCGCGCTGCTGCTTGATCCACCATCCACAGCAGCGTTCCGTTGCGCGGTCGAATTAGTTGGCTCGGATAGAGATCAGGCTGATAACTTCCTTCCAGTACGTTTTTCAAAGTTTCGGCCTTGTCTTCTCCTCCCGCGAGAAAAGTCACGTTCCGCGCGTTGTTGATCGTCGCTGCGGTCAACGTGATTCGATGGGTCTTGAATTTTTCAACATAGTTCTCGACGACTATCTGCTCACCTGCTTGGAGCGCGGTCGTGTGCGGAAACAACGAAGCCGTGTGGCCGTCGGGGCCCATTCCCAGAAACACCAGGTCGAACCTCGGGAGGTTCGAAAGCGGCGCTGTGCCGCTTTGGCTGGCGCCCGGGCCAGCCGTGAAGAACCGGCGGAGAGTTGCCGCATATTCTCCAGCCGCTTGTTTGGGGTCCGCCATTTCGGCAGGGATGCGAAAAATGTTTTGCGGCGGCACCGGGACTTTTGAGAGCAGCGCTTCGTTTGCCATTCGATAATTGCTGTCGGGGTGGTCGGGCGGTACACATCGCTCGTCGCCCCAGAAGAAGCAGATCGAAGACCACGGCACGGTATCCAGGAACGGGTCTACTGCAAGCACCGATAGCATTGCTCGCGGAGTTGATCCTCCCGAGAGAACGACGTTGAATCTACCGCAGCCGACGACATACTGATCGGCTAGACGCGCGAACAGGCGCGCGGCTTTAACGGCAAGCTCCTGAGGGTCGCGATATATGCGAACCTGAGCGTTGGAAAGTTGAAGCATCCGTGTAGACAATGACTGCCCCTTTGGTTGTAAAAAATGCGACTTGCAATTTTCAGATAACGGATTGCAGATCCCAGATAAGGGTTCCAGGAATCTAGTCCGTAATCTGAGATGAGAATCCGTAATCTGGGATCAGAATCCGTAAGGGAGTCTGGAATTTGGAATTTGGAATCTGGAATCTGAAATTTGCAATCTGGAATCCGCGACTTCAATCTGGATTTGCAATTGCAATTCTCAACTCTCAATTCCCCAGCCTCTCTCGAGACAGCTACTTTTTCCTCCACAGTGCAGCGCCGCCTCTCACTCCGAATTCGTTCGAGATGATTTTCACGTCCGGATCCAATTTAAAGTCGATCCTCGACGCGTTGCCGCCGCCTATGTACAACTTGTCGAAATTGGTGAGCACCCGCAGCGTCTCAATCGCGCGTTTCACACGGCGGTTCCAGGCCTTCCTACCAATTTTCTTGCGCGCTTTGTCGCCAACCTGCTGGTCGTAGTCCTTGTCCTTGCGAAACGGAAGGTGTGCGATCTCGAGATGAGGCGCGACCACTCCGTCCATAAAAAGGGCCGAGCCAAAGCCTGTGCCAAGCGTGATGACCATCTCGAGGCCTTTTCCTTCGATTGCCCCGTACCCCTGCATATCCGCATCGTTGATCACGCGCACCGGTTTGCCCAGACGCGCCTGAAGCGCGCCGGCGAGATCGAAGCCCCGCAGCTCTTCAGTCCCAAGGTTGGGCGCGGTGATGATCGTGCCGTTTCGCACTACACCGGGAAAACCGACCGACACCAGATCGTAAGCGGTAAGCGGCTCGACCAGTTTTGACAGCGCCGCTACCAGATCGTCGGCTGTGCAAGGATGCGGCGTCGCAATGCGAATGCGCTCGGTCAGCATCGCGCCCTCAGAATCGAGAATCGCAGCCTTCAGCCCCGTGCCTCCAATGTCAATTGCAAGGATACGCGAGTCGGGCGACGCCTGGGTCTGGTCGGCGGTCGCCGGTTTTGTTGTTTGTTGAGCTGTTGTCATTTGCCCTCCTCCGTAGTCTTCTTTTCCTTCTCGTAGCTTCCCCAGTCTGTATGCATGTGCCCGCGCTCGGGATGATCGACGCGCTCGTAGGTGTGCGAGCCAAAGTAGTCGCGCTGCGCCTGCGTGAGGTTTTGCGGCAGCCGCGCGCTTCGATAGCTGTCGAAGTACGACAGGCTCGCGCTCATTGCCGGCACTGGCACACCCATTCCCTGCGCTGTCTTGATCGCTAGTCGCCAGTTCGCCTGCGCCGACTGAATCCACCGATTGAACTCATCGTCCCGCAGAAGGTTCGGCAAGTCAGGCACCCGATCATACGCATTCATAATCGAATTCAGGAAGCGAGCGCGAATTATACATCCACCCTTCCATATGCGCGCCATCTCGCTCAGATCGACGTTCCATTTGTACTGGTCCGAGCCCCTGCGGATAAGGCTCAGCCCCTGAGCGTAAGAACAAATCTTTGACGCATACAACGCGTCGTGCACCGCTTGAATGAGATTCTGTTTATCTCCGCGCGAGCGCTGCGCCCTCGGGCCTTTGATCTTCTTGTTTGCGGCTATGCGCTCGTCCTTCATGCTCGAAAGCACTCGGGCATCGATCGCGGCCGCGATCGTCGGAATCGGCACGGCCTCGTCCAGGGCTTCCTGCGCGGTCCACTTGCCGGTCCCTTTTTGTTCGGCCTTGTCGAGCACGAGATCGACCAGCGGTTTGCCTGTTTCCTGGTCCCGAAGCCGGAAAATCTTGGCGGTGATCTCGATCAGAAACGATTCGAGCGGGCCTCGATTCCAATTGTCAAATATATCCGCAAGCTCCTCGGCCCCGAGGCGCGCCGCCGAGCGAAGGATATCGTAAGCTTCGGCGATCAACTGCATGTCGCCGTACTCGATGCCGTTGTGAACCATCTTGACGAAGTGACCCGCGCCGTCCGGCCCAACGTAGGTGACGCAAGCCCCGGAGTCTGTCTTCGCGGCAATGGCTTCAAAGATCGGACGAATGTGTTCGTAAGCCTCGCGGGCGCCGCCCGGCATCAGCGAAGGCCCATGTCTCGCGCCTTCCTCGCCGCCCGACACGCCCGATCCAACAAAAGAAAGGCCCTCTTTGCGGAGCGTTTCTTCGCGGCGTTGGGTGTCTTTGAAATATGAATTCCCGCCGTCAATGAGTATGTCACCCTGTTCGAGCAGCGGCTTGATGCGCTCGATCGTCATATCGACAGGCGCCCCTGCTCTGATCATCATCATCATGCGGCGGGGGCGCTCGAGGGAGCGAACGAATTCTTCGACCGACCTCGCGCCGATGAATTGCTTGCCTTGATTCTCATTGACGAAGCTGTCCACCCATTCGGTTTCCAGGTTCCAAACCGCAACCGGGAAGCCGTGCTCCTCGACGTTCAACGCCAGATTGCGTCCCATCACGGCGAGTCCGATCATTCCGAACTGCGCCTGCTTTGCTTTCACTTCGCTCGACATGAGTAATCCACCTGTACGGACGGTCCTCAGTGGCCGCCCTTATCGACTCGTCAAGTCCGTGCGTTCTAAAAATTGGGCCCGGCGCGTCCGTCCCACTATCACGCACTAGCTTGCTGCTGACTGATAAATCCCGAGGACATGTTGTTCGATCCCGCGCGCCCAGCCCTGGTCATCGTTAGAGGTGGTGTGGTAGTTGGCGGCTTCCCGCACGCTGTCCACTGCCTGGCCCATCGCGATGCTGACGCCGGCCTGATGGAACATCTCGACGTCGTTGGGTCCGTCACCGATCACCGCGACTCTCTCGGTCGGAATTCCGAGAAGATTTGCCAATCGCACAACTACCGTCCCTTTGTGAATGCCGCGGGAAGTGACGTCCAGAAATCGAGGCTTGGAGCATGATGCCGAGACTTCGGTTGCAAGCTCGGCGAGAATCCGCTTTTCGGCCTGAGCTACAAGCTCGGGCTTTCCCACCACAGTCAGCTTGTTTGCGTCACTCGTGATGCGTTCAGCATAACCCTCTATTCGCGAGGAAAACCCTGAAGTGTGCTCTTCGCGATCAACAAACGCATCGCGCCACGGCGCCCACCAGTCGATTTCATCGTAGAGCCACACGCCTATCCCAAAATGGTCTGCAATCGCTTTAACGCCGGCGATCGTAGCCGGAGAGATCACGCT
The DNA here is from genome assembly GCA_049273835.1 of Blastocatellia bacterium. GTDB lineage: Bacteria > Acidobacteriota > Blastocatellia > UBA7656 > UBA7656 > Onstottus_A. The sequence continues at coordinate 1,050 of JBASRM010000430.1, read as the reverse complement.
GCGGGCCAGCACCTCGCCGTCACGTTTTACAACCAGCGCGCCGTTGAAAGCGGCGAACGGCCCTCGAAGCTCCAGTGCATCCGCAAGCGGCACGATGCTGCGGGGAGGTCGTGAGCTGGCCAGCGAGAGAGCGATCCCCCGGTCGTACAGCTTCGCCGCCGCGGCTTTAGTCTCGTCTGTCACCTCATGGTTGGACGTGATGAGCGTGCCGTCGATGTCTGAGATAACTAGCGCGATGGAGTCGGTATTTAACATACGATTGCAATCAGATTGCAGGGCGGCCCTCGGGGCCGTCCCTCGGTGCGCAAATCCGGGCCCGATCAAGCCAGAAGGGGCGGCCGCGGAGGGCCGCCCGTACATTCCTATCGAGCTGCCCTCCTAGCGCGCTTGCCCTTGAACGATCGGAAACCCGTTCTGAACGATCTCAAGCAACGTGCGCAGTCCGGCTGTCACGTCCGTTCCGAGGTGTAGCCGTATTGCTCGTCGGTGACGGGTTGCCAATGACTGAAAATCGCCGAGCGCCTGAGCCTGCTTCAATACACCAAAAGTAAACGGCTCGTTGGGAAGCGGAACGTCGACGGCATTGTCAGCGGTTACCTGGATGAACACACCGCTGGGCGGACCCCCCTTGTGAAGCTGCCCCGTCGAGTGCAAAAAGCGCGGTCCGTATCCCGTGGTGGTAGCGACATGCAGCGCATCGCGCAGATGCGTACGAATAGCCTGGACCAACTCTTCGTGCTCAGGCGTCTCCTGAATGTAGTCGAGCAGCGCAATGTAATCGCCCTCGTGTGAGCGGCGCAAGTGGGACGTAACGAAGCCTTCGAGCGGGACGCCCCTTCCAATTTCTGCGATCGTCTCCGCGTCGCAGTAAGCCTTCAAGCCGTGGCCTTCAGCGCCAAGCTCCTGATCGGGCAACGAGCCATTTTTCTTAAACACTTCGAGGAAATGTTTGGTGTTGTCTTTACTCTCCTGCACGTTGGGCTGATCGAACGCATCTATGCCGATTACGGCGCCAGCGACGGCGGTTGCCATCTCCCAAAGGTAGAACTC
>JBASRM010000425.1:0-8396 GCA_049273835.1 Blastocatellia bacterium | reverse complement strand
AGCTGGGCCTGGAAGAACCGGATCGTGAGATTCTTATTGACTGGATGGATTCGATTAACAGCGTCTTTGAGATTCGCGCGATCGGGAAGAAATCTCTGGAACTGCGTGACCTCGACACCGGCGATGTCTACACCGTAAGAACCAGATCGGAACAAGTGCCGTTTCAAAAAGGCCAATTCATAATCGCGCGACTTCTACCGCTTGCCGATGAACTGATTTTTTCAGGACTTCAGTTTTTGATGCCGGATCGTGAGTCGGCGCTTGCGTGGCTCGAGATGAGCCGCGCGTTTGCCGCTTTTGATTCTCCAGAGGCCCTCGAGAAAGCGCAGCGCGAGCAGGTTGCCGCGTTTTGCGAGCTGTTCGGTTGCGACGAGCTGACAGTTGCATCGGGTAAACTAAACTCTACGCTTGAAAGATTTCAGCGTTATCTGCTCACTGAACGCCGCGATCCGGAGACCGGGTTGACTCCGGCTGAGAGGTTTCGCAAAGAGTTGGGCCAGGATCTGAGCGTGCCCGATCTGCCCCCCTTGCCCGATCCCATCGCCGGGGCAGGCGAGGTCACCATTTTGTGCGATGACTTTGACGGCATCGTGCTGCTTCCCGACTTCACCAGATTCAAAAAAGTGTTTGAAACCGACGAGCCCGACCGGCAGGTAGCCGACTGGAAGGAACTGACTTGGACCTACATCAAGAATCCCGACATTCCCATTGTTGCGTTCGAGCGGGTGGCCGAGCAGTTTCCCCTGCGAGTCGAAAAGGTGTTGCGCACACTAATTGGCGACAAGGACTTTTCGCTGGAGCATTTGTACGCGGTGCTGCTTCACTATAAGCAACCGGTAGACGGACTCGAAGATCTTAAAGACGATCAAAATCTTTGGGATTTGTTCAACGGTTACACCAGCAAACCTGGGAGCCGGTCCGCGAAACCGAAGCTGCGCACCAAAACAAACACGCCGGCGAAATCCTCGCGCACAAAGCAGACCGCTAAACCAGCAGCTCAGGGGAAGAAACCTAAAACCAAAACCACGAAGGCAGTGGGGAAGGCGAGCGTCGTGTCGATCAAGCGTAAGCCGGCAGCGAAGCTCAACCCCACGCGCAAATCCAACGCGGCTTCCGGACGCGCGGAACGGGCCACCAAGCGCCGAACATCATCCAAGAGCTTGTCGACCAAAAAGCGATGATCCTCGCTCAGGCGACAGCAAGCTTTCTAGAGTTCAGCACGCAGAACGAATCGGGCTCCCAGCCACAACTCCAATCGCTGATTCACGAAGCATCTTTGCGGCTTGTCACCGAATACTTTCCGAGGGATGCCGATCTCAGCGACATCACCCCCTCGAGCTTGCGCGATTTTCTTACTCGGTGCTACCTCGAAAAAGCGTGCTCGGCGAGCCTTAGCGATTGTGATTCCGTGGAACACGATGCAGTTTTAAAGAGGACACCCTCGATGGACGGCTCGCGAGCGACAAACGATCAAGCCCGTCTTGTCTCTCCCAGCGAACTAATGAGCACCCTTTCCGACTTTTTCGTGTGGGCTGACGATAAAGCCGGTGTCGCGCTTTCGGCCGAATGCGCAACTATCTTGAGGGAGCTTCAAAAGACGCTTCCGCGCGCACTGGAAATAAGCGATGCGCTCGCGAGGTCGCTTCGACGACGTGGCGGCGGCTTCACCTTTCCGGAGTTCCTCACCTCCTTTGAAGAAGGTGGTCACAGCGAATACGACATAGGACCTTCCGGTTCCGTCGGTGCACTGGAAGGCTACTTTCGGGTCATCCGGGTGGAGGGGTCATCGGTCGAAGCCGAGGAGTTAGTTTCCGAACGACGAGTGTGGCCTATCATCTTTCCAATCGACGCAGCCGGAGTGGACGAAGAGTATATTCTCAATCTCGAGATAGTGCGCACTTCCGAGGGATGGAAGATAGCTGGCTGCGGCTTTGCTTATCCACCTGGCACCGAGGTTTGAATGCCGAAGCGTGAAGAATGGTGTGTGGGTGCGTTATGGGTGATGGGTAAGACGGGAAAGCTGAAAATTTACTTTGCCGTGTGAAGGATCACAGGTGGTTGGAAGGGTGGCTTGCCCCGCTCGAATTCGAAACCCCTTACGACCGCATCATGACGGCTCACGCGTCACGCATCACGCATCATTATCCCCGGTGAGCCGCAGCAGCGACGCTTTCACACGCGCAACAGTCTTCTCACCAAGGCCAGGTACCGACGCGAGTCCCCCGCCTTCCGCAAACGACTTTAACTCATCGAGGCTCTTGATTCCGAAATCACGATAAAGCAACTGCGCGGTTTTCAAACCGATGCCCGATACACGACGGAGATCCAGCACGGTTGCAGGAACATCCCTGGTCAACTCGACAAAGTATAACGACTTCCCTGTCTCGACGATCTCAAGGATCTGTCCGCTGATCGTCTTACCTATGCCAGGGATCTTTTGGAGCTCGTCGGCGCCGCCTCGGGCGACGATGTCGATAATCGGTGTACCCATGGAGCCGATTGTTTCGGCGGCCATCTGGTATGACCGCAGCTTGAACGGGTTCTCATTCTTGAATTCGAGCATATCTGCGATCTGCTGAAGCACTCCGGCAACATCGGAGTTGTCAACTGCGGGTTTGCCGTTTTTCTCATCGGAGTCGGTCACGCGACTAAAGTATCTGTGCATCCCCGCAAGGTCAATCCAGACATTGAACTTTCCAGGTGCGAGGGAACTTTTCAGGCTGGCTGGAGCGACGCCACCGGGGAGACGGAAGCGCGCGTTACGTTACGTCGTTTTCGCAGATCCTCGCTGCCCAGCAAACCCTTTGCAGCGTGCAGCGCTTTCGAATCGCTCGGTGGGTCGAGGTCCAACCAGCCGTACGTGAAAAAGCAAACAGTCAGAGAAGAGGAATTAACAACTCAGCCGCACCCGACTTCAGGTGGAAGCTCGCTTCCGCGGGGCGAAAGTTACCTCGAAGATGTCGGGCCGCGAGTAGTGGCCGGCTACGTCGAGCGCGAGACTCTCTTCGGCAATCCTTGACAGGTCAAGATCAGCGGTCAAGATTACTTCCCGATCGAAGACCGGGCCAGCCAACATCGAGCCATCCGGAGCGACAATCGTGCTCCCGCCGTTCAGGACGAACGAATCTGGATTTTGCTTCAACGATTCGATCGCTTCGAGCTCCACTGGGAGCTCGCTCGCCCGCATTAGGGCTCCGCAAGCGATAACAAAGCAGCGGCCCTCAAAGGCATAGTGGCGGCTCGCGATGAGATTCATCTCTTTCACCTGGGGCCATGCGGCGATGTGAATATCCTCTCCCGATTGATGCAGCACTTGCCGCGCGAGCGGCATCCAGTGCTCCCAGCAGATCAGTCCGCCGATTCGGCCGAGATCAGTTGTCACCGCGTGCAGACCTGAACCGTCACCCTGACCCCAAATCATCCGCTCGGTGTAAGTCGGCATAATCTTGCGATGACGATTCAAGACCGCTCCGTCTGGGCCAAATGTAAGCATTGTGTTGTAAAGCGTGCCTCGACCCGCGCCTTCGATGACTCGTTCGTGAACGCTGATGTTCAGTACGATGCCATGCTCGCGCGAGGCGGCGCCGAGCGCTTCAGTGACTGGTCCGGGCACGACTACGCTGTTCTCCATCAACCGAGCAAAGACACGTTTGACCGGCTCGTGATCCCACAGACTCACGTCTCGGCAACAATCCAGCCAGGCTGGATAACCGGGGAGCCATGTCTCAGGGAAAACCACTAGTTTCGCCCCGAGCGACGCAGCTTCGCCGATGAGCGCGAGACTCTTTTTGACCGAACGGCCTAGATCAAGATAGAACGGCGCGGCTTGCACCGCCGCAACTTTGACGATCATGAATGTGACCCTTCAGGAGTGGCTCAGATTCTCGGGCAGTGGTGCAAAGTGTGTTGCTCTAACCAGCCGCTCCGCCACCAGGAAACGAAGACAGAAAGTCGCACGAAGAAATCTCTTGTGAATCCTGGTGACTTCGTTTACTTGGTGGCGATTCTCTCGCAACTCCCACTGGCTGAAGTCTAAGCCTTCTCGAGCGCCGCGAATTTGGCGACGAACTTCTTCTGCCCGTAGCCGGGGAAACTCACCGTGAGCTTCGCATCGTCTCCCGCGCCCTCCGAGCGAAGCACGACTCCGGTGCCGTACTTGGCGTGCCGGACGTGCGCCCCGACTCGAAACATACTCTGCGAATCTGAAGAAGCCGGTCCCCGGGCATGATCTTTTGCTCTGCCGCTTCGCCCCTCAGCTCCTCCGCTCCTCTTTTTTTCCGCGTTGCTGCCTTGCGGCGCGCTTGCCGAAGTTGTCCGGCTCTTGAAGAACTCGCGCACCCCATCTACCGAGTTGTAAGTCTTCCCACTGTAGTTTGAAGTCTTTTTCAGCGCCCGCGGCGGCCCGCCTCGCAATGCTTCGGCAGCTTCCCGATTGTGCCGCGTCTCGGGCCGCTCGGCAAATCCAAGCCACGATGGGCCGGGCGAGAGGTTCTGCATCAACTCGAGCGGCAACTCGTTCAGGAACCTCGAAGGCTCGGTTATCGATTCTTCGCCGAAGACTCGCCGCTGCATCGCGTGTGTAATGTAAAGCTCTTTCTGCGCGCGAGTGATTGCCACATAGCAAAGCCTTCTCTCCTCTTCCAAATCTTCTTCGCTAGTGGCCGCTCGCGAGTGTGGAAACAGTCCTTCTTCCATGCCCGCGATGAACACTAAAGGAAACTCGAGCCCCTTAGCCGAATGCATGGTCATCAGCGTAACTCGAGCATCAGCGCGATATTGATCGGTGTCGGACACCAGGGCGGCGTGATCGATAAAATCCTGCAGCGATTCACCCTGCTCTTCGGCTTCGACTGCCGCGGTTACAAGCTCCTCGATGTTAAGCAGCCGTCCCTCGGCCTCTTCGGTCTTCTCCTCTTCAAGTGAACGCACGTAACCGGTGTCCAGCGTTGCCGCCTTCACTACTTCTGCCAGCGGCTGAGCCTCGAGAACCCTTTCCTGCAGCATGTGAACAATGCGCGTGAAACTTTCGAGCGCTGCGGTTGCACGCGGTCCAACCGCTCGATTGGCGATCGCGAGATCAATAGTCTCCCACATGGACAGACCCAGTTCTCTCTGCTTGTTTTGCAGCGCATCTATCGTGGTCTTGCCGATCCCGCGGGGCGGAGAGTTGATCACCCGGGCCATCGCAATGTCGTCTTGGGGATTCATCGCCAGCTTCAGGTACGCGATGATGTCTTTTACTTCAGCTCGATCGTAAAACGAGAATCCTCCGACGATGTTGTAGGAGATACTCCGCCGCCTGAGCGCCTCTTCAAACAAACGCGACTGAGCGTTTGTGCGATAGAGCACAACCGATCGGAGATCGTGAGACCCACGCTGGTGGTCCACTATCCGGTCGCCGACGAACGCAGCTTCGCCCTCGGCGTCATAAGCCTGGTAGTACCGAATCTTTTCCCCCTGCCCCAGCTCCGGGGTGGCGTAGAGCGTCTTGGGTAATCGCTGCCGGTTGCACTCGATTATCTTGTTCGCGGCTTCAAGGATAGTTTGAGTCGAGCGATAGTTTTGCTCGAGTTTTATTGTCTTCGTCCCTGAGAAGTCGTGCTGAAATCCGAGGATTATATTGAAGTCTGATCCTCGAAACGAATAAATGCTCTGATCGATGTCTCCGACTACGCACAGACTTCGCCCCTGCCATAGGGTTTTCGGGTCTGCCGCGTTGTCCGCTTTGCCTGATCCGACGGCGATCAGTCGAGCCAGCTCCGACTGAATCCCGTTGGTATCTTGAAACTCGTCGATCATCACGTGGCGGAAGCGATCGTGATAGTAACGGCGGACGTCGGGAACTCGCCGGAGAAGCTCGACTGCGCGAATCAGCAGGTCGTCGAAGTCGAGCGCGTTCGATTTCTTCAACCGCTCTTCATAAAGCTTGAAGATTCGCGCGATCTTCTCGGTGCGCTCGGTCATGTAATCGTCTTGATTGGCATACGCGGAGGGAGTGGTGCCGCGGTTCTTTGCCCAGCTTATGGCGCCCAGAGCCTGCCGTGCGCTCAGCGTTTTGTCGTCGATGTCCAGGTCCTTCATGATTCCGCGAACAACGCGCGACTGATCGTCCTGATCGTAGATGGTGAAGTTTCGAGAGTAAGGCTCGTTCAACGCTTCTATGTTGCGTCGAAGTATCCGAACGCAGAGCGAATGGAAGGTCGATATCAGCGGCGAGGAAGTTCTCGATTCACTGCTTAACTCGGATTCAACCCGAGACTTCATTTCTCCCGCAGCCTTGTTTGTAAAGGTGACCGCCAGTACTTGCCACGGTTGGGCCAGTCCCTCCTGGATCAGGTGGACGATACGCGAAGTGATGACACGTGTTTTGCCCGAGCCGGCGCCAGCCAGAACCAGCAATGGACCTTCGACTGTCCGGACGGCTTCCTGCTGCTGGGGATTGAGGCTCTTCATCGATAAGGATTAGGCGACAAGATAATATGAATACGATCGAAATAACCCATCAGGCTTGTTCAAGATCTTCCATTTGCCATTTATCATTTTCCATTTGTTTAGCCCGCTTACTTGATCAGTTTTTGGATTGCCTTGAACTGCGGCGAATCGGCCGTCCGCATCAGCTCGAACAACGCCATCTCCAACGTAGACTGAATCGCCCCGGCCTGAGTCATGCGCGCGAGGGCCGCTTGTTTGTTTCCCGGTTCGCGAGAGGTAATGCAGTCGACCAGCAGGAAAACCTCGAATCCCCTGGCGAGTAAATCCAGCGAGGTCTGCAAGACGCAGATATGGGCCTCGATGCCGCAGACAAGCACTTGTTTGATGTTCTTACTGATGAGCTGCGAGAGAAAGTCTTCGGAGCCGCAGGAGCTGAAACAAGTTTTTTCAATTGGCTTCAATTCGCCGGGCAAGCGGGCGATGATCTCCTCAGCGGTGTGCTTGAGTCCCTTTGGATATTGCTCGGTCACAATCACCGGCACTTCCAGAAGCCGCGAACCCTCGACCGCTTTGGCGATAAGCGAAGCTACGTCGCCGAAATCCGGCATTACTGCCCGAAAGGCTTCCTGCATATCAATGACCGCCAGCGCGGTCGTGTCGCGAGAAAGCCTGACGATGTGATTCATGAGACGATCCCTAAAGAAGTTCGTCACCGGGTTACGCAGTGCTGCTGAACAAGCTCAAACTCGAACTGAATTAACCGCCGATGACCGCTGACTGACGTAACGCTGATCCTACAAGTCGCCATAACTGTGACGGAACGCAGCGAGAATCAACACAGGACTTAAGTTTCAATATAGCAGCAGCATCATGACGCGTACAACCTTCGTCCCGGTTGGCTGGTGGTGCGGGCTTTGTTTTAAGGTACCGTAGACTTTCCAGTCTGCGGTTCTCCTGGTGAACGTCGATGGACTTGAAACTTTTCCCGCCGGATCGGAGATCAACCTGAGATACACCCGCAGACTGGACAGTCTACGGTACAATTGGCGCTTTCGAGGCTTCGTGGCGATGGTTTGGTTCAGCAGCCGCAGGAGGGGCTTCGCCGCCGGACCTTAATCCTTAAATGCGACGCTTCAATATGCATCGGTCGAGTCGGGCGGTTCGGCGCGGACCAGCTCAATTCTGCGAGCAAATTTTTTGCTTCCCCTTTGGGCGTATTTGACGGTCGCGGCGGTGCCTGAAGTAATCGATGCGGGCTGAACAGGGTGGCCCGATTCGGTGATCGCAGTCCGCTCATCAAAGGCGAGCATCACTTCCTCACCGTCATTTATCAATGTCAGCGTCTTTGATCCGATATCGACGACTCCGATCTGACCTTCAACCGTTGTCGTCTCCTCCCTCAGCTTAGTGACCGGGTGACCCTGTCTCGATCGATGCAGTGAGCTGGAAAGCCGCAGTCTATACACAAGCAAGCTCGATAAGGCAAAGGCGATAAGGATTACACCGAGGATTCGCGCTAGCTTAATCACGCTTCCACCTTCAAAGGGTTAAAAGCCGCCGGTGGTCAGCTTCGGTTCGATGCGCTGGCCAAGTCGGAAGACTTGATCGGAGCGCACGCCACTTCCAAAAAGCAGAGCGGGTCAGCACCGCCTCTGGGCTGAACCCGCTCACAAAGAGTGGTGCTAAAAAGGAAAACTACTTGTTGGCGTTTTTCTTGGTCATCGTGCGGCCGGTGCTCGCCTTCTTCTTGTGATGCCTCTTCTTGGTCCTCTTCTTAGTGGTGCTCTTCATCGTTGCAGTTCCGGTCGCGGCGGGAGCAGCCTTCGGGGCGGGCTTATTCTGGGCCGCCATCGCGGACGTTCCGGCGAGTGTCAATGCCATTACAAGACTGATAAGGATCTTTTTCATCAATGTCCTCCGTATCGAATTTCTTGGCGGATTCGATAACCGTCTGGGTGGCGCGG
>JBASRM010000411.1:0-9076 GCA_049273835.1 Blastocatellia bacterium | reverse complement strand
AGCAGCATCATGTCGGTCTGATCGCGGCGAGGAACGACGGGTCCGATTTTTGGTCTGGGCTCTTGACTGTAGCGGAGGGGGTCTACATCGTTTACTGCGCCCGACAGGCAAACAGCATCGACGTGAGCCATCAAGGATTCAATGTAATCGAGTTCAGGAATCAGTGGGACCAGCAAGGGCGTCCCGCCCGAAGCATAGATCGCCTCGGCATAGGTCTCGCGCAGCTCGTAGTAAGAAGTGCTCCAGTTATACCGGCAAGGTATGCCAACTATAGGCCTGTATTCGCTCAACTCGAGTTCCTTTCAATTGTGCTTTTGCTCAGGAAAATTCCCCGCAGGTTCTTGTGTGAGAGCAATACTGAGAATAGCCCGCGCGCTGAGACGATGTCAATTCTTGGTGAAGATCACGCGCAGTATCAGCGCAATCCCCCAAATTTCACAGTGGTGGGCTTGTCCACGCCAATGTACCGTAGACTGTCCAGTCTGCGGAGGACGGAAACCGCAGACTAGACAGTCCACGCCAAATGTACCGTAGACTGTCTAGTCCGCGGAGGACGGAAACTGCAGACTAGACAGTCCACGCCAAATGTACCGTAGACTGTCCAGTCCGCGGAGGACGGAAACCGCAGACTAGACAGTCTACGGTACATTTAGCCGGGATATCGATTGAATCACTTCGGGAGGCGCCCACAAAGAAACTATTGTGGAGATGGTTTGCCCGCCTGATAATTGTCGCGCCATCGCTTGGCCGTCTAAAAAGGACATTCCGTGAAAAAGACTTCTGCTTTGATCCTTGGAACAGTTGTCGCGTCGGTTGCGATTTGCGCTCTTACAAGCGCGCAGTCGAGCCCGGCACGACGCACTCCGGTTCTTACTACCGACGATCTCGGTTCGGCGCCGCGTGAGGTCGTTCCGATCCCCGTGGAAAACGATGTGCCGCCTTTTACGAAGCCTGCGCCTGACGGTGTCGGCGGCCCGATTGTCTGGCATCGCGATCTTCGCCGCGCGCTCGAGGTCGCGAGGGCTGATGGCAAGCTGGTAGTGGCCGACGTCTATACGGATTGGTGCGGCTGGTGCAAAAAGATGGACAAGATAATCTACTCAGATCCTGCCATCGCTGCGATGAGCCGCCAAGAGATTTTCGTCAAGGTGAACGCGGAGGATGAAGGCGAGGGTCAGAACTTCGCCCGGCAGATGCGCGTCAAGGGGTTCCCGACGACGATAATCCTGGACGGCAATGGCCGCGTGTTGAATATCACCCAGGGATACATTGCTTCCCCGCAGGCGTTTGCGGAGCTTGTTCAAGCAGCGCGCGCGCAGACAAGGTGATTTGCATTCTTTCGAGTCCGGTTATGCGGAGCATAAGTGCACCGATGCATTGACTCCGGCTGTCTCCGGTGCTAGCTTCCTTCTTCTCATCTGCTCTTTCAAATATTAATTGGCTTCGGGTGCCCCGACTAAAACCGGGGAGAATAGGGAAGCGGGTGAGATTCCCGCGCGGTCCCGCCACTGTGATGCTCTCGAAGCTGCCGGCTACTCGGCCACTGATCTCGATCGGGAAGGCTGCCGGCGGCAAGGATGTGCAATCGATTTTGATGCGCGTCTGCGAGACTAAGTCAGGAGACCTGCCCGAGCTTGTTGCGAGCCGAGAGCTTTCCGCGTGAGAGAGCAAGGCGCGCGGGAGCACTCTCCATAAACTCCTGCTCGACCCAAAGCGCGGAAAGGTCGGCGGGAGTTTTCTGTTTGGAAGCGAATCCCTCTGAAAATCTGAAGTCCCGAAAGACGCAGCGGACACGTCCGGCTTCAAAACTCTGCTTGTTGTTTTGCTGGCGTGTTCGAACTGGTTTGTTCGGCCTGCTCCTCGCCGCAATCACGTTACCCGAAGGCGGTTGTCTAACGAAGACCGCGGCTCCCGCGGGCTCGCGGCCTTTTGTCGATGAGATCGGCCGCACAATTCAGGTCCACCCAAACCCTCAACGCATAGTCTCGCTGGCGCCGTCCATCACTGAAACACTATTTGCGCTCGGGATTGAAGATCGTTTAGTTGGCGTCACCTCCTACTGCGACTACCCTGCAGAAGCTCACAGCAAAGAGAAGGTGGGCGACACCATGCGACCGAGCATCGAGCGAATCGTAGCGCTAAAGGCTGATCTGGTCATCGCTTCAACTGCAAGTCAACTCGAAGAGTTCGTGCACGCTCTCGATCAAGTCGGCATCCCTGTATATGTCAGCAACCCGCGCGATGTTGAAGGTGTGCTCGCGTCGATCGAACGAATCGGGGAGCTGGTTGACGCTCGGGGTCGCGCTCGAGAGGTGAACGCAAGGTTGCGTGCCCGTATGGAGGCCGTTCAGGCGCGATTGAACAACCTCAATCGGCCGCGAGTACTCTTCGCATTGAGCACGACTCCGCTGATTACCCCGGGCGGTGGCGGCTTTATTGATGATCTCATCAACCGGGCAGGTGGCCGTTCGGTCTCCTCGGGAGAGTCAAGCGACTACCCGCAGTTTAGTCTCGAGACGGCGGTCGCGGCGCAACCCGAAGTGATCTTTCTTCAAACCGGTGAGTCGGAACTGCCGGACCGGCTCAAGCTAACGCCGGCTGCGAAAGCGGGCCAGGTCTTTCATCTTGACGACAATCTCCTCCAACGCCCGGGACCTCGGATCATCGATGGCCTCGAGCAGATGGCGGCCAGGATTCACCCGCAGGCTTTTATTAACAGCGAGAAGCCGGAATGACAGCAACAAAAAGGATCACTTTGCGGTCGAGACTTACCGCGCGAAGGTTAGTCTTAACATTGTCGGTGCTCTTTGTAGTGCTCGCCGGGCTGACCGCGGTAGCAACTGCAGTAGGAAGCGAACACGTCGGCATCGGGCCGGTCTTGAGGATCATTGTAGGCGAGATCACCGGGCGCGTCGCCGATGTGACCGCCGAACAGCGGATCATTATCGCCGGTATCCGGCTGCCGCGAGTGCTCATGGCGATAGCGGTCGGCGCGGCGTTGTCGGTGGCGGGAGCGGCTTATCAGGCGCTGCTCAGGAATCCGCTCGGAGACCCCTACATTTTGGGGGTGTCAACCGGCGCCGCTCTCGGGGCGATATTAGCCACAGTTTTTGCTGAGTCGGTGCTTCTCACGCGGCCGGCTGCTGCGTTTATTGGAGCGGTGGCGACGATCGGCGTCGTTTACGTCCTGGGTCAGACTCGTCAGGGCGGTTCATCGGAGCGGCTGATCCTCGCGGGAGTGATCGTAAACGCGTTTCTCTCCTCGGGTGTGATCTTCCTGGTGACAACCGCGGCAGGGTCTCGCCAGCGGAGCGTGCTTTCGTGGCTTATCGGCGATCTTAGCGGCGAGTCTCGCTTGCTGCCTTTTGTCGCGATATTCGTGGTCGCGGGGATATCGGTGATCTATGCAAACGCGAGAAGCTTGAACCTTTTGATGACCGGTGAAGAGGAAGCGCTCGCACTGGGCGTCGAGGTGGAGCGAGTAAAAGTGACGGTGTACCTCGCGGCATCTCTGATAACCGGGGCGGCAGTAGCGGTGAGCGGCGTGATCGGATTTGTAGGTTTGATTATCCCACATGCGATCAGGCTCGCCGGTGGCAGTGATAACCGGCTCGTTGTTCCCGCGTCGGCCCTCGTGGGCGGCTCGTTCCTGTTGATCGCCGACTCGGTCGCGCGAACCGTGATTTCTCCTCGCGAACTTCACATCGGAGTTATTACCGCGTTGATAGGAGCGCCGGTGTTTATTTATTTGTTGCGCCGAACAAGTTGAGGATAACGGCGAAGGTGCTTGTCCTGTACGGGCGGTCCTCCGTGTCCGCCCCTTTCTTGCGAACGGAATAGATAAGGCTGGAGAACCGACTGCGAATGCTGTTGGAGGTCAAAGAGATTCGGTTCAGTTATGCGGAGCCGGTGCTCAAGGGGGTCTCGTTTGGGATGGACGCCGGGCAGTTGCTTGCAGTGCTGGGGCCGAACGGATCGGGCAAGAGTACGTTGCTCAAGATCCTGGTAGGAATTCTCGCACCCGCCGGCGGGAGCGTGTCGATCTGCGGCGCCGCGCTTTCATCCATGACGCGGCGGGAAGCCGCTCGATTGATCGGATATGTCGCGCAAGACTCGGCGGTGAGGTTTCCACTAACGGTGACCGAGTTCGTGCTGCAAGGCCGCTTCGCTCAGGGAAGGTTGCTTGGTTTTGAAAGCAACGAGGACATGGAAGCTGCAAACCGCGCGATGGAGCTGACCGAAACTGCCGCGTTTGGAACCCGGCGAGTGATCGAGCTATCGGGCGGGGAACGCCAGCGTGTGATGCTGGCACGGGCGCTGGCGTCGGGGCCCCGCTTGTTGATCCTGGACGAACCCGTCGCGAATTTGGACATAGCTCATCAAGTGAAGATGCTCGAGTTGGTGCGAAAGCTCACAATCGAGAGTGAGATGTCGGCGGTCGTGGTAACCCACGAGTTGAATCTTGCTTCCGATTTTGCTTCGAACGCTCTTCTGTTGAAGTCCGGCGAGGTGATCGCGTTCGGCAATCCGCCGGATGTTATTACCGAACCGCTGCTTCGAGACGTGTTTGAGACCAATCTTTTGGTCGACGTGAACCCGGTGGGCGGCGCTCCTCGGGTCACGCTTATCAGAGACAGAGAGACTCGAAACCAAAGATGGTAATGGTCAGTGGCTGTGGTCAGCAGTTAGTTCCAGAAGTCCTTCGCTCTTGCTGACCACAAAACAATAACCAAAGATCACCCATCAATGCTTTTGAGACTGATCGTTTGCTGTTGACAATCTGGATCGTTGTGCGGGGAAGGCGGTGAGAATCCGCCACTGTCCCGCAACTGTGATGCGCAACGAAGCCGGCAGCGAGCCACTGCCTTAAACGAGGTGGGAAGGCGCCGGTGTAGGAAGGGCAGAGTTCTGAGGAAGCAAGCTGAAGCTTGAACTCAGAACGCGTGCTGTCTGAGGAAGCAAGCTAAAGCTTGAACTCAGAACGCGTGCTGTCTGAGGCGCTAAGTCAGGAGACCCGCTCGGCGATCTGCGGAACAACTCTTTCGCGGAAAGGAGCAATCTCATGTTTACAAGAGTCATCCAGAGCCTGGCGGGCAGGCATTCTCGATTAGAACAATCAATAAACAGCCGGCGGGTGATCAAGCTCGCAAATTCAGGCGGGGCCGAGTCTCCAAGGTGCCGTCAAACATTGCTGGCTATCCTGGTCGTAGCAGCGATCGTAGCTTTGATGTCCGGCAAGGGCATCGCGGCCGAGACAGGGCGGGTTTCCGGAACCATCCTCGATCCGTCGGGCGCCAAGATTGCCGGAGCGCGAGTCGCTCTGCGTGACGCGGCGGGTCTCGTGGTCTATCAGGCACGCACTGATAGCGAAGGCCAGTTCTCGATTCCGGATGTTGTCGAGGGCCGCTATCGAGTCGCGGTCGAAGCAATTGGTTTCACACAGGCGAAACCGTCCGCGGTCGATGTTCGAGCTGGCGGGAGCGAGCTCGTCGCCGTGCGCATGGACGTAGCAGCCATCTCTGATCAATTGGTCATAACGGCCACACGGACTGAAGCACCGGCAAATGAATTAGGCGGCTCGGTGTCGGTGATCTCAAGCGAAGACGTGACTCGAGGTAACAAATCGATCGTCTCGGAAGCTCTACGCTCGGTGCCCGGCATCGCCGTCGTGCAAACGGGCGGGCGCGGAGGGTTGACTTCGATCTTTACTCGCGGTGGTGAATCGGACTACAACAAAGTTTTGATAGACGGCGTGCCGGTCAACCGGGCGGGCGGCGGTTTCGACTTCGCGTTTTTGACGCCCGAAAACATCGACCGCATTGAAGTTGCTCGCGGTCCGGCAAGCGCGCCGCTAGGCTCAGACGCCGTGACCAGCGCAATCCAGATAATCACGCGGCGCGGCTCGACGGCCACACCGGAGTTTGAGTTCTCGGGTGAAGGTGGAAGTTTTGCTTTCCACCGTGAAACCGCGAGGCTTTCGGGGCTTGCACGCTGGTTTGATTATTCGGCAAGTGTTGGCTTCAGGTCGTCGGACGGTCGAGTACCCAACAGTGACTACATCAACCGTTCGGCGTCTGCCAACTTTGGCTTTCGATTCGCGCCGAAGGTGGATCTCAGAATAACCTCGCGGTGGAACAACAGCACGGGCGGAGTTCCGGGCCCTACCACGATTCTGTTTTCCGACCCTGATTCTCGCCAGAAACACCGGGACCTCGCACTCGCGGCAACCCTGAACATAAGAACGACGAGCAGGTTCCACCAACTGGCGCGGTTTATCTATTCGGAGTTCGATACCAACAATTTCGACCCCTTGGCACAGGACCTTACAAAACCCGGAACTCCGCCGCTTCCTCCTTTCTCATTTGGAGCGGATTTCGTCTCTAGCTTCAAGGACCACCAAAAACGTAGCGGCATTCATTACCAGGGAGTCGCGGCGATCAACAGCGCAAATCTTCTTACTGCCGGAATAGATTTCGAGCGCGAGTCGGCAGTGATCACAAGCAGCAATGATTTTTCGCGCGCGCGCGTGTCGCCCGCCAGGAACAATCTCGGGTTTTATATTCAAGACCAGTTGAGCTGGCGCGAGCGGGTTTTTCTAACTGCGGGTTTAAGAGTCGAGAATAACACCGGCACCGTGCCTCCGGACTTGAGAGCAGTTCTGCGATCCCTTGGGTCGAGCTCGCCCTCGGGCGATGTTGGATTCGGTTTTTCAGCGAACCCTAAGATTGCTGTTTCACTGATTGCGAGACAGCATCAGGAAAACGTGACGATTGGTGCGACCAGGTTTAAGGTGAGCTTCGGGACGGCGATCAAAGAGCCAACGCTTGATGAAGCGTTCGGTCCCAGCATCTTCGCGCTGGGCAACCCCGGTCTTGACCCGGAGCGTGCCGTCAGCTTTGACGCAGGTGTTGTGCAGGAGTTCTTTGCGCGTCGTTTGAGTGTGGACCTGACCTACTTCGATAACCGGTTTCGGGATCTTATCATCTTCGATTCTACGGCGGCATCCGAGCCGGTCCGGCTGGCGAATGGAACATTGACGAACTTCATAAACGCGGACAGGGCATCGGGCCGGGGCGTGGAGCTGAGCGTCAGCGCGCGGCCGGGAGGACACTTATCGAGGCTGAGCTTGACGGCAAGCTACATGTTCTTGCGCTCGCGGCTCGATCGCGCCGCCGATGTGCTGACGTTTCCGCCCCCGACATTCGCGGGTTTGTTTGAGCCAAATCCTGAGTTGGGGCTGCCGTTGTTGCGGCGACCAAGGCATTCCGGCGCGTTCGAGGCGAGTTGGATTGAACAGCGATTCGATGTGACCGTGGACGGTTCGATTGTCGGCAGACGCCGAGACTTCATTCCTTTTCCATTTGCGAAATTCGATGAGTCCGGTAAGCCGATCTTCAACGACGGATATGCAAAGGTCAACGCTGCCGGTTCATATCGCGTCACCAGCTTCCTGAGCCTGTTCACCAGAGTGGAGAACCTGCTCAATCAGAATTATGAAGAGGTGCTCGGGTTTCCAGCCTACCGATTGAACTTCAGCGCGGGCCTTAGAATCAGGGTGGGCGGAAGCAATTGATCGGGCACACGCTCCATCATGTACCAGCACCCGACCGAGATTCGTTTGCAAGGGCGATGGTCAATTAGGCTGTCTGTCCGCGAGCTCCGTCGCGCTTGAGCAACCGCTGATACATCTCGCGCAGGTGGAGGGCCATTTCCAGCCGCTTGCGCGAGATACCCATCAGTTTCTTGTTGCGTTGCCGCCGGGCAGCTTCGAAAGTCGCGCGTAAAGACACGATCTCGTCCTCCTGCGCACGCAGCCGCTCCATGAAATATTCTTCCGGCATACGATACAACCCAATACGTCTATTCTTTTTTCTTGAACTGAGGGGGAGGCCAAACAGTTCCAACTTCTATGCTCTGATAGGGCAATTATTTCGCGCGGTGATTATACCTAAATTATATTCCGATTGAAAACAAATAAAGTTGTTACGGCTTGGGCTCGCCACCGGGGCGCTTCTTGTTATTCTCACTTACGGTCCGCACCGGGACCGCGTACCCGTCGTTGCTCCGCTTCGGAACGCCCAACTTTTTTAGCAAAGACGCGGACGGCAACCCGGTTTGAGACAGGCCATTATTGGCTTGAAACTGCTTCATGGCATCGACGGTTGCGTCGTCATACTGTCCTGAAGCAGGGCCGTTCAGATAGCCGGCTTTGATAAGCGCATTCTGGATCTCGGTTGTCCTTTCTGCGTTGATGCCGGGTATTGGTCGTGAAACACCGGAAGCGACTGCAGCCTGAGGAGCCGATTTTGTCCCGGTCGAGCGGCGAGAACGCCCCTCTCGGCGGCCTCTCCTCCCGCGCGTCGCATACTTGCCCCGCGCAGATTTCTCACGTCGCGAGAGTCGATGGCCCGGTTTTGCGCGACCTTTATCTCGCTTGATTTGACCCCGAGATGACACACGCTTCGAGCGCGATTTCTTAGCCGAAGCTGTTTCGGCGCTCACCAGCGTCAACAACAGTGTGATCGCCAAAATGTAAGCCCATTTTCGTCGCATTCGGTCTCGATTACGTCGTTGAATTTTTTACAACCGGGCTGGGGCCAGCCTGACGCAGATTATATCACCACGATCCGAGCTATCAAGACGACCTCGTGACTTTGAACCCCAAAGGCAATGAATTTCCAGGCTTCCCTTTTTAGATTAAGAGGAATCACATTCAACAGTGTCCTTGAGCAGCGCGCTCATCACCCCGGGATGGTCGGTTAGTCTTACTCAGCGCTTTTATGATTTAATTGTGCCTCAACACGGGAGGCGAGATGAAGGTCATCATTATTGGGGACGTGGTGGGCAAGCCGGGCCGCAAGGTTCTCACCTCAACGCTCAAGAGACTAAAAGAACAGCACGAGGCTGAGTTTGTCGTCGCCAATGTCGAAAATGCGGCCGAAGGCGCCGGCCTGGTCCCAAAGGTGGGAGACGAGATACTCGCCGCCGGAGTGGATGTGATGACGTCAGGCAATCACATATTCGATAAAAAGGAAGTTATCCAGTACATGGAGACTCAGCCGCGTCTGCTCCGGCC
>JBASRM010000405.1:0-3002 GCA_049273835.1 Blastocatellia bacterium | reverse complement strand
ATCGAGTGGTGAGTGTCGATGGCGGGACGACTGCTCAATACAAGTACGATCATCAGAATCGTCGCGTGACGAAGATAGTTGGCGTGGCGTGGACTCACTACCTCTGGCAAGGCTCGCAGGTGATCGGCGAGCACGACGCAACGACTGCTTACACTACGAATCCGACATATCAAGTGAACTCGGCGCTAGTGGACTACATCTACGCGGGTAGCCGAATGATCTCAAGCAGAGACAGAGCTAGCGGCGGAGCGCCCTGGACGACGAAGTACTATCTGAGCGACCGGTTGAGCACCAGACTCGTGCTGAACTCAGGTGGTAACGTGTTAGGTCGTCAGGCTCACCTGCCGTTTGGAGAGGACTTTGCAGAGAGTGGCACGCAAGAGAAGCACCACTTCACCCAATATGAAAGAGACGGTGAGATTGTTACAGACTATGCGGTGAATAGACAGTACTCGTCCAACCTTGGAAGATTTATGAGGACTGATCCAGTAGGGCCTGTGATCGACTGGCCTCAGAGCCTCAATCGCTATTCTTATGCAGGCAATGATCCGGTTAATGCATCTGATCCCGACGGCCGCGTAACGGACTGCCGCATTGTTGGCACAGGTACCATTTGGTTATCCCTGGGAGCAGATGGATGGGCGCGAATTGGAAGCTTTACGCTTAGCCTCTGTAGGGACATTGGACCACTCAGAAATGACACGGGAGTTGGAAGCGGAGGCGGCGGGGAACAGAAGTGGACTGAAGAACAGTGCAAGAAAGGGCTCAATGATCTGTATACTCTAAGCGGGAAGGCCGAGGCCTTCGCGCATTCAGTGTTTAGTGAGTTTGATGCTGGAGACGCACTCTTGACTGAATTTCGCAATGCTAAGGACAGAGCGATTGCGCCACCAGACTTCAGGTATCGGAAAGACCCTGAGGGTGTGAGGCGTGAGTTTTCAGAGATAGGAAAGCGAGCGGCAGCCCTTGCAAGAGAAGGTGGCGGTGACTACCAGTCCGCACTATTCTCTGCTAGAGTTGGGCGCAGCTTCTTGAAAGCGTTTAATGAAAAGCTGGCTGAGATGACGGCAGGTGGTTGTAGTGACACGCTAAAGTCCTTTGACAAAGCCTTGTTCGATAGCTTTGTGTCAGACATCGGGCCGCAGGAAAACCTATTCTATGGGGCATTCCTAGAGGCTGTAATAGCTGGGTTGAACCAAAACTGAGGATCTGCAAACCAGCCGAAATTCATATGGAACACGAGCTGATGAGGAGATTGACTAACCTAGTTTTGGCTATCGGTCTTGTACTTGCTTTAGCGGCATCGGGCGAATCGGATGATACATCACGCCGCCAAACACATGGGTCGGACCCGGCCTCCTTCAAAAAATCGAAGACGTTCTTCGCCGGTCACCGCGTACTTAGCGTGCTGCGGACCGCCAACAAAGTTCCCACTAGGTATCTAGGAATCAAAGCGATCTTGCCGGGAAAGAATCTTTCGATGGTCGTTGTAGGTAGAGCAGCCGCATCGGTATACGACGAAATGCGCGGCGAGTGGGCCGATCTCGCCGGTTATCGTGCCCCAGGACATTTTGAGTCGTTCGAAGCGATCGTCAGCGGAGAAGACGGGAGGTTGTGGTTGCTTGACGCAGGTCACCCGGTCTATTTTGATGGGACTTGGCACCGTCTGGAGCCACCTTCCGTAAGTCGCTCCTTCGCGGATCACTTTCCGGGGATGGACCAGACGAGTGTGCTCGTGAGAATACTTGACCCTATCCGCGCTATGTTCTCCACAAAGGTGTCTAGGATATTCTTTATTAGGGATGACGTACTGGGAGCCTTCGATGGCGAAGCCTGGAGCGAGGTAGCCAAGCCGCCGCGAGAACTTGAAGCCCAGTATCTTCTGCTACCCGAGCCAAAGCATCTAGGCCGTCCAGTACCGACCATGAAGGATCGCCAACATGAGAAGTTGAGAAGGGCTTTGGGGTCAACCCGCCTCATCGACCAGTTCTTGCGAAAAACGCCAGCAGGCATCCTGCCGGAGACATACTGCGGGCTCGTGGATAAAGGCGGCTCCGTGTTCCTTGGGGCCGATAGAGCAATCTTTCGGCTTGACCTGAGTACCGGCGCCTGGAGCATGTACCCCCTACCGAATGGACTTGTTCAGGCCGCTGCTGCCTATGAGGGTCGCGACGGCACGATTTGGTTCTCAGACGAATTGGGAAGCGTGGCGGCCTTTGACAAACGCACCCATGGCTGGGAGGTGTACAGTATTATCGAGTATCTTCCGGTCCCGGCGCACCCCAAACAAAAGCCACCGTCCCCCGAGGAGCAGGCCCTGCTAGAGTACATGCGTGGCCTAGCTGGCCCGAAAGATAGCAGCAGTGTAGCTACTTCTGCGCTTCGAGTCCGCGCTATGTACGAGGATCGTGATAATCGATTGATGCTCGCGACCCAGAGCGGACTTGTGGTTTTTGACCAGAAGGCTAATACATGGACGTTGTTTACGTCCAAAGATAGTTCACTCCCTAGCGACCGCGTCAGCTGCCTTGCTGAGGACCACAGTGGGAACATATGGATAGGAACTGAGATGGGTATTGTAATCCTGTCTCGATAGTACAGACTGGCAGTGGGCACAGAACCGAGGCGCGACCGTCACGCACGGCTGGACGCCCGAACGCGGGTTCATAAAGTATCGTTGGCAAGGTTACAACGAAGCCGTGATTCTTTAAATCCTCGATCTCGCCTCGCTGGAACAAAGCGAAAGCAGATACGTAACCCCGCAAGAAACAATTGACAGCGCGATCACAATGGCGGACAGATTCAACGTCTGTTTTTGCGCACGCTTCACAGAGGGGATCGCATAGACATTCACATCGGCGTTCCCGCAGTTAAGTTCAAAGAGCTTGCGAGCGACACACCCGCCGAGAGTTCGTCCGAGATTCGCGAGAGGGTAGTGCGTGCCCGTCGTGTGCACTATGCGGTGAATAGGCATTATGCGCAGAGCATAGGAAGATTCAATC
>JBASRM010000401.1:0-9781 GCA_049273835.1 Blastocatellia bacterium | reverse complement strand
GGCTGGGGCGGGATTGAGCGTAATTCGCGAAGGCTCGCCGGTGTGAAGCCCATGACCGCTGATCGAAACCGATCGTTGAAGCGTCGTCTGTCTTATCAAAAAGGACCCGCCTTTGAATGCAAGTTGTCAGGTGAACGATACTTTGGCAAAGCTCGTGCCAGCAAGCGATGATCGATCGAGTCGTCGGTATCGCGAGAAAAGACTGATCCCGACAGGCGCGCACCATTAAGCGTCGCGCTCAAGCGACACCGGTGTTGTCTTGGAGACACGTAGTCTTTTGAATCCGATCCAGCTAGAATGTGGCTCCTTGATCCTCAAACACAAACCGAGGTGCATGAATGAAGACAACGGCTAACATACCGGTTGGAGCCACTGCGACTCAGGAGATTACGGTAGCAAGAGAGATGACCGTCGCTCACTTTCACGAGAATATGCCCGAGGTGTACGGCACGCCGATCATGATCTATCACATGGAGAACACCGCGGCCGCGGCGATACAAGATTATCTTCCGGAGGGTTGGGTCACCGTGGGTGTCGTCGTCAATGTGAGGCACCTCGCGGCGACGCCGGTGGGCGCTAAGGTGATCACGCGCGCGGAAGTGATCGAGGTGGGAGACAACGCGATCAAGTTCAAGGTTGAGGCTCACGATGGTTTCGAGAAGATCGGGGAGGGGACGCACGTTCGCGCGCCGGTTGAGATGGAGCGGTTTATGAACAAGGTGAAGGCAAAGACCAATCAGTAAGGATTTATGCTTTGTCAGCGATGCTCCAGATTCCATTTTCCATTTATCATTTTTGGGAAGCGAAGTGTCGAGGTGCCCCCAACGTAACAATCTGAAAAATGACAAATGATAAATGCAAAATGAAAATGGAAAATGATCCGGTCCGACAAATGACGTCTCCTTGCGTAGTCTCGTTTACGAGCAGTGATGGTGAATCGTTATTTGTTACCTCGACATTTCCAGGTCGCAAAGAAGGTGTACCGGAGGACGATTCATCATCCACAAGCAACAAAACAAAACAAGAAAACACTAATGTTACCCTTCAGTTTAGGAATCAAAAGGTCATTCTCAATAGCAAGGAAATCCTGGAAGGCGAGCAACTATCTTCTAGTCTAGAGAGAGAGAGGTATTGCAGATGGTTGCGGATGTAAGAGCCAGCGATACTCTAAGAAGTCTGATAGGGGAAACCCAATTTTTTGAAAATAAACTTGTAGTCTCTGGAATGTTTTCGTTGTCCGCGCAAAAAGCCAAAGCTAAAAATGGGCAGGAGGCTTGGAGTCAATGCAATGAGTTATGACTATAAAGTATCGAAGCGAACAGACCAGTATGGCAACCGCTTCCGTTATCGAGCCAAGGTGTATGATGTGCATGGCGCACATGTCGGTAGATGGGCGTGGGATGTCTTCTTCGTGAACCAATAACTGTTTGTTAGGCAGAATGCTGTCGAGCGCACTTAGGCTGAGTTGAATGACAGGGAGTAGTGGTTTAGGATTTGGTTTAGTGAGGAGAACATGAAAGACTTATTCTCAAGCGATGGAATATCAGTTGGGGAGTTTGTAGAAGCTACAGTGTATTTTCTAGGTGCTATGTTAGCCTTTTTCGTCGTAAAGGACAGGAAGCGGAATTGGCTGAAATATGCTCTCTTGATCATGTTTGTTGTTTACTGGCTTATGACTCTTGCTTCGCCAAAGCCGCTGGAGGTCAAAATGTTGGCTACGCTTTTCATGGTGTCAACAGTTGTTATCGCGTTTTTGGTTTCGAGAAGGGGGAATATGGTTAGCTAGCCACTTCAGTTGAAGACCAGATGCCACAGTGTCGAGTTTTTTTTTAGAATCGCTTGTTCATCAGCGAACTAGCCTTAGCAAAAGAACAGGTGCATACCTGATATAACCTACCAGCAACGTTGACCGTGTACACCAGCCCTTCTTCGATGTAGCGATAGATGGTTGCTCTTCTTACACAGGGGAGTCTGATGGCATTGGCGCATGGATTGAAAGCGCTAATCCGCAAGTGTTATGTCTAACCCGACCGAATGAGACATTTTTTCGCCATCAACTAGCGTTAGAGACAGCCGTCACGGGCATGTCAAAAGCGCCATCAGGCACTCAAGTCGCGACCGTGCAATGCGGCAAGTGGTGGAAGTGAGCCTTATGACCTCATTCTGCTGAGCGATCATGTGCCGGGAACAAACGGAGTGCAGCTTATTAGGTTCATCCGGTCGCTTGAGCACCGGATGATGACTGCGGTGGTGATGGTCGCCGGCAGAGAGGTAACGGACGAAGCGAAAGCAGCAGGCGCCGATAACGTCCTAATCAAACCCGTTAACGTACGCACCCTCATCTGGGCTGTGGACAAGCACGTTAGTTAATTCCGAAGACAGCGGCACACGAATACCCACTACCGGATTTTCCTACCAATAAGAAAGTCGTGTAGAATACGAGGGTTTGTTGAGTCATTTGTTGGATCGATCTGTGACAATCCCTGTAACTTATTGAGGAGGCGCAGGGGGCCTGGTGGTTCTCGCGGGCTTCAAACCCGTTGCGGGTCGCCGAGAGGCGGCCTGGGTGGGTTCGATTCCCACACGCCTCCGCCAGGAATCTCTGTCGTATTGCGTTGAAGCTTAGCGCTCAAACCGCTTGAGGAAGCTGTCGGAATAACTGGCGTTGCTTCGTAGTGACGAATTTATTCGTTAATTCTCCGGTGGCCAGATATCAGAACGAATGAATTCGTTACTACGAGGGGAGACCTCGTTATTCCGACAGGTTCTTGAGGCTTGAGGAGGGACTGTGGCAACAACCAGGATCGCCTGCGTACAGATGGATATCGCGATCGGCGAGGTCGAAGCCAATCTGCGGAAGATCATCGCTGGAATACGCGCGGCAGCCAAGAGCGGCGCGCAGTTGGTTATCTTTCCCGAATGCGCGCTGACCGGCTACTGCTTTGACTCGCTCGACGAAGCCTCGCCGTTTGCCGAACCGATTGATGGGCCTTCGGCAGAAGCAATCGCCGAGGCATGCCGCGAGACCGGCACTCACGCTGTTGTTGGCTTCATCGAGCAGGACGGGTCGCACTTCTATAACGCGGCGATGGTCGTCGGACCTGGAGGCATGGCCGGCGGCTATCGAAAGGTACATCTCCCATTTCTGGGAGTCGATCGATTCCTAAGACCGGGCGACAGACAGTTTGCCATCATAGAACTCCCATTTGGGAAGATCGGAGTCAACATTTGTTACGACGCTAGCTTTCCCGAGGCAGCGCGCGCATTGAAGCTTCTCGGCGCCGAGTTAATCATTCTCCCAACCAACTGGCCGGCTGGCGCCCGGCGCACCGCTGAATTCATCGTCAATACCCGTGCTTGCGAAAACCATGTCAACTTCGCCGCGGTGAATCGAGTCGGAGTCGAACGCGGTTGGGAATTCATCGGCAGGACCAAAGTTATTGATTACAACGGCGACACTTTGATCGAAGCGTCGGGTGATCGCGAGGAGATGGTCTTTGTCGAAGTTGATCTCAAGGAAGCAAACAAAAACAAAATCGTGAACGTTGCGGGATCGTATGAGATCGACAGGCTTGCGGACAGAAGGCCTGAGTTTTATGAGATCATTGCGGCATCCAGAAAGTCTCAATCTGGCGCAGCGTGAACTCCAGTCCGTTGTGCGCCAGACTTGGCAACAATCTTCCGCCTGCTCGCGGTCGCGATTAGCCCGGCGCTCGTAACGCCGCCAAATCCCCCGACATTATTTGGACCAGCATCTGGGTAAACGCTGAACGAGGAAGCACGTAGTCGCAACCCGTCGCTTGCGCTCGCCGGATAAGCTCAGTCTGGACGTGCGATACGAATCCAACCACCTGAACCCCTGTCAGTTCTGCGCGAGATTTTAGAAACGCGATCGTTTCCAACGGGTCCAAGCGATCGGAGTTCAGATCGATGATAACCATCGAAGGCGGGTTCGCGACCAGGGTCTCCAGTTGTTCACGTGACTTGATTCGCTCAATCTCGCTTCCGGAAACCGATGCGGCGCTGTTTATCTTCGCGGCGAAGAACATATCGTCAACAAGTATGGCGATTCTAACTTTCCTTTCCGTCATAGATGACATTCTAGCCGAATGCTTCCGGAATGTACCGGTGACTGTTCCGTTCTGCGGACCTGCCAGCCGCAGAACAGCCTGCAGAACAATTCGTGGGCTATTTCATCTCCTTGATAGAACCGCGAGCGCGACGGTATCATACCGGACTCGATTTTCAGTCGTAACCAAGGAGATTTCTTTATGAAAATTAAGGCAGCACTAGTTCTTTTGACTGTTATCGTCTCGGCCGTAAACGTATTGGCGGCAGATCCGAAATTGGAGGGCGCGTACAAATTCGTCGGCCTGACGTTTCAGGGAGGCGGTCAAACTGAAGCAGAAGCAAAGGGGATGATAGTCGTTCACGGGAAATACATGGCGTTCGTTAAGTCGAGCGTTGGGCGACAGACGTGGGAGCAAAGCGAGCCTCAAGAAGAGCGAGCGAAGAAGATCATCGCAGCGTATCAAGGGCTTGCTGCGACTGCAGGCACGTTCGAAGTCCAGGGCAACATCATCAGCTTGCAACAACTCGCTCAGGCAAGCCCCGGGTCCATGGGCACGACAACTAAGTGGGAGTACAAACTCGAGGGCAAAAAGTTGACGCTCAAACCTGTCGCAAACGCGGGCGTCGAGTTTACTTTCGAGCGGTTGCCGTAGAACTCCAAACACAAACATCTAAAGCGTTCGTAGTCCCGCCTTCAGGCGGAAGCTTGTAAAGGCGCTATGGAATTCGCTACGAAGTTCCGCCTGACTGAAGGCTGGACTACGAACTCTTCTTCATCGGAGGCTCCCCGTGAGAATCACCCGTACTCTGCTGGTCGTTAGTCTGGTCGCGGCCCTAATGCCCGCGCCGTTGTCCGCCCTCACCAATTCCGTGAACCCAAAAGGTGTACGGCAGGATGAAGCGAGGAATCCTCAAGACAGGAACGGGCAAGAACCCGCCGCCAAACCCAAAGAGGATGCTAAGAAGGACGAGCCGCGCAGGCCGGCCGATCCGATGTCCGCATCAACGTTCGCCGGGCTCAGACTTCGATCGATCGGTCCTGCGTTCACGTCCGGTCGCGTGTGCAGCATCGCCGTTGACCCGACCGACCGCACTCGATACTTCGTTGGGGCCGCGTCAGGCGGCGTGTGGAAGACTACCAACGCAGGGATAACCTGGTCGCCGATCTTCGACAACGAAGGCTCCTATTCAATCGGGACGATTGCCATTGATCCGAAGAACCCGTTCACGATATGGGTCGGAACCGGGGAGAACAACAGCCAGCGCAGCGTCTCTTATGGTGATGGCGTGTATCGGTCCGACGACGGCGGCAAGACTTGGAAGAACACCGGTCTGAAAGCTTCCGAGCGCATCGGACGAATCGCAATTGACCCTCGCAACTCTGATGCGGTTTTTGTCGCGGCGCAGGGGCCGTTATGGGGACCGGGCGGAGACCGAGGCCTCTTCAAGACCACCGACGGCGGCAAGACATGGAAGAATGTCCTCTCGATCAGTGAGAACACCGGTGTTACTGACGTAGTGATCGACTTCAACAATCCGGATACTGTCTACGCTGCGTCGTATCAACGGCGCAGACATGTGTGGACGCTGATAAACGGCGGGCCCGAGAGCGCGATCTACAAATCGACTGATGCGGGCTCGACCTGGAACAAGCTTCGAGCCGGCCTCCCGAGCGTCGAGATGGGTCGCATAGGTCTTGCCATCTCACCGGTAGACACGAATGTGATATATGCAACCGTGGAAGCCGCCGACGGCAAAGGCGGGATATTTCGCTCATCGGATCGTGGCGGGAGTTGGGAAAGACGCAATCCATTCGATGCCGGTGCGATGTATTACGCCCAAATCACAGCCGATCCCAAAGAGCTGGATCGGATCTATGTGATGAACGTGTTCCTGATGGTGTCCGATGATGGCGGCCGCACCCTGAGGCGACTCGGCGAGAAATCCAAACACGTCGATAACCACGTGATATGGATCGATCCGGATAACACAAGACACTATCTCGTGGGCTGCGACGGAGGAGTCTACGAGAGCTACGATCGCGGATCGAACTGGCAGTTCAAACCGAATCTTCCGCTCGGGCAATTCTATGATGTGACGGTGGATAACGCGACGCCCTTTTATAACGTGTACGGCGGAATGCAAGACAACTACAGTGTGGGCGGACCGTCTCGCACGCGCAGCGCGTCGGGGATTGTGAATTCCGATTGGTTCGTGACTCACGGCGGCGACGGTTTTCGAACCCAGGTTGATCCGGAGGACCCTAACACGATCTACGCCGAGCTGCAGTACGGCTCGCTGGTGCGATTCGACAAACGCACCGGTGAGCGAATGGGGATTCAACCGTCCGAGAGAAAGGGCGACGACCCGCTGCGATTCAACTGGGACTCTCCATTCATCATCAGCCCCCATTCTCATACCAGGCTCTACTTCGCAGCCGATAGGTTGTTTCGCAGCGACGATCGCGGAGACACCTGGAGGGTGATCAGCACACAGTTGTCGCGCGGTCTCGATCGAAACAAGCTTCCGGTGATGGGCAGAATCTGGGGGCCGGACGCAGTAGCCAAGCACACTTCGACCGATCCGTTTGGAAACTCGTCGGCGCTGGCGGAGTCGCCAAAGAAGGAGGGGTTGATCTACGTCGGGACCGACGACGGGCTGATTCAAGTAACCGAAGACGCCGGAAAGAGCTGGCGCAAGATCGAAAGCTTTCCCGGTGTGCCCGATATGACCTACGTCAGCCGCATCGCCGCGTCGCAACACGATGCGGACACTGTGTATGCCGCTTTCGAGAATCACAAGCGCAGCGATTTCGCCCCTTACCTGCTCAAAAGCACGGATCGCGGAAAGTCGTGGATTTCGCTCAAGGGCAATCTTCCGGCTAATGGGCCGGTGCTTGCGTTAGCCGAAGACCACGTCAATCCTAATCTGCTTTTTATCGGGACCGAATTCGGATTGTTTTTCAGCGTCGACGGCGGGCAGAAATGGATTCAACTCAAAGGGGGTATGCCCACAATCTCGGTGCGAGATCTCGCGATTCAGAAGCGCGAGAATGACCTGGTCGTGGGCACGTTCGGTCGCAGCATTTACATTTTGGACAACTACACTTCGCTTCGCACGATCAAGCCCGAGACGCTTGCTCAAGAAGCGGCTCTGTTCGCTGTCAAAGATGCGATGATGTATATCCAATCCCAGCCGCTTGGTGGTCGAGGAAAATCATTTCAGGGGGAAGCGTATTACACAGCGGACAATCCGCCGTTTGGCGCGACGTTTACTTACTATCTGAAAGAAGCGCCAAAGACAAAAAAACAAATGCGGCAGGAGGCGGAGAAGGATGCTGAACGAAAAGGCTCGCCCCTTCCCTACCCTGCATTCGCCGACTTGAGCGCCGAAGAGGAAGAAGAGGCGCCGTCGATCATCTTTACCATCACCGATCCATCGGGCCGAATTGTACGCAGATTGAACGCGCCGCTCGCGCCGGGAATCAATCGGGTGAGTTGGGATCTTCGGTATCCGGCGCCCACGCTTGCGCCGCCGCGGCCGCCCGATGCCGAGGAGGATCCCTTTGCCGAGCCGCCAGGCGGGCCGTTGGTTATGCCAGGCACGTATGCTGTGAGCCTCGCGAAACGAGTGAACGGGTTGACAACCCGGCTGTCGGCGCCGCAGGAGTTCAGCGTGTTTGTCGAGGGTCAGGCATCAATGCCGGCGCCGGATCGCGCGGCGCTGGTCGAATTCCAGCAGCGGGTTGCGCGTTTGCAGCGCGCGGTGAGCGGAGCAACCGACACCGCCAATCAATTGAAGACGCGACTCGGCCAAATCAAGCGCGCGCTGCACGAGACACCCGCTGCTGAAGCAAGGTTGTTGGATGATGCGGCTTCGATCGAGAAGCGCACGAATGACATCCTGCGCGCTTTGCGTGGCGATACCGCGTTGCGCCAGCGCCAGGAGACGCTTCCGCCGTCCATTGTGGAACGAGTCGGTACCATCGTTTCGGATCAACGTATGTCCACATCTGCGCCTACTCAAACTCAGAAGGACCACTATGCTGCCGCTGCTCAGGATTTCGAGCAAGTGCTGTCCCGGCTCCGGGCGCTGATCGAAGGCGACCTGGCGAAACTTGAAAAAGCGATGGAAGCGGCCGGGGCGCCGTGGACTCCAGGGCGAATACCCGAGTGGAAAGACAGTTGAGAGCACGCTTCTCTATTCCGCTTTTGCCTGACTCATGACTTTCTCGCACAGCGCGAGCTTGAGATCGCACTCGTTATGATTGTTACTGTCTACGGTTCGCAGATTCGCGCTGATCTGCGAGGATCAGCGTTTACGTTAGTCAGCGGTCATCAGCGGTTAATTCAGTTCACGGCCGAGGCAATTCACCCGGGTTAGGCAAGATTCGACACGATTGAAGAGCGAAATCCCTCGCTCGATCTCTCGCCCAATGAACTTCCTCTAAAGACGCGGGTCAGCCGTCGTCCGCTTGCTTATCTCGTGAGTTTCATGGCGAGACTGCGCGGGCTTACATTGGCAGCTACAGCCCGGCATCGACACCCGCCTTTAAACTTTACAACCAAAACAGTTAGGCGCCATCGCCGTCCTCCTTTCCCGACAAGCCTTGAGCGTCACCCACGCGAAGTCCGAGGTTTCTAAAAAAAATAAAAAAATATTACAAGTTTTGGTTAAGACGAAGCGTTTTTTACGTCCTTGTCATGTAGGAGGGATTAGCTGATTCAGAAAGTTGGGATATTAGGCTGATGCAGGCGGATCGGAATCTGGATTCATACGGCGGTCCTTCCGCTCAAGCAACTAGCCGCCGATTTGTGGCTGGCTCCCTTCCGGCCAGCCTTGGAGTACCCTGCGTGTGGAGACCATCCCCTCCCTGCGCGCAGGGCATTTGAGCCTCAACCCTGCCTAAATACGACTTTCGCCTGAGAGTCGAGAGGCTCAGCCCGAGGGCGCGAGAAGCTGTCCATTTCTCGCGCCTTCTCACTTCTCGCAACAATCCGATCGGGGTTCCGGCTACGTAGTCATCAGCGGCCCGCAAGGCAGATTCGTATTGTTGCTAATCATCCTCAATCTTTTCGAGCATTTGAACTGAAGAAGGTTCTGATTAGTTGCGAAAGTTAACAACTCAACTCAGGAGGAAACTGTGAAAAGGAACTACTGTCTTAGCCTCTCGCTTGTCTTTGCCGTCTTGATAACGTGCGTCGGACTCGCCAGGACTGCTTCGGCTCAGAGCGACTCGCTCTACAAGCGTCTTGGTGGATATGACGCGCTCGCCGCGGTCACAGATGATTTCATCACCCGGCTCGCGACCGACAAGATGCTCGGCCGCTTCTTTGTAGGAGCGAGTGATAACTCAAAGATGCGAATACGCCAGCTGGTGCTGGATCAGTTGTGCGCGGCGACCGGCGGTCCATGTGTGTACATAGGCCGCGATATGAAGACCGCGCACAAGGGGCTCGGCATCACCGAAGAAGACTGGAACACTGCGGTCAAGCACCTGGTTGCGACCCTTACCAAATTCAAAGTTCCTGAGAAAGAGCAAAAAGAAGTAGCAGGGGCTCTGACGACTTTGAAGGGCGACATTGTCGAAAAGCCATAATGTGATACCGCTCACCGATCACTTTTTTTCTTGCGAGGGGGCGTGATTGGTCCCCCTCAATTCTTTGACAACTTCTATCTTCGCATGTTCCTGAGGAGCGATTCGAGACGT
>JBASRM010000399.1:0-9386 GCA_049273835.1 Blastocatellia bacterium | reverse complement strand
CCCCAGCGCAAAGACCCGGACACGCCGGTCAAAACCGCCGTCGTCATCACCCCCTGGCCCGGAGTGAGCGCGGAGAAGATCGAGCAACTGGTGACCAGGAAGGTCGAAGAGAAGGTGGCGCAGAACGCCAACGTGGAAAAGATCCGCTCGATCTCGCGGACCAACATTTCGGTCGTTTACGTGGACCTGGATGAGAACTTTCCCGGCAGCCAGATCGCCAAAGAGTTCGACGACATCGCGCTCAAACTCGACTCCATCAAAGATCTGCCGGACGGGGCGGGACCCGTACAATTCATCAAGGACTTCGGCGACACGTCGGCCCTCATGCTCACCGTCGCCAGCCCGAAGGTGAGTGAGGCGGAGATCGACCTTCGCGCGAAGTCGGTTAGTGAAGCCATCCCGCGTTACCGGGCGCAGTACGGGCCGGCGGGTGGTGGGAAGCGGTTCACGATTGTCGGCAGTCTCACTCACCCGGTCAGCCCCCGCGTCGTGCGGGACCCGCTCAATCTGTTAGCCGATTACCTCAAAGAGAAGGGTGTGGCTAGCGACCTGCACGTCATCACGGAGCCGGGGTTCGTCGGCGTGGACGGCGTGTCCGACGCGAGCGATGAGTCCCTGCTCGGCTACACCCGGCAGTTCATCAACGAGCGGTTGCAGGCCACGGATTTTCATCCGGATAGCTGGCCGCCCGTGGTGATCCGCGACCCTCAGGAGGCGCGCGAACGGCTGGGTCTGGTCGCGGGCGACAAGTACAGCTACCGCGAGATGGATGATTTCACCGACCTCATCGAGAAGGCGCTAAAGAGCGTCCCGCAAGCCACGAAGGTGTCGCGCGCGGGCATCCTGTCCGAGCGGATCTTTCTCCTTTATTCCCAGGAGCGCATCGCCTCATACGGCCTGCAGCCCGGAGACCTGCCGAAGATTCTGGGCGCGCGCAACATCACACCGGCGGGCGGTGAACTGGAAGCCATGGGCAGGAACTTTTCCATCGACCCTTCCGGCGAGTTTAAGAGTGAACATGAGATCGGCGACGTGGCGATCGCCCGCACGCAGCAGGGTGCGCCCGTTTACCTGCGCGATGTGGTGGACGTCGACCGCGGTTATGAAAGCCCGCCGAGATACCTGAACTTCTACGACTGGCGCGACGCACACGGCAACTTGCAGCGCAGCCGCGCCATCACGGTCGCCGTCCAGATGCGTAAGGACGGATACATCGGTCAATTCGGTGAAAGCATTGATCAGAAGCTGGCTGAAGTAAAGAAACAGCTGCCCGACGACCTGATCATGGCGCGCACCTCCGACCAGCCGCGGCAGGTCACGGAGAATGTGGACCTGTTCATGAACAGCCTCTACGAGGCGATAATCCTGGTGGTGATCGTCTCACTCATCGGCTTCTGGGACTGGCGTTCGGCTCTGCTGATGGGGCTGGCGATCCCTATCACGCTCTTCATCACCTTCGGGATGTCGCACACGCTGGGGATCGATCTCCAGCAGGTCTCCATCGCCACGCTGATCATCGCCCTCGGCCTGCTGGTGGACGTGCCGGTGGTCGCCGGCGACGCGATTAAGAATCAGCTGGGTGCGGGTCTGCGGCCGCTCATCGCCGCATGGCTGGGGCCGACGAAGCTCATCACGGCGATCATCTTCGCCACCATCACCAACATCGTCGCCTACCTGCCGTTCCTGACCCTGCCCGGCGGCACCGGCGAATTTCTGTACAGCCTGCCCATCGTGCTGACCTGCTCCCTGGTGGCGGCGCTGATCGTGGCGATGATCTTCATCCCCTTCCTCGGCTACTTTTTGTTGAAGTCGAAGCCGGAGCCGTCCATCGCGGAACGGCGCAAGAAAGGATTCCCGGCCTTTTATTACCGGGTCGGCGGTTGGGCGATCAATCACCGCTGGAAGGTGCTGCTCGGCTCGTTCATTTTCCTGGCGGTTTGTGGACTGGCAGCCAGCCAACTGAAAACCGACTTTTTCCCGAAAGACCTTTCTTACCTTTCCTACCTCGACGTGTGGCTGCCGGAAGACGCGCCGCTTTCGGCCACCAACGAAGCCGCGCGGCGCGCGGAGGAAGTGGTGCGCGAGGTGACCGAAGAGTACGGGAAGGAGCACTCCGAAGACGGTAAACCGCGTGAAGTCCTGAAATCCCTGACCACCTTCGTCGGGGGCGGCGGCCCGCGCTTCTGGTTCTCGGTCTCGCCCGAGCTGCAGCAGCTCAACTACGCGCAGGTCATAATTGAAGTCAAAGACAAGCATGACACCAACCATCTGATCGGCCCCCTGCAGAGGGCGCTGGACGAGCGGGTCCCGGGCGCGCGGGTCGATGTGCGGCAGCTCGACACGGGCAAGCCCATCACGATGCCCGTCGAAATTCGTATCTCCGGCACCGACATGGCCGCGCTGCGCCAGGAGGCGGAGAAAGTGAAAAATATTCTCCGCGCTACTCCATACGCCCAGCGCGTTCGTGACGACTGGGGGGAGGATATCTTTGCCGTTAAGCTCGAAACCGACTCCGACCGCGCGAACGCGGCGGGAATCACTAACCTCGACGTGGCCGCTTCCTCGGCGACGGGGATCAGCGGCAGCAAAGTGACGGTGCTGCGCGAAGGCGATAAGCAGATCCCGATCGTGGCCCGACTGCGGATGGAAGAACGCGCGCAACTGGCCGACGTGCAGAACCTGTACGTCTATTCCATGCAGGGGGCACAGAAGGTGCAGCTCCGGCAGGTCTCGTCGGTCGAGTACGGGATGCAGACCGAGAAGGTCCGCCGGCGCAATCAATTCCGCACGATCACCGTCTCCTGCATGGCCGAACCCGGTCACCTGCCGTCTGAGATCGTGAGCGTCGCCCGCCCGCAGTTGACGGCTTTTGCCGCTCAGCTCCCCTCCGGCTACCACATGGATTTCGGCGGGTCGGAAGAGGAGCAGGTCAAGGGTTTCAAAAATCAGACGGTCGTGCTGATGATCTCGCTGGTCGCGATCTATCTGAGCCTCGTCTTTCAGTTCAGGAACGCCATCAAGCCGTTCGTCGTCTTCGCAGCGGTGCCTTACGGGATCGCGGGCGGGCTGGCGGCGCTCTGGATTATGGACACGCCCTTCGGGTTCATGGCTTTCCTGGGAATCATCAGCCTGGTCGGCCTGATCGTCAGTCACATCATCGTGCTCTTCGACTTCATCGAAGAGAAGCACGCGGAAGGCGAGCCGCTGAAGGAGGCGGTGCTGGATGCCGGCATCATGCGCTTGCGCCCGGTGATGATCACGGTCCTCGCCCTGGTGTTTGCACTCGTCCCGCTGGCGATGCACGGCGGGCCGCTGTGGGAGCCGATGTGCTACGCGCAGATGGGCGGGATGATGGTCGCGACCTTCATCACATTGCTGCTGGTGCCGGTGATCTATTCGATCTTCGTGCTCGATCTCAAACTGATTAAGTGGGAAGCCACGGGGACGGCGGAGCAGGTCGAAGCGGAAGCGACACCGCAGCGAGAGGCGCTGGCCACAGGAGACTGATGCTGGCGGCCTTCATCGAAGAGAGCGTGAGCGACGCCTGGAAAGATAACGACAGGATGACGGGTGAAAGGGAGTGAACTGGGGTATGGACGGTGGAGTAACAAGCGCTTTGGCGGCCATCACGGGTGCTTGCGTCGGCGGTCTTGCGTCATTGGCTAGCACCTGGGTAGGTGAACGAAGCCGGCATCGGCGCGATCTCTTACAACGGGAAATCGCCAAGCGAGAGACGAACTATTCCGAGTTCATAGAACTGGCTTCCAAACTTTATGTTGCGTCCGCCACGCACCGTATCGACGATGACGACGCGGAGCTTCCAGGGGTGGTCTCACTTTACGCCGTCTTGAGCCGCATTCAGCTTTTTGCTTCTGATCAAGTCATTATGGAAGCAGTGAAGGTCATCGATCGAATAGTCAAGCAGTATGGGGATGACAATCTATCTGCTGAACAGCTTCGAATGAGCACGGTCAAAACGAGAGACGATCCGTTGAAGGCTTTCAGCGTTATCTGTAGGTACGAATTGCAAGATCTCCAGAGAGCAACCTAGGAGAGGCTCATTTATTCCTCCGTCAGTAAACGTTTTTGGGAGCCACGGGCACGGCGAAGAGGTCGGGCCGGAAGCGACACCGCAGCGATTGGACCCAGCAAGGGAGAAGATCAAAGTATGAGTAAACGAAGGGTAATTATCATCGGCGGCGGGTTCGGTGGCGTGACGCTCGCGCAGCACCTGGAGCGGAAACTTTCTTCCGAGATTGAGATCGTGCTCATCAGCAGCGAGAATCACTTCGTCTTCACGCCGATGCTTGCCGAGGTGGTCGGGCGCTCACTCTCCCCTTTGCATGTCGTCGTCGCCGGCCGTCAGATGGTGCGACGGGCGACGTGGCTGACGGCGCAGGTAACCGACATCGACTTGCAAGGCAATCGGCTCAGGTATGTCGGCGCGGGCGGCGAAAGCGGCTCGCTTACCTATGATCACCTGGTCCTGGCCTGCGGCTCGGTCGTCAACATGAACCTGATGCCAGGCCTCGCGGCTTATGCCTACCCGCTCAAGACGCTCGGCGATGCGATCTATCTGAGCAATGATTTGATTGCGCGACTGGAGCAAGCGGCGGTCGAAACCGATCCCGTGCGACGGAAGCGGTTGCTCAATGTCGTGGTGATCGGCGGAGGATTTAGCGGCGTAGAGGTGGCCGGTGCGATGGCGGAACTCGTGAGTGAGGCGCGTCGCTACTATCCTACACTCCTGGGTGAGCGGCCGCGCATCACCCTGTTGCAACATGGCGACCGCCTGATCCCGGAATTGCAGGCCCTCTCCCTCTCGAAATTCGCCTGTGACAAATTGCGAAAAGCCGGTGTTGATGTGCGCCTGAACACTGGTGCGCGGGAAATCACCGCGACAGGCGTGCGGCTGAAGAGCGGGGATTTGCTCGAAGCTGCAACGGTCGTGTCAACCGTCGGGACATCGCCCAACCCGCTGATTCAACAACTAGGCCTGCCGCTTGAGCATGGCCGCCTGGTTACCGGCCGCGACATGCGGGTGACAGGCGCCACGAATGTCTGGGCGGTCGGCGATTGCGCGATTATTCCGAACGCGTTCGATCAAAAACCGAGCCCGCGCACCGCGCAATTCGCCATGCGACAGGCTAAACAACTTGCGGCAAACCTGGCGCGTACCTTCAAAGGACAACCCACCCGGCCCTTTTCCTTCAGGGTGCTTGGCATGCTCGCGTCACTGGGGAATCGCAAGGCGGTCGGCGAGATCCTCGGCATTCGCCTCTCAGGATTCGTGGCCTGGGTATTATGGCGGGGCATCTATCTGGGCAAGCTCCCCAGCCTGGCGCGTAAGCTGCAGGTCGTGGTCGATTGGACCTGGACGGCGCTGTTCCCTCCTGACATCGTCCAATTACAAACGTCGCGTACCGGTGGATTGGGACTGGCTCATTACGCCCCGGGCGAGTTCGTCTTTCACAAAGGTGAGCCGGCCAGCAATTTCTTTACCATCGAATCGGGAACTGCAAGTGTTTATCTGGATGAAGTTGCCCCCCCGGTCACCCTACTCAAGCCCGGTGACCATTTCGGCGCCGATGCGTTCTTGCCCGGCGGGCAAGGCGCGCATGTGGTGTCTGTCAAGGCAGAGACCCCGCTCGATTTACTAACCCTCCGCCGCGGCGATTTCGAGCGCCTGGCGCAGTTCGATACGGAGGTGCGTAAGGAATTGCAGCGGGCTTCTGCGGCACTCAAAGGGTATAGGGGCTTAATGGCAATGGTGAAAGACAATCCCCTCCTCACCTCGGTCGAAGTTGCCGAGGTAATGACGAGTCCCGCTGAGACTCTATCGGCGAACAGCTCTCTTGCGGAGGCAATGGAGCGCTTCGATGGCGGACAACCGGGCTATCCGGTGACCGACCAGGGCGGCGTCTTGCAGGGCTACTGCGGGAGGGAAGAGTTGTATGAGGCAATTCGCGGGATGCCCCCGCTTGATACTCGGGTGAGCGGCTTCATGCGGGAGAATCCGCCTGCCATCCTGGAGAGCCAGGGCGTGACTGACGCAGTGATCATGTTTCTGCTTGAGCGCATAGAGGTGTTGCCGGTCGTGAGTGCGGATGGCAGCGGCAGGGTTGTCGGGACGCTGAGTCCCATTCTGATTTTCAAAAAGGCGCTGTTGATGCCGCAGTTTCCCGCTTTGACAGGGGCGCACCGCGACTTGATCCGGGTGGGTGAATAACCCCGTGCAGCTGACAAAGCGCTTAGATGTCAGGAGATTCTATTGGCCGAGAAGAAGGCAACGGAAGAGAGCAACGGGCCGCAACGCGCTGAGGCAGGGTTAAGCCGCATATTTCTCGATGCCGACTCGCTGGCCCTCTGTGGTTACCTAACTGATCCTGGTGTTTTCTCCCGGTACCTTCGCGGACTGCGAAAGAAGAAGTGGGTTGTAGTTGCGAAGGGGTTACTACAAACAGACTGTGCATCCACGCACAGCAAAAGTATTGCTGCAAAAGTATTGCGCTGCAAAGTATCGCTTGACACATCGCTCCAGTGAGGTTAAGATCACCAAGTCTTTGCTCCAGCCATTGGTCTTCGTTTCGCAGTTCTTTCCACAAAGAAATTGTTCTTCTCCAGTCCGGGCATTTCAATGTCCTACGATGTCGCGGAGATTGGGGCTGAACAAAAGCCAGCGAATGATTTGAAGGATATCGTAAGACGGTCCTCACTGGAGAGAGATGGCAATCGACAAAGATCCTTAACCGAACCTAAAAAGACTTCTAAACGATGAGAAGCAAGGCAGAGGTCAGATGCCCTGTCTGTTTTGCCCCGCTAGGCGCCGAGCGGCCGAGGCTCACACGAGCGCGACATCTTCCGCGATGAGGAGTCCTTAAGGGACACTCTGTGGTGTCCTGAAGTCCGCTGAACTAATCGACGGTATTCTTTTGGGCTAAGGTCTCGTGTTTTGCACGACGAGCGCGTGCCGACTTGTCAGTAGAACTTCGGAGTCGCAACACTAGGAACGACGGCTAAATCATAAAAGGCA
Source organism: Blastocatellia bacterium (assembly GCA_049273835.1). GTDB lineage: Bacteria > Acidobacteriota > Blastocatellia > UBA7656 > UBA7656 > Onstottus_A. Next base: position 2,353 of record JBASRM010000399.1, on the reverse strand, counting down.
AAGCAGCCTGAAGGTTGGTCGCCCCGGCTGTTTTGCCCCACAACACGACCCTATTAGGAGCGTGATGTTGCGTACAGCCTACGACAAAACCCCGATTACGCGCAAGACCTTTGTGGGTCTCATTCCGTACTTTTCACCACCGATCGTCGGACTCTACCGCCTGGGATTGGGCTGGATACTCCAGCTCCGATAGGCGGCAGTGGCGATCGATGCTAACTGGTGCAGGGTGTCTACATAAGTCGGACGTACGGGCGTTATCAAGAACACCTCACGACGTGGCGAGATCACCTGCGTGCGCCGCCTATGGATCGAGAAGGCGAAGGTGGTCCGATACGAGTCTTTCGTTCAGAACCAATAGGACGACCTGACGTTCACCGCAGTTGTCAGCCGGTTTGAGGATTCGCGCCAATATTGCCGCTGTCGAAAGGCAGTTTCCCGTAAGGGTTCAACTTAGCGTCGCATTGGTCTGGGACGGCGAGGCGAAGCAATCAATACTCTCGCTCGCTCAGTGACTAACTACCAGTATTGACGTGGGAACCATATGGATGCAGACCCTGCTGCAGGTCAGTTCATACGACACATTCCTCCGGAAGCGCCCGCGCTCTCTCGAAAACAGGTTCACCTCTGGAGGCTGCCCCTGAACCTGGGAGGACCGGACCTTCATCGCTTGCAGCAAACTCTCGCCTCAGATGAGCGAGCCAGGGCGGAGCGTTTTTACTTTGAGAGGGACCGAAGGCGATTCATTGCCGCGCGTGGCCAGTTGAGAATGATCCTGGGCCGTTATGTTGGAGTGAGCCCGCGTGCACTCGTGATTTCGTATGGTGCGCGTGGTAAGCCGTTTCTGGGTCGGATGTTTGGGACGGGCGCAATCAAGTTCAACCTGTCCCACTCGGCTGAGTTGGCCCTGGTTGCCGTAAGCCAGGACCGGGACATTGGGGTTGATCTCGAGGAGGTTCGTGCTCTGGACGATGCTGAGCGTATTGCCGAACGCTTCTTCGCTCCGCGAGAGAATGCGGCACTGCTGGAAGTTCCCGAAGCCGTGAGAACCGAAGCATTTTTCTGCTGTTGGACCCTCAAAGAGGCCTACGTAAAAGCGACTGGCGATGGGCTTGCGCGGCCTACGGAATCGTTTGAGGTCAGCTTTGCTCCGAGCAAGCATACGCGATTGCTCAGTGTCGAAGGTGACTCAAGAGAAGCTTCCCGCTGGTCGCTGGTCGGATTGGCACCCGAGCGTGGCTATATCGGCGCGCTAGCGGTCGAAGGACACGGCTGGACAGTGTCATTGTTTCAGAATCATCCATAGTCGCGATCCGATTACTCGGTTTTGAATCCAGGGACGTTAGGCTTGTGCCGAAGCGCCCCGCATAAGCGTGAAAAGTCTATGGGTACTTCAAGGGCTTCTCAATGGATTGTAAGGGCGAAAATCAATTCCGAAGCGCGTCTGCGTTTCTTCTGCTTCCCGTATGCTGGAGGAAACGCCTTTACCTTTCGCAAGTGGTCCGACTTTCTTCCGGAACGCGTTGAGATTTGCGCCGTTCAACTTCCGGGCCGTGGCAGCAGAATACACGAACCACCGTTCACAAGGATTTCCGACCTGGTGCCGATGCTCGCTCAGGCAATCATTGGGTACGAAGATATACCGATGGCCCTCTTTGGTCACAGCATGGGAGCGGTTGTCGCTTTCGAGCTCGCTCGTTATTTGCGAAGAGAACGAAACGTCAATGTGGTCCATCTGTTCGCTTCCGGTCGGCGAGCTCCTCAAGTTGCGCTCGACGAGCCTATGACCCACGATCTGCCGGAACCCGAGTTCCTGGAGACGCTTCGCACTCTCAATGGAACACCGAAGGAAGTATTCGAGCATCCGGAGCTTCTCGATCTGATGATCCCGGTTCTTCGCGCGGACTTTGCCGTTTGTCAGACCTATAGTTACTCTGTCGAACCGCCGCTCGATTGTCCGATTACGGCTTTCGGAGGATTGAAAGACGGCGAAGTCACTCGCGAGCAACTCGATGCTTGGCGCAAGCAGACTACCGCGTCATTCTGCCTTCGAATGCTTCCTGGCGATCACTTCTTCATTAACTTGGCGCAGCCGGTGCTTTTTGAACTGATGTCACAGGATCTCGCTCGTTTTATTTGACTGTTTTTCCCCCAGTTAAGAGTGAAACGTGAGTAACCAGGACATTCTACTACTGAAAGCGCAGGAAGTGCGCCGCATTCTTGCAGGAAGGGAATTGGAGATTATTCAGAAAGTAAAGGAGGCGTACGAGTTACACGCTCGTGGAGAAAGCTCGCTGCCGCATTCGGTCTTTCTGCGTTTCCCGGACAACGAAAGAAACAGGATCATCGGGCTGCC
>JBASRM010000392.1:0-2890 GCA_049273835.1 Blastocatellia bacterium | reverse complement strand
CAGTATACCTACTGGTATCACGACCACCTGATGGCCGAGACTGCCAACAACAACTACCTGGGCATGAATGGATCGTATCTTACCTATGACCAGAAGAGTCCACCGTGGGAGTTCAACACGCCGGGTTCTATTCGGCTGCCTGCCTACTACGGCGTGACGGACTTCCCGTTGATACTCGGGCAGAGAAGATTCTGCGCGACCAACGCCTCCACCGGACGCACCGAAATGTTCCAGGTTGTGGGAGCAGCGGCCCCCTCGACGGACAAGTTTGTGGTCAATGGCAAGATTCAGCCTAAGCTGTCCGTCAGGCGGCGCAAATACCGCTTCCGCATGATCAACACCGGGGTGGTATTGCCCTTTACATTGAGTCTCCATGGTCCGGATGGCGCGCAAAAGCCGATGACTGTCGTCGCTTCGGACGGCAATCTGCTCCGTACGCCGGCTGATTGTAGCGCAACCAGCGGGTTCCCTCTTCTTGAGGTACACGTGGCGTCCAGGATGGACGTGGTCATTGACTTCAGCCAGTTCGCGGTTGGCCAGTCGGTTTACCTGAAAGAGAACGTGCAGACTCCGCAATTCGTCAGTACACCGACGCCACCTGACCCGGCGCCGGGCGTGCCGATCGGCACGGTCGTGATGCGATTCGATGTTATCGGCAACACCATCATTCCCGATACACCGCCGATTCCGGCTACGCTGACCGACTTGCCTCCAATCCCACCTGCGGCACCCGGAGTTGATCCCTTTGAGTGGGGCTTCCGGTTTATTCCCGGCCAGGCCGATGGAAACAATTTCCGAGTCTCTCACTCGGCTGTAGCTGAGAATAATGCAAATCACGTCGCCACGTTCCTGCCGTTCGATCCATTCCGTGTAGACCACGCGGTGCTGAAGGGTTCGACAGAGGAATGGATAATCAGGAACGATACGCTTGCGGGCAACTGGCTCCACCCCGTCCACATTCACCTGGAAGAGGGTCGGGTGCTCGAACGAACCGTATGCACGGTTCCCAGTGCAACCGGATGCTTGCCGGCCAACAGGACTCCTGTGACGATGCCTCCGTGGGAGGACGGCAACAACGCGCGCAGGGACGTCTATCCGGTGCCCGGACAGAATCGGCTTAGAATCAGGCTGGCGTTCAGGGATTTCGTGGGGCGATACCTGATTCACTGTCACAACATGAACCACGAAGACGCCTTCATGATGGTTCGGTGGGACGTTGTCGAGACAATGGCTGAATTGCGCCAACGGCGTGAGCAAATCAACGCTGAGCGCGTAGCCAGGGGCGACACGCCGCTGTACCGGAAGGAGGACTTGGGCTAATGAAAAGGAGAAGATTTTTCACAAGACTCGGAAGCGACAAGCCGTCAACCGCGCTTCGCGCGCCGGTGCAGGGAGTGCCGCACGTTGCGTCACCCGGGCCTGCGATCTTCACCAATGCCCTGCTTCGCACCCATGAAGACAGAGCGGTTCGCTTCTACGATGACGTGATCAAGGGCAAGCAGGTCTTGATTAACCTGATGTACGCTACCTGCGAAGGTGCTTGTCCGATAGTCACTGCCAATCTAGTCAAAGTCTACGAAGCCCTGAAGGATAGGATGGGTAAGGACCTGTTCATGTGCTCGATGACCGTAAAACCGGAAGACGACAATCCGGCAGCGTTGAAGGACTTTGCAGAGATGCACAGGGCCCTGCTGCCGGGCTGGATCTTCCTGACCGGTGATCCATATGATCTCGAGACCATCCGCTACAGGCTTTTTGCTATGAACCACATAGCGATCGATACTAATATCTACGGCCACACTTCGTTCCTGCTGATCATTAACGATGCAACAAACCGTTGGCTTCACGTCGATCCGATGGCGAGCATGTCTACGGTGTTGCGGAAGATTTCCTGGGCCGACCCTCCGCAGACGCGCGAGCAAATGATGGAGGAGAACAGGAAACTCCAGGAGCAGATAGACAAGGAACGCAAGATGTTCGGCTACCGAATGAACGCTTAACGAAAGTCTTTGGGAGCTAGGGGGACGCGACATCCCCTTAGCTCTCAACTGGCTGTTCGATTTTGAACTGAGAATAGGAGTCGCCGAACGGCGGCTTCTATTCTTAGCTCTTTGATCCAGGGAGAGTGCAATGAAACGGGTTGCCATTTTCTTTTCTTTGATTCTTATTTGCCTGACAGCAACCGCGACGGCGTTCGGCCAGAAAGGTTGCGAGTTCAATCCGGTTGGAACCTGGAAAGCAGCATCTGCGGAGGAAAAAACTCCGATCCTTTATCGTTTCACCCAGGACGCCAGGATAACAGCGCTATCCGCGTCGGGTCAGAACTCGGAGTTGCGCGAGATAGGCAGTGCCGCCTATACGCTGGATAACCCTAAAGCGCCGAAGGTCATCCTTGTCAAAGCCGACAAGGAAGTCGGAGGCTTTGCTCAGGGCGTAAGCTCGATGGATATCACCGGGTACGATGACACATCCCTGACTTTCGTAAAGCCCGGCTCGGCGCCGACGCGATGGGTCAGAGTAGACGCTAACAAGTATTTCATCGTTCTCGCCGGCCGCATGGGTACGTTCTACGACGGCAGCGGACCAACATTCCCGATGCTGATCAAAATGGACGGACAGCAGACTCATATCGATGCCGTGGGCATTTATGCCGACGGGGGTAAATGGGTTTTTGGCACGATCCCGAAGGAGACCTACAACGAGTTTATGAAGGAGCCCCGCAAAGATCAGGAGGTGATGCTTCGACTTGAAATCACCGGGGTCCAGTACGAGAGAGCATTGAACATAGTGAAGACCTGGGAAAGACGCGCTCGCAATAACGAGCTGCTCTATCCCGATCTTACGATGGATAACATTCTGCTGGCGAAGCAGGTTACTGATACTCTCAATC
>JBASRM010000384.1:0-2759 GCA_049273835.1 Blastocatellia bacterium | reverse complement strand
TCGCGCTCTGAATCGCTTGATGCGCGAAGGCGAAACGGTTTCAGGCGCTTACCTCGCCGTCGATCCGAAATACGCAACGCAGCTGTACTCGTTAATCAAGCGAACGCCGGCCGTTGGGGGCGCGGCTTTCCGTGAAAGGATGCTGGCGTCATTTCTTGAAACCATCGCGCAGAGTCTGACCATCTCGACGACTGTGCTGATAGTCTTCGCGTGCGTGATTGCATTTGCGATGGTCTACAACAGCGCGCGGGTGGCGCTCTCCGAGCGGGGTCACGAACTGGCTTCGCTGCGTGTGCTTGGGTTTACGCAGCGCGAAGTATCAGTGATGTTGTTGGGCGAGCAGGCGCTGTTGACGCTTGCAGCGATCCCGCTGGGGTTCGCGATCGGACTTGGCATCTGCGCGCTGCTGGCGCAGTTGATGAACACCGAGCTTTATCGGATGCCGCTCGTAGTGAGCGGACAAACTTATGCCTTCGCGTTTCTGGTCATCGCGGCCGCGGTTGGTCTTTCGGGAATGCTGATTCTCAGGCGGCTCTACAATCTCGATCTGGTCTCAGTGCTCAAAACGCGGGAGTGAATTATGAAGAAGAAATTGACCCGCATTGTTTATTACCTTGTGGCTCTAAGCGTCGTGGCCCTCATAGTCGTTGCATTTCTGCCGTCGCCCATCAAAGTGGAAACGGCTCGCATGACCAGGGGGCCGCTACAAGTAACCGTCGACGAGGAAGGCGAAGCGCGCGCTCACGACCGATTCGTTGTCGCATCGCCAATAGCGGGACGCCTGACGCGGGTAGAGCTACACGATGGCGACCCGGTTTCGCTCAATCAGGTGGTTGCGGTTATTAACCCACTTCCGATCGATCAACGCGAACGCGCTGAGATCACCGCACGCGTGCAGTCAGCCGAAGCTTTGAAGCAGAGCGCCGATGAGGCGGTCGAGCACGCGCGCGCAGATCACGAGCAAGCAAAACGCGATCTTCGCCGCGCCGAGAACCTGGTTGAAGGTGGCGTCATCTCCCGCCAGTCTCTCGAGCAGGCGAGGAACGCGGAGACCATAAGTAAGAATGAGCTTGAGGCGGCGAGATTCAAAGTTCAGGCTGCCGCTTCCGAGGTAGACGTCGCGAAGGCCGGCCTAGTAGATGTTGAATCCGGCCAAAGAGGAGCTAGCAGACTTGTGACCCTGCGATCGCCTGTGCGCGGGCGCGTGCTTCGAGTTATTGAGAAAAGCGAGCGGGTAGTGACCTCCGGAACGCCGATCGTTGTAGTAGGTGATCCGCGCAAACTCGAGGTCGTTGTCGATTTGCTTTCGACTGATGCGGTCAAGGTGAGACCAGGCGCGGCCATGCTTCTGGAGAACTGGGGCGGCGAAGCTGCGATACGAGCCCGAGTTCGAACCGTCGAGTCGTCGGCATTCACTAAAGTCTCCGCGCTTGGAATCGAAGAGCAACGCGCTAACGTGGTGGCTGACTTTGTGGACCCACCGGGGCCTCTGGGCGACGGTTACCGGGTCGAAGCCAGAATAATCATCTGGGAAGCTGAAAGCGTGTTGAAGGTCCCATCGAGTGCGCTATTCCGTCACGGTGATGGATGGAGTGTCTACGTGGTGGAGAACGGCAGGGCGAGCCAGCGCGACGTTGAAATAGGCCACAGGAGCCAGTTTGAAGCCGAGGTGCTGAAAGGGATCGAAGAAGCCGCGCAGGTGGTTCTGCATCCCACAAACAAGATCAGTGACGGCTCGCGAGTCGAGTCGCGATAATGGTGACAGCGCACACACTCTCTTCCGTTGGAGCATGCGGAATGATCAAGGAGCTCGACCTGAGCACACTCAGCGGACTGTCAGGGCGCGAAGCTGCTGAGAGGCTCGAGGCCGACGGCTACAACGAACTCCCATCGACAAAACGCCACAGCGTTCTCGCCATCGCGCTGGAAGTCGTACGTGAACCCATGTTTCTTCTGCTGGTCGCCTGCGGGACGATCTACCTGGTACTTGGCGATGCGCAGGAAGCGTTCATGCTGCTCGGTTTCGTCTTCTTCATCATGGGCATAAGCATCTATCAGGAGCGAAAGACAGAGCGGACTCTTGAAGCGCTGAGGGATCTCTCGAGTCCACGGGCGCTTGTGATTCGGGACGGCCGGCAAAGGCGCATCCCCGGACGTGACGTAGTTCGTGGCGATGTCCTGTTGCTCGCCGAAGGCGACCGCGTTCCGGCCGATTCGGTGATCCTGTCATGCAGTCACCTTCTGGCGGACGAATCAGTGTTGACCGGCGAGTCGGTTCCTGTGCGCAAGATCGCCGCCGACGTGATAAGGGGGATTGTCCGCCCCGGCGGTGACAACCTTCCTTTCGTTTACTCAGGTACCCTGGTCGTTCAAGGTCAGGGCGTGGCTAAGGCGGTTGCGACCGGACAGCGGACCGAGATCGGCAAGATCGGCAAGGCGCTCCAAAGCCTGGAGACTGAACAGACGCCGCTGCAAAAAGAGACAGGCGATCTTGTGCGCAAGCTTGGTGTGCTTGGCATTGCGCTTTGCGTACTCGTTGTCGTTGTATACGGACTCACCCGAGCGAATTGGTTTGACGGCTTTCTTGCGGGGATCACGCTGGCAATGGCGATTCTGCCGAATGAATTTCCGGTGGTGCTGGCGATCTTTCTGGCGCTGGGGGCGTGGCGCATTTCAAAGAAGAACGTACTGACTAGGCGCATGCCCGCAGTCGAGACTCTTGGGTCAGCGACGGTTTTATGCGTGGACAAGACTGGCAC
>JBASRM010000380.1:0-4832 GCA_049273835.1 Blastocatellia bacterium | reverse complement strand
CACGGGCATGATCCAACTGGAGATCGGTCTCAGGAGCGGGATCAGCAATTATGAGAAACTTCAAAGTCGTGTTTAGCGGCGGCGAGACACCTGGTGCGGCTGATAGCGTAGTCCGAAACTGCCGGGTGAGCTTGAGGTCCCGGCCGAAATATATCCGTTGATGCGGCGGGTCTTCCGGGCCGAAGCAGGCCATCTCCCAGGGCAAGGCGGCTGTGGCCTTATCCACAATCAGCGTCAGCGGTTTGTCATCCTTGATGAGCTGCTCGAAATCCTCGGGAAAGATATAACGATGCAGAAGCCGCCCAAATCTCTTCTGCTCGCCGTCACCATCAGCGGTCCTCAAACGCTCTGCGATACCATCGGCGAAAAACTTCTGCACGTTGACTTTACGAACTGGGATTACCGCGCTCTCGGTCAGCGCATAGAATTGAAAGCCGTCCTTACCTTTTTCAACTGTTATCCGGTTGGCGAAGACCGATCCTGACGGCCGGTTTGGCTGAGGCTTTCGCCGGCGTCTGCCTTTTATCTTTGGCAGCGAGCTCTTGGTGATATTTATCTTCAAGCTCCCGAGTTTGGTCCCATCAAACGCTTTTAGCGCACGAGCAAGTTTGTCAAAACGACCTTTCGTCGATTCAACCAGAACCAGTTCGTTGATGATAGGTTTCTTCTCTGCCTTCAAATGGTCTATCGCATCGCACACTCCGGATAGAGTCGCTTTGATCGCCTCCGATATCTCCATCCCACCTATGCCCGTTCCAATCAGCACGCACGCAAAGTTTTTGTTGCCGATGGCTGACACGGCATAAGTGACGTTCATCATCAGATACCTGAGGCTGCCGTAGCCAAATCGGCCGTACTCTCCCATTCCTGCCAGCACTATCGCTCGGGCGGCGATTTGGTTTCCCTCGATCGGAATAAAAAACAGCTCCCCGAGATTGGCGCCGATCATCCCGTGCTCGCCCGCCTGTGATATCCAGTGGTTCAATTCCTCGTCAAGCACCTGGACTTCGTCAAGTGGGGCGACACCCTTGTAGTGACCGGCAACAATTATCGGCGTCACCACTTGAGTCACGTCTGCGTTCATCAACGTTATTTGAAGGCCGTTTGCGGGCCTCCTGCTGCGCGCGGTTGTTTTTGGCGAGGCGTGCTTGTTTTTCATAGTCCTCATTTGATCGGGTTGGCCAGACTGGCAACCTAAATATTTCTGCCGAGCAATGGGTTGCGCATTAACGATGGGCCCCAATCACCTGTTAAACTCGTCGGCCCTTCGCGGATTCTTCGATTAGCTTCTCGAGTCTTTTTTGCATTGTTTCTTCTTTCTTGGCGCTCACCAGCCACCAATTCACAAGCTTTCGATAAGAGGCCGGTTGAGCGTGAAAGAAATCCCACGCCGTTTTGTTTTGCTTGAGCCTTGTTTCACAAGTCTCAGGTAGATTAATGCTTCGTTGCTCGTATGAATAAATGCCCGACCTGTTTTCCTTCCTCACCTGAAACGCCTTGAGACCCGCGGGGAGCATTAGCCCCTCGCTTTTTAGTTGTTGAGCGCGTTTGATATTGATGGAGCTCCAAATGCTGCCCGGCCTGCGAGGCGTAAAGCGAATTTTGTAGCTAAGCTCATCCACACTCTTTCGGATCCCATCGATCCAGCCGAAGCATAAGGCTTGATCCACGGACTCGGGCCAGGTGATGCTCGGCTTGCCGGAGCTTTTCTTGTAATAACCAACCCATAGCTCCTCGACTGTGGCGTGATGCTTCTCAAGCCATTTTCGAAAATCGGCGGGTGATTTGAAGAACCTGATCTTCACTCGAAGTTAACCTTTCTTCTTTGAGTCTTCGCTCGTCCACTTGCCGTGTTTTGCGCGAAACGTCCATTCAGTATGAACCACCACAAACCAATTAGCACATCATCAGTGTCACTGAGGTTTGGCGGGCTTCGATTTTGAAAGACTGACAAGATTTGCAAACAATCGATAAGCGCCCGGATTGCCCGCAAGCAGTTGGCGGCGCCACTCGAGACTCGTGTAGATGTAGGCGCCTTCCCCAGAGCGCGCAATCAGCAATCCGCCTCGACTCGGTTCTTCTCCGGGTTCGCTCGATTCGATCAAAGGCTTGTACTCGCTTGACCACTCTCTTGGGACATTCACTGCTCGTTCGGTTGACCAGCCTTCGAAATCCTTCGCGGTGATCTTGTTGGGTTGGTTTATTGACCGATGACTCGGATCTAGTATCGTTACCGATGCGGTCTCGACCGTGATCCGGTCATTCGAGAGCTTGATTGGATGAGGCGCGAACTGGCTACCGGACAGCAGGAGATTCCAATCGTCGGGCCGCTGACTCAAGACGATGAGACTGCCGCCTTGCTGGACGTATCGAAGCAAACACTTGTTGTGAAGTATCAGCTCGGGGCGCGCCAGGAACGCATTGCGATCCACAATGATAGTGTTGAAGCGCAATAGATCGCCGCAACTGATTCGGGTTTGCGGGGCGCCGCTCGCGTTCCCGTGCTCGATTGAATTTATGTCGTCGATCGTTATTTGCGTATGCTCGACGCCAAGCTCATCAAGCGCGAACGCGAGCCAGTCATCAAGCCCGTGGACATAACCTGCTCTGATTCCCTCGGCTATCTCGAAACCGATGGCCTTCACCTGGATCTTGGCAACACCGAGCGGGTTGGATGGGGCGGGCTTCTCTCGCCTAAATTCGAGAAGCACATCGGGTGCGAGAGGCGGTTGCAAAATCGGCAATCTGAGATTGAGCTTGATAGTCACCTTTTCATCTTCGCGTGTAAAAGCGATGTGCGCCGGCTCATATTCATCGTCATTGAGTGCGAGCGGGACAACCCACAGCGCCCCCGCAAGCCGGCCCGGTGTGCGATTAATCACTTGGACTGGAAACTCAATGTTTCGCGTCTTGGACCACGTGTCGATCAGCGCGAACGGAGCGGTTGCGACCTCGACCGGCGGCGCGATATCGAATCTGGCTACCGCTGCAAGTCGAATGCTCACCTGTCCGAGTCCGACGTCCGCAGCCGCCAGAAGGCGTCTGCCGAAAGGCTCGGCTGGCTGGGTTCCCGGTAGCGATGAACCGACCGCGTAATATTCCTCATCATACAGACGCATCGAATGAGGCAGCGTGAATGCCGAGTCTTTTTCGATCTCGTATTCAAACTCTTTCGACGCCAGACCACCGATCCCGACGCCGGTCACATCCGAGTCCTGATAGCTCGGGGTTTTTTCAACGCCCAATCTTTCGGGGGCGCTGAGCACCACCGGAAAGGAGCGGGTACCTCGGTTGCGAAGGACAAGATGAGCGATCAGTTTTTGCCCGGGCACGACTATCGGGTCTGATACGCTGACCTCCAAATTCAGTCCCAGGGCCAACGCAAGCGCGCGTTCGATCGCGGAGGTGAAACGCACTACTCGAACAAACTCGGCGCCGTATCGCGTCTGCATTTCGGCGATGGTCCCTTCAGCGCGCTTCTCAATGAGTTTGTCGATCAATGCCTCGATCAACCGTTCACCGGTGGATATCGCTTCGACGACACCAAGATCGCCAACCCTTGGCTGAGAGATTGATCGCGCGAGGTTTTCCGGAAGCGTGAGCCCATCAAAAATGCTCCCGCCGGGCTTTAGTTTGTCATCCCCGGCCGGGTTAATCAGCCTGTAACGGCTAATCTCACGATCGGGGGTCAGACGATCGCGGTGTGCGCCCCTTGAAACGTAGCGATGATGTGCAGACAGCCCGATCTGCGCATAGGTCAGCCCTCTGGGCCGGTCGTATTCGTTGAGGTTTATTGTTAGATCGGCCGCAGTCTCATCCGTTCGTTCAAAGAAGCGGCGAGGTTGCCAGGCGTCGGCACCAGGTTCGGCAGCGACCTTTGCGTTACCGGCTTCGTTAAATGCTTCGAGAGCCAACCGAGCCACTGCAACTTCGACGCCCTCGCCGGTCTTCGAAGAATGTCTGGTGATAATAACATCCGGCCGCAGCAGCCGAATCGCGCGGATCATTCGTCGCAGCGCTTCGTCGTGTCCCCAAATGCTTATGGCTTCGTCCGAGGACTTCGAGTAACCGATGTCGCGAAGGTTGAGGAAGAATAAGTCAGAACCGATGACGCGGGCCGATTCCAGAGCTTCGCGGGTGTGGAGGGCCCCCAACTCCTGATCGAGGGCGGCGCGTGTTGGGCTGTCTTCGCCCTCGCCGCGGGTTACGAACAGGATGGCTACTCGCGCCCCAAGCTTCTTGCGAATGTAAGCAAGAGCGCCGTCGTCTTGATCGCCCGGCCGCGCAGCCACGCACAGGACTGTGAACGGATTTGCGATCTCGCGCAGCGACTGGTCGAGGGCAATCATCCCGCGTTCATCTTCAAAGTTGACCTGGGAGGAGTCTCCGCGAACCGGCTGATTGAAGCGCAAAGATTGACCAGTCGAAAGAAGCGGCGCTCCGCCAAGGAGAAGGGATAATACGATTGTGAATGTGGAGGCCAGCTTCATACTCGAGAACTCGAATGCGAGGCGAATGCCTGAGGATCATTTTATCATCAGGGTGAGCTTTTCCGGCAGGAAGTACGAATTGGGGCGGTGCCTTAATTCAAATTAAGGCACCGCCCGAATTGGTAGTGGCGTGTGACCCACAACCGAATTTGCGGCGAGCGGCTTCGCCGCCTGCTGTGTAGAGGGCCTCCGCCCTCGGAGGGAAGGTGCCCTCGGGAGAGTGACCCCGCTCATTTGAAGCGGCTTCGCCGCCTGCTGTGCCGAAGGGCTCCGCCCTCGGAGGGAAGGTGCCCTCGGGAGAGTGACCCCGATCATTTGAAGCGGCTTGGCCGCCTGCTACAC
>JBASRM010000345.1:0-8758 GCA_049273835.1 Blastocatellia bacterium | reverse complement strand
CTTTTCAGTTTCAATTTCTCAATAATCCAGTTTTCTACGCAGGAAAGAGTTCGTTATGACGACGAATGGATATCAATATGTCATCGAGTTGTTTCGCGAGGATGACTCGCCGCTCGGACAAGCTTCGGTAAACGTGGACTGGGGTCCCGCCGAAGAGTGGGCGAAATTTCAGGCGCTGCGCCGCGGGCTGCTGTCGCCAAATGAAACAGGCCGGGTGTCATCGATTGAACCGTTGTGGCTCCGCAATCTGGGAGAGCCTTACCTTGAAGGCTTTCGCGTCAACATCGCAACCAATGCCGGGGAAGCAGCGACTGATTTCGCGACCGGCTATTTCAAAGCGCTTGCTTCTCAAGCTTCGAGCAGGTTTATCGAGAATGGGCGGCTCCAAGGGGGCGAGCGGTTTCGTTATCTCGCCGCTGCTTTTCCGCAGACCGAGAAAGCTAACGGGGCGAGGTTTCAGTTTGCAACCGAAGAGGTCGCGCCTTCGATCCTGATAAAGGAATCGTCACTTGTTGATTCGGTGACGGCGTCCTTGCCCCACGGTGCGATTTGCGACGGCGACGTGCCGGTGTTTGTCCCTCAGCGGGTTCTGGATGAAGCTGCCGGTCTGAGTCGAGACGCTGGAGCAAAGGAAACGGGAGGAATCCTGATTGGTCACTTGCACCGTGACGCGAGCATACCCGAAGTATTTGTCGAGGTGAGTGCTCAGATTCACGCGCGCCACACCGAGTCGGACCTTACAAAGCTGACGTTTACCGCGGAGACGTGGACTGAAGTTCAAGCGGCGATTGACCTACGCCGCCGTGGCGAGCTCATGCTGGGCTGGTGGCACTCTCACCCGGTCCGCGAGTGGTGCAAGAACTGCGCGCCCGAACGGCAGCAGGTGTGTAAGATGGCTGGCGATTTTTTCAGTGCTCACGATCATGCGCTGCATCGAACGGTGTTCCCGAGCGCTTTTAGCCTTGCACTGGTAGCTAATGATATCGCAACCGGCGATGTGACGTTCTCAGCGTTCGGATGGAGAGAAGGTCTGCTCGAGCCGCGCGGGTTTTACATTGCTGGAGAGCGGCACCGGCAGGCAGCGATTCAGACCGTCCAGGAATGAGAGCCGGGTGTTTTTGTCATAAGCGGCTGCTGGAAAGGGCAGCCGGCCAAATGAGCGGCTGGTTTGTCAGTGAGGCTGAAGTTGAGAGCGCGCTCCTCCCTGCCGTTTGAGAACGGACGAGAGAGGCAAAAGTTAGAGGTGGATTTAGATGATACGCACGCCAAGACAGGATGCAGACATACGGACTTTGCTCAACCAGTTGACGGCTGTTGGTGAAGGAGTTCCGACTGTTGAAGAGAAGGTGCAGATTGCGCACCTGATCCGGAGCCAGTCCCGAGACGCCGCGAAGCAGGTGGACGAATTCCTGATCGATGAGGCGACCCGGCTGCGCGCGGGTTTGAATGAGGCGCAGTTCAACCAGGAAAAGCTCCAGGCGATGCTCGATAAATTGACGGCGCCGCCCTGGCACCCCGCGATCTTTTTGGGGCTCGCTCCTCTGGCGACCCGCGAGGCGGCGATGGTGCTGTATTCGGGTGTGCGACGAGTCGTGACCATATCCGACGACATAGATCCCTACTCGCTTGCGGTCGGGGACGAAGTGCTGCTCGGCGACGAACTCAACGTCGTTGTGGACAAGTCGCCGTACAACTTTTTTCAGAGTGGCGAGACCGTGACGTTCCATCGGTACATGCCCGATCGCCGGCTGGTTATAAAGCACCGGGACGAAGAGGTCATCGTAGACGCCGCTGATGCACTCGCGGAAGGGGAGTTGAAACCAGGAGATTTGGTTCGCTGGGACAGGCATGCATTGATGGCGTTTGAGAAGGTTGATCGTTCCAAGGGGGCTGAGCTGTTTCTCGAAGAAACTCCGCGGGAGAGTTTCGAGAACATCGGCGGACTCGACCGTCAGATAGAGGAGCTTCAACGTTCGATTCGATTGCACCTTTACAACGCGGAGACGGCGCGCAGGTATCAACTCAGGCAAAAGGGTTCGGTGCTGCTTGTAGGCCCGCCGGGCACCGGTAAAACAATGATGGCACGAGCGCTTGCAAACTGGCTCGGGTCGATTTCGAAGTCCGGCCGCGCGCGCTTTATCAACATCAAGCCGGGCGGGCTTCACAGCATGTGGTACTCGCAGAGCGAAGCGAACTATCGGGAAGCATTTCGAGTTGCACGCGAAGCAGGTGAGGAGGATCCGGATGTTCCGGTGGTGATGTTCTTTGACGAAGTGGATGCGCTTGGCGCATCGCGAGGGCACTCATTGATGAGAGTTGACGATCGAGTATTGACCGCATTCATGACCGAGCTCGACGGTTTGGATAAGCGAGGGAATGTGCTGGTTATCGGTGCGACGAACCGGCGCGATGCGATCGATCCGGCGCTGCTGAGACCAGGCAGGTTGGGAGACCTGGTGCTCGAAGTGCCCAGGCCGAATATGAAGGGCGCACGCGAGATCTTTCGCAAGCATTTTGGCGCGGAGATCCCTTATGCATTCGAGGGGCTCGACTCGAATGCGGCCCGTCGCGAGATCATCGAGGGAGGAATATCGAGGATTTACGCGCCGAATGCGGACAGTGATGTGGTCACGCTCACGTTTCGAGACGGCAAGCGGCGGATCGTGCAGGCACGGGAGCTCATCAGCGGGGCCAACATTGAAAAGATCGCGTTGTCGACGAAGGAGCGTGCTTGCGTTGACGAGATCGAAAGCGGTCAGTCCGGCGTAAGATTGACGCACCTTCTTCCGGCCATTGCTGAGGAACTCGAAAGCATCAGTGGAACGCTGACGCCGGCCAATTGCCGCAACCATCTCACGGACCTGCCGCAGGACGTGGATGTTGTGCGGGTAGAGCGGATTCAGCGGAAGGTCTCACGACCGCAGGCGTATCTGCATGTGGCGTAGGGGAGGGAGATTGCAGCTCTCAAATGCAAGATTTCACACTTCACCTGTCAGATTCGGCAGCGAACTCCGGGTGGTGCTGATCAGCGAACACGAGTTGGAAGAAACTCACCCCTGAGATCCTTGCTGGGCTGGGAGTTCGAATGAAGCAAAAGACCTCAAACAAACGGTTGCCGGCTGCAAAGCCAGGCCGCGACTTCCTGCCCAAGCTCTGCGGCGCGGATGTGGAGCTTGGTAACTTTGTTCTCGGAGTCGAGATGGGCCGCGGAACAGGCTACGAGGCCTCTCGTCTTTTGCTCAGAGAAATCGAGGGGCTCCCCCGGGCGGATAAATCACGTGGTGAGCCTTGCGACTGTACTGCGTGTAGACGCGCCCGGAGTTCCGCCGATCCGGCCGGTTCTTTTGGAGGCAGACGGGGATCGCAACGGATCGGCAACTCGCAGATAGTGGGTAATCCGCAGGATTGGGGCCGCAAGTATCTGGCTTCCAACGGCGGTTGTGCGTATATCGATCTCGATCATCTCGAACTGTGCTTGCCCGAGGTGTTGAGCGCTTATGACCATGTAGCGTGCTGGCACGCGATGCTGCGGATAGCGCGTGCGGCGTTGGATGCCTCAAATGAAAAGCTGCCGGAAGGTACGAAGATTCAGGTGCTTGTAAACAACAGTGACGGGCTTGGAAATTCATATGGAAGCCATCTCAACTTCCTGATAACAAGGCGAGCCTGGGACAACATCTTTCACCGGAAGATTCACTACATGCTCTTTCTCGCTGCTTTTCAGGCGTCCAGCATCGTGTACACCGGGCAGGGAAAAGTCGGAAGCGAGAATGTGGCGACGGCGGTGCCGTTCCAGTTGTCCGGCCGGGCCGACTTTTTCGAAAGACTTGTGGGATCGCAGACGACTCACAACCGGCCGATAGTGAACAGCCGCGACGAATCCCTATGTGGAGGCTCGGGCCGAGCAAACGCTGAAAATGCTTCTGAGACGATGGCGCGACTGCATGTGATTTTCTTTGACAATACCTTGTGCCAGGTCGCCAGCCTGTTGAAGGTGGGAACAATGCAGATTGTGCTGGCGATGATCGAAGCAGGAAAGGTGAGTACCGAGCTGATTCTGGATGATCCTGTTGAGGCAGTGGCGATTTGGAGTCAGGACCCGACGCTTCAATCTCGCGCCGAAATGACCTCGGGCGAACAGGTTACCGCTGTCGAACTACAGCTTCGCTTTCTCCGAGCAGCGAAGGCATTCGTTGCGCGAGGAGGGTGCGACGGGCTGGTGCCCCGGGCGAGTGAGATACTGGCGTTGTGGGAAGATACGCTACTGAAGCTTCAAGCCGAGGACTTTGAAGCGCTCGCGGCGCGGCTGGATTGGGTGTTGAAGCTGTCGATCCTCAAACAGGTGCTCGATCAGAATCCAGAGCTTACCTGGGAGTCGGCCGAGATAAAGCATCTGGACCATCTCTATTCGAGCCTCGATGCCTCGGAGGGATTGTACTGGGCGTATGAGCGAGGCGGATTCGTAGAGCGCGTCGTGACTGATGAGCAGATCGAACGCTTCACCGTAAGCCCGCCTGAAGACACGAGGGCGTGGACCCGGGCGATGCTGCTGCGATGGGCCGGGCCCGATCAGGTGGATGATGTGGATTGGGATTCGATTCGTTTCAAGACCGGCTCGGAGCGCTACCGGATGGCTTATCGCAAGATAGAACTCGCGAACCCGCTGGATTTTACGCGCCAGAGGTCCGAGTCGATCTTCGAAAACGCAACGTCGCTCGAGGAGTTGCTCGACGAGTTGGGAGCCGCGGGGAATGACAAGCGAAGTGAGCCAATTCGTGACGCAAAGGTTTCGAAGTTGGCGCTACGACAGAACGGGAAAGGAGCGGTGTAGCTTCGACAAAAGCAGACTGGACTGTCCAGGCTACAACGTTTACTGGAGAGCCTGCGCCGACCAGGGAGTCGACGTCAGATTTTGCAAAGGGGAATTGATATGACAATTCGTGAAAGATCCGATGAGTGCGAGCGCGATAGAGAGGACATTGAGGAAGGACCTGACCCCAGTTCTGGAAACCAGAATCTCAGCCGAATGCGGCTTGCCGGGCAGGAGCTGTTGGCTGCCGGAGCTGATGCCATTCAAAAGGCACTCTCGGGCAACAGCGAGTCTTTCCTGAAAGCGACGCGGCAGCAGGGAGGGGAATAGCGTGGCCGAGCGGCTGATGGGTATTGAAACAGAATATGCGATTGCAGGTTTGACTCCCGTGGGCGACGCCCACGAGCAGACCGACCTTGTCACCAGGTTTATGGGTCTTGCCAGGAAAGAGCTTGTGTATCTTCCTGACGCGGGAAGTGGTCTGTTTCTGGAAAACGGATCGAGGTTTTACATGGACTACGGCAATCACCCGGAACTTGGAACGCCCGAGTGTTCGCACCCGTGTGACGTAGTGCGTTATACGCTCGCGGGCGAGCGAATTCTTGCGGAACTTGCGTCGAAGATGAAGGGCGAGCTTGCCGGCGTTGACGTCGTGCTTTTCAAGTCCAATGTTGACTACGGCGAGTCGCCGGTGACGTGGGGCTGCCACGAGTCGTATATGCATCGGGCGGCGACCAACGCGCTATCCGACGACGTGATTCCGCATTTGGTGAGCAGGATCATTTACACAGGCGCGGGAGGGTTCAATTCTCTGTCGCGTGGATTGGAGTTCACCCTTTCGCCTCGCGTGCGCCATCTTGAAAACGTTGTCTCAAACAACTCGACATCAGATCGCGGAATTTTTCATACGAAGGACGAATCGCTCAGCAAACCTGGCTTTCACAGATTGCACATCATCTGTGGCGAGAGTCTTTGCTCCCAAACCGCGATGTGGCTGAAGGTTGCGACCACCGCGCTGGTTGTCGCCCTGTCCGAAGCGGGTCTTCGGCCAGGCGAAGACGTGCGCTTGCGTGCGCCTTTGCAGGCGATGCAAACGCTTGCAGCGGACCCTTCGTGCACCGCCAGCGTCGAAACTACTTCAGGCCGCCGTTTGAGCGCAATCGAAATCCAATATCACTATTTGACGCTTGCCGAACGATACGTACACCTCGCGCGGATGCCGGCGTGGGCTGCGGATGTATGCAGCGAATGGCGGGCGGTGCTGAACCGTCTGTTGGATGCGCCAGATTCAGTAGCGTCAACGCTGGACTGGGCCATCAAACGCGCGATGTATTCCAAGTATGTAAGTGATCGAGGCATTGCGTGGGAATCGCTACCGTATTGGACGCTCGTGCTTACTGAGTTGGGTTATGCGCTCGATATGACCGAGTACTACGCCAAGCCTGTCGACGCCGACTTTATTCTGAACAATCGAGGTTCCATAAGTCACACGGTGGAGCAGTTGACGCCGTGGCTGCAGGAGCGAGGCTTGAGCTGGGATTCTCTGGACACTGTGATCGCGGTGCGAAGGGAGCTCTTTGAGATCGACACGCGTTTTGGGCAACTTGGGGAACGCGGAATATTTTCAACGCTCGATCGAGCGGGTGTGCTGACGCATCAGGTTTCAGGCGTTGGCGCGATTGAAACAGCGTTGACCGAGCCGCCGGCCGTCGGGCGCGCGCGCGTTCGAGGGGAGGTCATCAAGCGCCTCGCAAGAACCAACGGGCGATATCACTGCGACTGGCAAGGAATCTTCGACGCAAGTCAGAAGCGACTGCTCGACCTTTCAGAGCCCTTTGAAGAGGTGGAGCGGTGGTTGGACTTTGAACAGGCCGTAAGACAAGGACCGCCTGTTTTCGCCGATCTGCTGATGCGGAGCGATGGCGCGTTCGGCAGCGCCGGATGGCGGTGAAAGGCATGGATCGTGCTGGCAAGGACAAATTCGGTGATCGATCTGCACAGCGAACTGGAAGAGCGACTCAAGCGACTGCGGGTGCATGTGGATGTGCCTGACGGTGACACGGTACTCCTGCGCAATGTTCCCGCTAACGATCGCTTCTTTTCTAAACCTCGCACGAACCTCCTGATCAAGCGCCCTCGCGAGGGAATGCCGTACTTGATTTGCGTCGACGAGGATATGGACTACACCGGCCCTGATTCTGTTCTGGCGCGCGCATTTGTCGCGGGTCACAAACAGCAGGGCTGGCGCGTTCTGTTTGTTGGACACAACGCGCGAGCAAGCATTCAGCAGGTCATAGAAGAAGCGCTTGCCGCGGTGGGCTTCGACGGGCGCGAACCTGAGATGAAGCTGCCCACGGCAACAGACGCGACCGCCGGCCCGGGAAAGCTTCTGGCGAACTTCGGGATCGAGTTGTCGCACGAGGCAAACGGCGATCAGACGATTGGAAGACAGGAACGAGTTGAGGAGGTAGTCTCGGCGTTGCTTCAATGGCAGGTTCGGTTGCCCTTGATAGTGGGCAATTCCGGTGTTGGAAAGACAAACCTGACGCGAGCGGTAACGCGAAAGCTGATGGAGTGCCGGCCCGCTTTCAAGATCCTGTCGGTCGAGCTTAGCGCTGTAATGGCCGGGACAATGTTTGATGCGGAGCGCGAGAGTCTATTGATGGCGCTGCTCAAGGATGTCACCGAGCAGCAGGACGTAATAGTCATATTGGAGCACGCCGAAATGGCATTGATCGGTGTGCCGCGCGGTCATCTTCTGCTCGGGCAGGCGTTGGATAAGGGTGCTCGCCTTGTCGGCACAACGCTTCCGGGCTGTCTCCGGAGATTCGAAATCGAACCGTTGAAGCGAAGGCTGCAGATTACCGATCTCGAGCCGATGAGCCTAAGTGAGACGGCCGAGGTGTTGCTGGCGCTTCGTGATGGCATTGCGGCGCATCATCACATCGCGATCGACGAGTCTGTGCTGAACGCCGTGATTGAGACCGCGATTCCGATGACCGGCTGCTTTCCGGCGAAAGCGATTTCGCTGCTTGATGCGGCGTCGGCGAGGGCGGTGCTTGCACGCGAAAGCGAGCTGAGCCTGTTTGACGTTTACTCCGCGGCCGCAAGGACTTTCGGAGAAAATGCCTGAATAAGTTGAGAACGCTGATTTCTGGTCAAGGCCCTTGACATCGAAAACCCGCTTCATCATTGTATGGCTGATTCTGTCGAAGTATCCGGTACATTTGCCTTTATATCCGGCTTGACGAAGGAATCCTCTTCCTTTTCGTCAAACTGGCGTGGTCCCTCGGAACGGGGATACGGCTGCACACAACGGTGAAGCGGTGCCTCAAGCGAGCAAGACATTTCGCATCTTCGTCAGCTCGACCTTCAGTGATTTGAAGGCGGAGCGGAACGCGCTACAAGAGCATGTCTTTCCGAGATTGCGCGAATTATGCGCGCAGCACGGTTGCATGTTCCAGGCGATCGATCTTCGGTGGGGGATCCGAAATGAAGCTGCGCTCGACCAGCAGACGATGATGATCTGCCTGGAAGAAATTGCGCGATGTCAAAAGGTAACTCCCCGCCCCAACTTCATAGTGCTTCTTGGTGACCGCTACGGCTGGCGACCGTTGCCCGCGGAGACCCCCGCCGCCGAGTTCGAAGAAATATTGGACGGCATCGAGAGCCGGATCGATCTCAATCTGTTAAAGCGATGGTACCGGCGCGATGACAACGCCGTGCCCGCCGCTTACTTACTGCAGCCGCGCGATGGAGAATACGAGTCGCCGAGCAAGTGGGAGAGCATTGAGCATCAGCTTCGGACGATCTTACTCGACGGCATTGAGAAGGTCGCGCTCTTAGAAACGGAAACGCTGAAGTACATCAGGTCAGCGACCGAGCAGGAGATAATCAGCGGTTTGTTCAACGTCCCTGACGCACACCAACATGTGTTCTGTTTTTTTC
>JBASRM010000372.1:0-4364 GCA_049273835.1 Blastocatellia bacterium | reverse complement strand
TCTCTCTTCTTAGGCCACGATCGTAGCCGGCCAGTCCAGAGCTTTCTCCCGTTGAACGGCTTACGAGCCGATAATCTCGCAGAATTTCTTGAGATCGACATTACCACCGGAGACGATTGCGACGATCGGCCCCTGGCCGGCTTTTCCAGTCAATGCAGCGGCCACCGACAGCGCGCCGGCCGCTTCTGCAATGACACGCGTCTTTTCCGCCATCAGCCGCATTGCTTTCTTCGTGTCGTCCAGGCTAACCACAATGTAGCCGTCCACCACCGGCTTCATCCGCTCCCACATGCGGGGGAAGAGGCTCTGACCGCCGGCGCCGTCCACGAACGACGGCTTCCAGTCGTTGAATACTTGCGGAGAGCCCATCGCAAACGAGAGCGCGGCGGGCGCGGCAGTCTCTGGTTCAGCCCCCCACACAGTGATCCCCGAGTTGAGCGCCTTGAGTACGCTGCCCACCCCGGTGATGAGCCCACCACCCCCAATGCTGGCAATGACCGCGGCGGTGTCAGGTGCGTCCTCAAGAATCTCGAGACCCATCGTCGCATGTCCGGCAATGAAATTATGATCGTCGAACGGATGAACGAACGTCCCTTCGACTCCGGGAAACGAACGCTCCTCCAGAGCCTTCCACGCGACTTCGTAGGGAACGGGGATAAGGCTTGCACCGAGCGCCCGCATCCGTTCGATCTTCGACTCCGGCGCCGTTTCGATCACCACCACCGAGCAGGGCACGCCCGCCTGGCGCGCGGCATAAGCTACGCCCTGTCCCGCATTTCCGGCGCTGATCGTCCACACGCCTCGCTGGCGCTCGGACTCTGACAGTAGAGCTACCGCGTTGGCGGCGCCCCGCAACTTGTACGCGTTGATCGGCTGCAAGTTCTCCAGCTTGAGTCGAATGTCGGGGAAGTCCGGCCCCAGCTCAAGCCGAACCAACGGCGTGCGCACGATCGTCCCCGCAATTCGCTTACGCGCTTCCCGCACATCGGCCAGATCTATCGGACGAACAGCTTCCAGTGTTATGGACATTACTAGTGTCTTTCAACGGAATGAATTCACCCCGCTTCATCCGGATTGAGGCGAGGGATGCGTGGATCAGCATTTCATCAGCGAAGCAGGAGAATATGCGGTTCGGGCGCGCGGGTCAATGATCAGCTTTGTCGATCTCGCAGTTGGCGTGTCGAAGTTGAGGTGATCAACGAACCAAGAGCCATCCGCAAATCTTTACTATCGTGACAGGTGTTCCTGCGTTCCCACTTGATAAGCTTCTCGCAACCAGCTCCTGACTTCTTCATCCATTTCGCTCAGCTTTTCGATTCTGAAGTGATGTACGTAACATTTAGAGGACATGGTATCAATTCGTCTAAAGCGAGGACTTCCCAAACGCCGCGTGAGAACGACGTGGGCCTGTAGACCGTGATCGTTTAGTTTGTTTACCGCAGCAAAGATCATTCTAACCTGAAAACCAATTCGCGTTTTGGCCGGCGCAATTTGCACCGGTCCACAGTCGTGCACCAGAGCGCTGAAACGTTGGTAGAGTGAAATGGCATGGCGGCTCCTGCCGGCAAGAAATATCTCGACTGAATAACGGCCACAAGAGTGTGGCATATTCGGATTGATGAAGGGCCGACCACACTTCGGACAGACCCAGAGCGGACGTGAGGTTACGGATGATCTACGGGTCATCGTAGTCACCTGCTGCGCCCAACGTTCAAGCTGACAACCTTGCCATTCACTCGGCTGCTTGATTGCGCCGAGAGAGAGACTCGGAATTCAGCGGATTGGTTACCTGCGACGCTGCGAAACCGCGAGGCCCACGAGGTCTCCTACGTCAATCCACCGCGTGGACACCGTATTCCATGCTACGCCGTACCACACGTCGTCGCTGCCGGACCAGCGCCGGATTTTGATCGTGTAGGTCTCCCCGGGCCATCCGCGGAATTCAGCGATCTCATAGCTGTTGTCGAACGAGCCGCTGTACCCGACCAGACTCCCGGCACTGTCGTAGATCTTTAGATCCAAGTCCAGCGTCAGCACCGAAGCGATGGGCAGCGTAAAGCCAAAGATGCTCCACTCGATGACGTCGGAATCCCAGGCGAGCGCGACTTTCACCGTCGTGTGATAAAAAAACTGGGTACGCGGGACGGAGATGTTGTACGAGAAATCTGTTTCGTTGTTGCGGCCGATGTCGCTCGATCGCAGAGTGCCCACGTCCCATCCTCTGGGAGCCGGCCGGTTGTTGCGTCCTTTGCGCTGTTCGGCAATTCGCACCGCGCTCAGAGTGTTGAGTGCTCCGGCCCCGTCAACGCCGTCGGCGCCTCCGGTCAGATCGTTCCACCAGGTGCCTCCATCGGGATTGAGCTTGGCGGCGGCAAGCTGAATGGCTCGGCATCCTTCGGGCCAGGACTTGAGTGTGCCGTTGACTTCCTGCACGCACGCGGTTGCGCCTGCGACAGCTGGTGCAGCCATACTGGTCCCGCTCAACGTCAAGCCGACCGCCCTTACCCCCATGCCGTTCGCGGCAATCTCGGGAAGCTCGCGGTCTCCGTGATCGGTGTCCGGGTTGCGGAACACCGTGTCGCCCGCCATTCCGTTGGCGGCATCGTTGTGATTGGCCACCGTGAGGCGGTTGTAACCCTTGTGGTTGACAAACTCGGTGTCGACCCCATTGCCGGCTGCCTCGCAGATGGTCGGGTAGGGCCAGTGCAGTGCGAGCCAGTCCTTGTAAACATCGTCAAACGAGAGATCGCCGCTGGTCTGTTCCGACTCGCGATGGAAGCTCTGGCTTATGACTGTGCACCCCTTGTCTTGAGCTGCCCAGCGGATCGCGTCGAGATCCTTGTCGTTGGCGGAATGCAGCCGGCAATTGGGCGCATGACCGTGAGGATTGGCACGCTCGCGGTTCTTAATGATCCCGTGCGTATGACGTGAGTGCTGCGACGTCGCCGGATCGTTGCGATAGCGCGCCGTGATCCTCAAGTTCGTAGTATCGTCTGGGCCGCTTTCGTAAACGGCGACCTTCACGCCGGAGCCGGTGTACCCGAGAGCATGCGCGTCATCGGACTGAGCAATCGCAATCGAGTCGCCGAGATCCTCGATACCTTCCTTTTCATAAAGGAAGATCATCGACACTTCTGGCGCGTCGGCGAGGCGCCGAATCGTCTGGCGATCCAGTTCGGCAAATATCACGGGCGCCGCCTGATCCACACGTACATTTCGGGCAAATGACTCGAGCTTGTGCTGTTCTGTGAAGCGATACGCCAGGTCGAAGAACGTTTTTCGCGCGGCTGCCTCGGCAGTGGGGATTTTCGCGGCTTCCCGCCGGTCGCTTTTCACCTTCACGGGGACATCCCCACGCAGCCAAAGCGCGACGCTGAGCGGCCCGGTCTCGCCGGCCGCCAGTCGTTCGTGCAGCCTCGGTTCCAGCTTGCCGTAGCGATCCAGGCGCGCCTTAATCACCTCTGCGCGTACCTGGTTGAAGTCAACTTCCTTGCCGGCTTTATCATAAGCGGCCTCCCAGGGCTTGCCATCAGACCGGCGGCTCCCCTTCATCAACTCATAGGTCGCACTCTCGCCGGGTGACGCGCGCCGTATTCGGTCATCGAGCACCGCCACATGTGAGTAGGACTCGACCTTCACATCGGGTGGAAATTTCACCTGTGAATCAACGATGAAGAATGGTACTTCCAGATCGACCTCGATGCGCCGACTCTCGGGCGCATAGAGATCGCTCAGATACAAGGTGTTCCGTCCGCAAGCGAAAGAGTCGTCAACCACGATGACCGCACGGCGACCTTTTTCACTGATTGCCGGTTTGGCGCGCGTCTTGTTGAAGCGAAGGCCGGACGCAAAGGCTCGCTCGTCAATCGGCGTGCTCGACTCGACAACGATAGTTGCCCCGCGGGGGATGATTTCGAAGGCACTGATGTTGACGGTAATGGTTTGCTGTGGACGGGAAGGTTTTCGCGCTGTGCGCTTTGCAGCCATTTGAAACATCCTTTCTGCTGGCTGATGCCAGCGTGAGAGGTACATGGTTCTAACCGAACTGACTGTACTCAGTAATTGCTGGTGTCTTTAAAATTGAAGAAGCGATTTTCCGTCCTTTTAGAACCTCATTAAAGAACTCCGCTATATTAATGAGGTCTTTTCCAAATATCTACCTCTTCATGGTTCGGCATTCGCGCGGCATGCTGCCATGCCTCGGCCGCGCGCGCCGTTTTCCGGCTGCCGCTTGGTGGCTATTACGGGTTTAGAGTCGGCTAATCTTGAGATTGAAGGCTGATCCGCGACCAGCGAGTGGACACCTATGCCAAACTCCCACCGTCCCACTCGTGATTTGGATCTGGAAGGAAGACGAGCCCGTG
>JBASRM010000368.1:0-2088 GCA_049273835.1 Blastocatellia bacterium | reverse complement strand
GAGGTCGTAGGTTCAAGTCCTACTGCGACCACCATTTTTGCTAGTGTAAAGAACCGTCCACTTTTGTCCTTCTTCGAGACAGCACCGACAACATCCAAAGGTTTATAGCCTGAAAACGCAATTCGGATTGAGTTTGTATGGTTCAGTCCGGTTAGCATGGAAACAGATTGGAAATAAAACCGGGCCGGGTTTACGAATCGAGAAACGCACTGGATTAATAATACCGGCGCGTTTTGGGAAGTGAGACTTTCAACTATTGCACGTGGAGGAGAATCCAATTCAAATTCGTGCCTAGCGTTAACCCTCGGCCACTCTCAATTTCGGGTACGCAGAACTGCGTTGGCATTCTCGTAAGCGATTTTTCTGGCCGTATTCGGAGTAAGCTGCGTCAGGATAGTCCGGATGAATTCCGTGCTTTCCCTCGCCGTCTCTAGCCGCGTGCCGTGGAACTCGCCAACACCAGGGAAATCAAAACCCACGAAAAACCGATCTGGATATGACTCAAAGAGCTGGCGCCACTCCTCTCGTAGCGTCATGTTAAATTGAATGGGATAGGCGTCTCTCCGGAGCCGTTTATTCTTTATTGCTAGGTCAAAATAGAGGTTGGGATGAGTCTGCAGAAGTTCCATTAGCGCCGCGGGCGACAAAAACGTCCCTGTATGAGCCCAGATCACGGTAGCCTTGGGATGAGCCTTAAGCGCACGCTCAACCTCCACTCTACCGTCGGCGCTACAGTGGATGTTAATTGAGAGATCATATCTTGCGACAAGGTCCAGAAGGCCCCGCATTGCGGGGGAGTCCGGGGCTATCTGTGTGGGCCGGTCCGAATGGTACGTATGAATCTCACCTAGCCCGCTATAGAGACCAGACTTTAGCGCCCGCTCATAATCAGCGAAGATCACTTCTAGTGTGTTGGGATCGCCGCTCTTGATCTTGGCGCGAACGGTGTCGTTAGCGAGGGGACCCGTGTAAAAGAGCACAAATCGCTCCGGATACTTTTGAAGTTCGCTTGCGCGGTTTCCACCACCCGTGAAACTTCCGCCCATAAAGAGGACCATTCGCTCGATTCCGACTGCGTCCATTGTCGCAACGAATTCCTGGGGCGTGCGAGGAGGTCTGCCGGGATAGTGTGAGTGCACGTCGACGAGCGGATATTTTGATACTTCCTCGCTGGGCGTGCGGATGATCGGGGCGGCGCATGCCGCCGTGGCTGCCGCTATAAGACCAAGCATGAACGCGCGTCGGGATTGCAAGATTTTCATGGCGACATAGGCTGTACGTTGGAGCGACGCGATAGGGTACAACGAGGCATCTCAGCAGCACCTGCTACGGACCAATTCGATCCGGAACTGGCTTGCCTGTAACCCAATCGGTAATAGCACTAACTACCTCGCGTTCCTTGCCAGAGAACCCGTGCGCCCAACTTAGCCCGAAACCTGGATCTCGCGGCTTGCAGCCAATCAATCTGGACTGGTCTCCACCTAGAACTTCAATGAAGTTAACCCTAGAACTCTCGATCAGACTGTGGTGTTGCCGATAAGCGGCTTCGAAGCTCGTACACGGATCCTCCCTGTGATGAACAAAGAGCACGGGATAGCCGATAATGTGCAGCGGCACGCTCGCCAACGATCCATCCCCGACTGCACTTGTAAGAACAACGCCACCGATTCGGTGATCCTTTAAAACGGTCGCAAGATAAGCAGCCGATGTAGCTCCAGCGCTATGGCCGATCAAATATATGGGCTTGGGCCATTTTTGATACACGAAATCGATTATTGTTTTCAGATCCTCCAGGTGCTGTTTGCTACTTCTGAAGCGATTGCCGCCTAGCATTCCGAACGGCCGGTCTGACGGCACATCTACAACAGCGGTCACAAACCCGTGCTCAGGAAACAGACGGGTGTAAAGCCCTCTTGCCTGGCCTTCCTTTACTAAGTAGCCTTCGCCGCCCGGGTAAAAAATGAATATTCCCTTCGGAACAGTCTTGGGAGTCATCAGAAGAACTCTTACAGTGACCCCAGGACGAGTGCTTAGCGTTACAAGTTCCTCATTAGGAGCGAGAGGAACTGTAACTTGAGACAACGCGAC
>JBASRM010000343.1:0-6284 GCA_049273835.1 Blastocatellia bacterium | reverse complement strand
TGCTGGTGCTGGGCGGCGGTGACGGCCTGGCGTTGCGAGAGATTCTGGGCTACCCGACCGTCGAGTCGGTGACGCTGGTGGATCTCGATCCGGCAATGACCAACCTGTCCGAAGCTTTCTCCCCGCTGGCCGAACTCAACAAGCATTCGTTTTCCGACCCGCGGATTCGGGTGGTGAACGACGACGCGATGATCTGGCTGGAGGAACCGCGGGGACCCTATGACGCCGCGATCATCGATTTTCCCGATCCGAATACGTTCGCGTTGGGCAAGCTCTATACGACGCGTTTCTATCGCCTACTAAGGTCGAGCCTGGCTGCCGATGCGACAGTCTCAGTCCAATGCACGTCGCCGCTGTTCGCCCGAAATTCCTATTGGTGCATCGTGAGAACTATCGAGGCCGCCGGTTTTTCGGTAAAGCCTTATCAAACGGCGGTGCCCTCTTTTGGCGTATGGGGATTCGCGCTCGCGCGAGCCGCTCCATTCGATCCGCCCGCGAAGGCTCCACCGGGGCTGCGATTCCTGGACGACCAGGCGATGGCAGCACTGTTCGTTCTGCCGTCCGACTTAAGCGCGGTGCCTGTCGAGATAAATCGGCTCGACAATCAATCCCTTGTTCGCTACTACGAGGCTGAGTGGAAGCGATACGAGTAGTTAACAGTTATCGACAGGAGGGCGCCACTGGGACACACAGACACGAGGTTACACCAATTCAATCATTGCAATATTGTGTGGGTTTTGTGTTACTTGATACCTTCGTGGCTTCGTGACACTCCCGCTTAGAATCCTATGTCTGAGTTCACCAGACGCGAAGTGCTCGAGGCATTCCTGGGGGTTCCCGCGGCCCTCTCAGCTTGCCGCTCGCGCAAAGTGTCTCCTTTGCCCGAAGGCGAAATCGTAGGTGCGTCGGACGTGGTCGGCCATCGAATCCGCGACGGCGTGGGGATCGAACCCTCACGCGATCAGTGGCAGCACTTGGGTGTGGTCATCGTCGGAGGCGGGGTCGCCGGGCTTTCGGCCGCCTGGCGGCTCCTAAATCGCGGTTTCGATGATTTCGTTTTGCTAGAGCTAGAGAAAGCACCGGGAGGAACAGCTCGGAGCGGAACATCATCGCTGGTTTCGTACCCCTGGGGCGCGCACTACCTGCCGGCGCCGATGAAAGATAACACTGCGCTTGTCGCGCTGCTTGACGAAATCGGTATCCTCGAGGGCCGCGACGACGAGGGCGAGCCTGTAGTCGCCGAGCAGTTTCTCTGCCGCGACCCCGAAGAACGCGTCTTTCATCAGGGACGTTGGTATGAAGGTCTATACCTGCATGCCGGTGCAACCTCCGAGGACCTGGCCCAGTTTGAGGCTTTCAATTCCGAGGTGAATCGCTGGGTAGCATCTCGCGACTCTCGCGGCCGCCGAGCCTTTGCGATACCGATTGCGACCAGTTCGGATGATGCAGCGATAACAGCGCTCGACAAAATGTCGATGGCCGAGTGGCTCGACCGGCGGGGTTGGGATTCTCCGCGCTTGCGATGGCTGATTGAGTACGGATGCCGCGATGACTACGGATTGACGCTCGGCCAGACGAGCGCCTGGGCGGGCCTGTTTTATTTCTGTTCGCGAGTTAAGAAACCGGGAGCGGAGTCACAACCACTGATGACCTGGCCCGAGGGAAACGGGCGGCTGGTTTCTCACCTTTACAACAAGGTGAAATCGAGAGTAAGACTCGGACTCGCGGCATCGGAAATCATTCCATCCGGCACTAAGGAAAGCGAAGGCCTCGATGTGGTGACAGTGAATCACGATGCGCAAGCCGCGGCCGGCTTTCACGCTGATCGAGTGATTTTTGCCGCTCCGCACTTCTTGAGCCGATATGTAATCCGACCGTATCGTGAGAATCCACCGTCTCATGTCGCGGAGTTTCAATACGGCGCCTGGATGGTGGCGAATCTGTTTTTGAGGGACAGGCCGAAGGATCGGGGCTTTCCGTTGGCGTGGGACAACGTTCTTTACAATAGTCCGTCGCTTGGGTACGTTGTCGCGACCCATCAACGCGGGTTGGATCGCGGCCCTACAGTGTTCACTTACTACTATCCGCTTTGCGATGCCGATCCTGGCGAGGCAAGATCAAGATTGCTGAGTGCGGGTCGCGATGAATGGGCCGACATTGCGCTTACAGATCTGTCTCGCGCGCATCCGGAAATAAGATCGTTGACGGAGCGGCTTGACGTGATGCGCTGGGGCCACGCAATGGTGCGGCCTCGACCAGGCTTTGTGTGGAGCGAGGCTCGGCAAGCGGCGTCAAAACCATATCGTGGGATTCACTTTGCGCACACTGACCTGAGCGGCATTCCCCTGTTTGAAGAAGCCTTCTATCACGGGACTCGCGCGGCTGACGAAGTGATTGAAGCACAGCATCGACGGTGAGCCCTACCAGCTGAGGGGCGCTCGGCGGACGCGAACAGAACCCATCGAGGGACCAGCAGTGAGTTGGATCGCGAAAAAGACATCAGTCCAGTCGTCAATGACCAGCCCGTCGGCTCCTCTGACGGTCGCCGTGTCGCCCCCTCACCCCGTCGCCCCGTCGCTTGATCACTTCCCGTGGTTGTTCTCCGCGCGAACGGACCTCACAGTCTTCTTCGGCAGCGCAGTTTTCTCACTCCTTGCTCTATGGATCGGCGGGATCACGGGAGTACTCTACAGTGACACGCCTGATTGGGCATGGGTGCCGGCAGTGTTGCTGATTGATGTCGCGCACGTTTGGTCGACCAGCTTTCGAGTTTATCTCGACCCGCATGAGTTGAAACGCAGACCGTTGTTGTACTCGCTGGTTCCGGTGCTTGGCCTCGCGGCCGGAGTGGCGCTCTACTCCGAGGGCGAACTTGTCTTCTGGCGGGCCCTGGCTTACCTGGCGGTGTTTCACTTTGTAAGGCAGCAGTATGGCTGGGTTGCGCTGTATCGAGCCCGCGCCGGCGAACGCGATGCATTGGGAAGGGTGATCGACACTGTTGCAATCTACGCGGCAACGCTTTACCCGCTTGTTTACTGGCACACACATTTGCCCAGGCGGTTCTCGTGGTTTCTGGCGAACGACTTCACAGGAATTCCCTTGATGATCGAGCGCGTTTCCGCTCCAGTCTACTGGGTTGCGCTGGTTGCTTATGCTGCAAAGACGCTCCACCAATGGCTTGTGAAGCGCCGCGGGAACCCGGGAAAGGACGTGGTCGTCGTGACAACTGCGTTTTGCTGGTACATCGGGATCGTCGGGTTCAATTCGGACTATGCGTTCACGGTAACCAATGTCATCATCCACGGAGTGCCCTACTTTGCCTTGATTTACTGGTACAGCCGCGCCCGAATGAATCAAACCGCTGGAAGAGGCGTCTATCGAATCTTCGCTCGGGGACCGGCGCTGTTTCTTGTGACGCTATGGTTGATCGCGTATATCGAAGAGATGTTTTGGGACAGAGGGGTATGGCAAGACCGAAGCTGGCTATTCGGCTCGCCGTGGGATATTGGCACGTTGAAGGTAGTCATCGTCCCGCTGCTTGCTCTTCCTCAACTGGTGCACTACGTTCTGGACGGCTTCATATGGCGTCGTAAAAACAATCCCGATTTCGGGCTGATTCCGACTCGTCGCATCTGATTCGGCGAAACGAGGCACATCCCGGCGTTTCGGGGCACCAAGCGCGCGCAGGGGGCGTCAGCGTGGTACCCAGGGCTAGTAGGCGAGCCCTGGGAAAAACGCAATCCAAGCGCTACGCCTCACCTTGCAGAGCCCGCGCAATGATGTCCAGCAACCTTGGCGACTAGCCAATTCATCTGAAATAATCATGGAAGCAATACAGGAAGGAATTTGAGATGAAAATTCTGACGATAACGCTTTTGAGCCTGGGACTCGTTATGCAATCAATCGCTTCGCCGCCCAACAAGATTTTTCCTTACAAGTACTTTACCGACGACCTCCCCAACGATCTTAGAGTGATCACTGTGCCGACCGACTATCCCAACATCGTCGCGCTGTACATAGTCGTCAATACCGGTTCGCGCAACGAGGTCGAGCCCGGCAAATCCGGCTTTGCCCACCTCTTTGAACATCTAATGTTTCGCGGCACCGAGAAGTTTCCAACCGCCAGGTATGAAGAGATCATGAAACGCGCCGGCGCCGATTCCAACGCGTACACCAGTGATGATCGCACCGTCTATCACACCACGTTTTCCAAGGAAGACCTCGATCAAATAATGATGGTTGAAGCTGACCGTTTTCAGAATTTGAAAGTACCAGTCGATCTCTTCAAGACCGAAACCAGGGCGGTTCTTGGCGAATACAATAAGAATGCCTCGAATCCCGTTCGCAAGTTGTTTGAAGTGCTCCGCGACACCGCTTACCAGGCGCATACGTATAAGCACACAACTATGGGCTTTCTGCGCGACGTCGAGAACATGCCCAATATGTACGATTACAGCCTGGAGTTCTTCAATCGCTATTATCGTCCCGAGTACACCACCATCATCGTCGCGGGTGATGTAAACCACGACAATGTGATACAGCTAGTCAACCGGTATTGGGCAAGCTGGAAGCGCGGGAGCTACATGCCGCAGATTCCGAGTGAGCCTGAGCAGACCAAGGGACTCTCGGCCGCGGTGGATTGGCCGACCCCAACTCTCCCGTGGACGCTTGTCGCCTACAAGGGTCCGGCCTTTTCGGATGAACAGAAGGATCAAGCCACGATGGACCTGATCGGCGCGCTCGGGTTTTCGCCAAACTCCGAGCTCTATCAGAGGCTTGTGATCAAGGAACAGAAGATCGACACATTGTTCACCGACTTCGAAGACCATCGCGATCCCTATATTTTGAGCGCTGGCGCCCGAATTAAAGATCCAAAGGACGTCGACTACGTCAAGGGTGAGATCATCAAGACTTTTGATTCCTTCAAGAACGCCGCCGTTCCAAAGGACAAACTCGACGTGGTGAAGTCGAACTTGAGATACCGCTTCGCTCTGGGTCTCGACAATTCCGAGGCTCTTGCGGCCGCACTGGCGCCTTACATAGCGCTGCGCCGCACGCCAGAGACGATCAACAAGGTTTATGACCTTTATGCTTCGGTCACGCCTGAAGACATTCAAATGATGGCGAAAAAGTATTTTGTTGAGAAGCACCGAACGATGGTCACGCTGTCGCACAAGGAGAATTCGAAGAATGCAGCACGTTAATGCCCGAATCATATTGATAGCAATCATCCTGACTGTAACGGTCGCCGCCCCGTTTGCGCGCGCCGGAAAGGTGCCCTCCAAGATGGCAACCGTTCTCCAGCCCAACTCGTCGCCTCTGGTGAGCTTTCGCTTGTTGTTCAATACCGGGTCCGCCTTCGACCCGAAAGGCAAAGAAGGCGTCGCGGCACTTTGCGCGGCGATGCTTTCCGATGGCGGAAGCCGGGCGATGAGTTACGAACAGATCGTTGAGTCGATGTACCCAATCGCCACAGAATTTCATTCGCAGGTCGATAAAGAGATGACCGTGTTTTACGGCGCGACCCACGTAGACAATCTGCAGCGGTATTACCAGATCATCTTGGGGATGCTGCTGGAGCCCGGTTGGCGCGAAGACGATTTCAAAAGACTTCGCGACGACGCGATCACGTTCCTGAAAGTCAACTTGCGCGGCAACAACGATGAGGAACTCGGTAAGGAAGCGCTCTACAACTTTATCTATCAAGGTGGCCATCCTTACCGGCATCAAAACACCGGCACGGTGGAGTCGCTTCAAAAGCTGACCCTCGACGATGTCAAAGGTTTCTACCGTGAATACTACACGGCGGAGAACTTCGTTGCCGGGCTTGCTGGCGGATACCCCAAGGGTTTCGAAGCCAAGCTCGAAGGCGACTTTGCCGCGAAGCTTCCCGCAGGCAAAACGGCAAAGCTTACACTGCCGGAGCCCCAGAAGATCAACGGCCTCGAGATGCAGGTAATTGATAAAGACACCGCCGGGACCGCGATCTCTTTTGGGTTTCCGATCCCCGTCAATCGCGTGCACCCGGACTGGCCCGCGCTGCTGGTGGTCCAGTCATTTCTGGGCCAGCACCGCTCGAGCAACAGCTATCTTTATCAGCGTCTGCGCGCGATTCGAGGATTAAACTACGGTGATTACGCCTACATCGAGTATTTTCCGCGCGGTATGTTCCAATTTCACCCGGACCCGAATCTGTGCCGCGAGCAACAGGTTTTTCAGATTTGGATTCGACCGGTGGAGCTGAAAAACGGGTTGTTCACTCTGAGGGCTGGGCTGTACGAACT
>JBASRM010000341.1:0-6105 GCA_049273835.1 Blastocatellia bacterium | reverse complement strand
GAACAAGGGCGCTTAGATATTCTTGTAAACAACATCTGGGGCGGCTATGAGAATATGATTGAAAATGGCGAGTTTACCTGGTCGCGCCCTTTTTGGCAGCAGCCGCTTTGGCGATGGGACTCAATGTTTCAGGCAGGTGTGCGCGCTCATTATCTAACCAGTCAATTGGCAGCTCAGATGATGGTAACTCAAAGGAGCGGTCTGATAGTTAACATCTCATTCTGGGCGGCACAGAAACATCTTGGGAATGTAGCTTATGGGGTATCAAAAGCCGCGACTGACAAGATGACCGCAGATATGTCACACGAATTGAGAGAGTACAATGTTGCAGTCATCTCACTCTATCCCGGGCTGGTGAGAACAGAAAAAGTTATGGAAGCAGCCGAATGGTTGGACTTGAGTAATTCAGAATCTCCGCAATTTATTGGGCGTGCCGTCGTGGCGCTGGCTTCTGATCCCGGGGTGATAGAGAGAACAGGAAGAGTCCTGGTTGCAGCCAGTTTAGGTCAGGAGTATGGCTTCAAAGACATTGACGGAAAGACTCCGAAGCCACTCACGGTCAGTCAAGTATAAGTGGTGGTCGGCTGAGACTCATCGTCAAAAGGCCGGTGGGGGTAATTGTGAGTTGCGAGAGTATGCCACCAAGTCACGAAGTCGCCAAGGTTCACCAAAGGGTTTTCGTGCGACTCTCCGGTTGACCCGCATATCGAGTGTCGGGTGCTGAGCCAAAATCGTCTTTCATCCTCATCACACCGGCAGTGATCACAAAGGTGTCTGTCCCGCGCGGTGGGGCGCGGCGGGCGGGGCTTACTACGAGAAGGCGATGATGATGCGCAGCATCGAGAACACGATTTACTTTGCCAGTGTCAATTACGCTTTGCGATTTCAGGAATCGGCGACAAGTCTCATCGCCCCGTCCGGCCAGTACCAGGCGTACTTGCCCTACGGGGAGGAAGGCGTGCTGGTGCAGACCATCAACGTCGAGGAAGGCACCGGTTTGCTGGCCTCTCGATTACGCCCCGGAGCGATATCAAGAATAATTCCCGGAGGAACTCTCAATGAGCAAAGTAGTTGTGAACATGAGTCTGACGCTCGATGGAGTCATGCAAGCACCGGGTCGACCCGACGAGGACACCCGCGGGGACTTCGAGCACGGCGGTTGGGCGCTTCCCTACTTCGACCCGGCCGCCGGCAACGCGATGGCAGAAGGAGTTGCCAAGTCGCCACCGACCCTGCTGTTCGGGCGACGCACTTACGAGGACTTTTACGCGGTCTGGCCCAACCGAACCGACAACCCATTCACTGAGGTGCTTAACACCCTACAGAAGTATGTTGCGTCAACAACGCTGAAGGAGCCGCTCCCTTGGCGCAACTCGACCCTCCTCAACGGCGACGCGGCAGCGGCGGTTGCCGCGCTCAAGGAGCAGTCCGGCAAGGATCTGGTTGTGCTCGGCAGCGGAAAGCTTGTCCAGTCGCTGATGCGGCGGAACCTCGTCGACGAGTACGTACTATCAATCCACCCGCTGGTTCTCGGATCGGGGCGTCGTCTCTTTCCCGACGGTAGTCCCCTCGCCGCTCTCCGGCTAGTCGACACCAAAACGACGACTACCGGCGTGGTGATCGCGACCTACCGACCGGCTGAATCGACCGAGGGGACGACCTCCTAATGTTAACAAGTACCACAATGTCTAAGATCCGATTCGTTAGCGTGAGACTCATCTTGATGGTCGCCCTGTTCGGCTATCACCGCAATGCTATCACTAGCGGCCGATTCGCAAGTGATGGCCAGCATCAGGCTCCGGCAGACTCATTCCTCGGTTTGAAAGGCGGCGACGAACGCAGAGTCGAGAACGTCAAGCTCTGCTGGTGCCCTTCCGGGCAGTTTCGAATGGGCAGCCCGCGCGACGAACCCGAACGGCGGCCCGGCGAAGAACAGGTTGACGTCACACTTTCGAAAGGCTTTTGGATCGGCAAATACGAAGTGACCCAGGGTCAGTGGAGACGGATGGTCGGCGAGTTCCCAGGACAGTTCACCGCCGGTGAAGGCGACGACTTCCCGGTTTACACGATCAATTTCGCCGAGGCTGAGGGGTTCTGCCGGAAGCTGAACGAGCGCGCACATGCATCCGGTGACCTGCCAGTAGACTGGGAGTTCCGGCTCCCGACCGAAGCGCAGTGGGAGTACGCCTGCCGTGCTGGAACTACGACCGCAACTTCGTTCGGTGACAAGCTGAGCAGCAAACAGGCGAATTTTCAGGGGAAGCCATACAACGGCGCCGAGGAGGGGCCCTCCCTCAAGCGGACGGCTAAGGTCGGCAGCTATCCCGCCAATGCGTGGGGCTTGCACGACATGCACGGGAATGTGTTTGAGTGGTGCCGGGATTGGTATCACCGGAATTTACCCGGGGGTGTGGACCCCGACCTGTACTCGGCGAAAAGCTCGGCTCAAAAAAGCGAACACGGTGATATCTCTCGGGTTCGCCGGGGCGGGTGCTGGGCCGACGAGGGC
Source organism: Blastocatellia bacterium (assembly GCA_049273835.1). GTDB lineage: Bacteria > Acidobacteriota > Blastocatellia > UBA7656 > UBA7656 > Onstottus_A. Next base: position 3,596 of record JBASRM010000341.1, on the reverse strand, counting down.
TGGCCCTGCCGCTCGGCCTTTCGCCTAAGGTTTGAGCCCGAACGTCGCCACGACCACATTGGCTTTCGCATAGTTGCTGGCCGGATCTAGATACCAGCACCGAGCGGCCGCCGCCTGACTAAGTTGGAGCTGGAGCGCGGCTCGCGAATTAGTTCTACGAAGAGCAACAGGTTCAGCCGATGAGAATTGCAGTTTCGGGAACACATTGCTGTGGTAAGAGCACGCTTATTTCTGAGTTCTTGCTTGCTCATTCCGGCTTTACTCACGAGCCTGAACCTTACGCCGTACTCGAGGAGGAGTACGGTGAAGCTTTTGCGGCTGAACCTTCCCCAGACGACTTCTATCGTCAACTCGAGTTTAACGTAGACCGGTTGCGCCGTTACCTGCCCGCTGAACGGGTGATTTACGAGCGAAGCCCTGTCGATTTTTTGGCGTACATTCTTGCGCTCAATGATCTCGGTAGGGAGCAGAATGCATCTCGCCTGGTTGAATCATCGCTCGGAATTGTGAGGGAGGGAATCCGGTACTTGGATTTGATCGTGTTCTTACCAATCACCGATGTGGAAAGTATCGTGCTTGCAGAATCGGAAGATGCAGAGCTAAGAAACGAAGTCGATCGGCGTCTTGTGAGGATTCTGAGTGACGACGACTTCAATCTTTTCACTGTTGGTCATCCTGTGATTATCGAGGCAATAGGATCAACAGCGCAGCGGCTACAAATGCTCGAGAGCGCGATTGGTTCACATCTGGCGGAGAGCAAAAGCGGTTGACGTTTGTAGGCTTGCCCTTCTCTCGCTGATTCGCGGCGTTTAGCGGCACAGCCACCGCAGCACAGTATGAACATCTCAAGACAGACAATTCCCATCTGGGGCATTATGACGGTAGTTCTGCTAACGGGAACGATGGTGTGTGCGATTCCCGCCACTCTCGCTCTGATGCACCCGTGGACCGACCCGGGAGTGTATCAATGACCACTCTGCTTCCAGGGGTGGCGTACGCCACCGCGCTTGTCATGAAGGTCTGTATCGCGGAGGGCGTTGTCACGGCGTTCATTGCCTCGGTGAGACGCGAGCGGCCTGGCTTTGCGAGTCTCGCGACTGCCGCCGCCAACGAAGTGAATACGGACTGGACATCCAGTCCTTCGAGGTGGCGGTAATTTGCGCGACCAAGTAAGATTCTCACGCTGGTTCAGCTTAGTATGAAAAGCTCAGCCTTTCAGCTGTCTCTCTGCGTCATTCTCATCAGCGTCATTACTGCACGGGCCGAGGCTCGTAAACAAGATATGAACACGAATGCCTATCCGCGCAACTTCAATAGAAACACTTCGACTCTGCACAGGAACACAAACCGCTATGCCGTCAATCCTCGTACAGGAAGTGGTCTTTCAACTCGGTTTAATTTTAATCGAGGTCCAACTCGGTACGTCAACAGAAATGCATATGCCGGCAAAGCAAATAAAAACACTTTTACTCAAAACGGCAATTCAAATAACGATTCATCCAACTCAAATAGCAATCGAGGTGGACAATCAAATGTCGGCAACGTATCCAGCAACGGCAATTCAAACCAGCGTACTAATTCAAATGCCAACCGCGGCCCAACAGACGAAGTTGGGAAGAGTCCTGGTTTCGTAACTGAATTAATAATTGGATTGGCTATTGTTTCCATCATCGGTCTATCCGTCTTGGGGGTTCGGCGCATCTCGCAGAAGAACCAACCTGCGCGAATTAAGAACAATCTGCCCCCAGATTCAAAACCGGCTCAGATCAACACGACGACTGCTCTAAGCAACGATTATGATGTCTTCCTCAGCTATCGCAGGGAGCTAAGTGCCGAAGCCGCCAGATTGATGCGTGCTGAACTTCGCAGTAAAGGGTTTAGAGTTTTTCTGGACGTCGAAGACCTGCGTTCAGGCCATTTCGATCAAGCACTGCTGAAGTGTATTGCCAACACTCCAAATTTCCTTGTAGTTCTCGCCCCTCACAGCTTAGACGGTTGTTCAGATCAGAACGACTGGTTCAGGAAAGAGATAGCTTGGGCAATAAAGTCAAACAGAAACATCATACCCGTCTTCATGCCTGGGTTTAAGTTTCCGGAATTGGCAGAGCTGCCTGACGAGATTCGAGTCTTGCGGTCACATCAGAGCGTAACTTTTTCCCACGAGTTCTTTGATGCAATGATCGAAAAAATCAAACAGTATCTCAAAGATTGAAATGGGGCGGAGATCTGCCACGCGAGCCTCACGCGCCCGCGCACGCTGCGAATTGCAATCCCAGAGAGATGTAAAGACAGAATGAAATAAAGAAGGGACGGAGGAAATCATGCTGGCTAAACGCACCCCCTTTTTGGCGCTTCTCTTACTGCTCACCGCGACAGTCGCGGTCCGGGCAGACAAGGTAGATGACTACGTTAAGTCCGAGATGCAAAAGCAACATGTCCCCGGGATTTCCCTGGCTGTCATCAAGGATGGGAAGATCATCAAGGTGGAAGGGTACGGCCTCGCGAATACGGAGCTCAACGTTCCTGCCAGCCCTGACACTGTCTACAAAATCGGCTCGGTCAGCAAGCAGTTTATCGCCGCCGGAATTATGCTGCTTATCCAGGAAGGCAAGATTAGCCTCGAAGATAATATCGGCAAGTTTCTCGATGGAACCCCGGATACGTGGAAACCCATTACCATCCGGCATCTCCTGACCCACACATCGGGACTCGTCCGCGAGGCTCCCGGCTTCGACCCGCTCAAGATACAAAGTGACGCCGACTTAATAAAGACTGCTTACCCATTGCCGCTACGATTCGCTCCGGGGGAGAAGTGGGAGTATTGCAATGTCGGCTACTTTTCACTTGCCGAGATCATTCGTAAGGTTACCGGCAAGCCGTGGGGCGATTACCTGAACGAGCGTCTATTCACGCCGCTCGAAATGAATGCCACACGCACCACCACCATGACCGACATTGTTCAGAACCGGGCCAATGGTTACGGTTGGAGAGACGGCAAGTTCCAAAACGCCGCTATATATCTCGCCTTACGTCCAAGCGGCGCATTTCTCTCCACCGTGCTTGACCTGGCGAAGTGGGACGCCGCCCTGTACACCGACAAAATCCTCAAGCAGTCCGCCCGCGATCAGATATGGACGCAAGTCAAACTCAACAACGGCACCTTCCATCCCTACGGTTTTGGCTGGGAGATGGAAACTGTAGGTGGCCACAAGCTCGTGCATCACGGTGGTACGCTTCCGGGTTTTCGCTCAGAGCTCGCGCGATTCGTCGAAGATAGACTGACGGTCGTTGTACTAGCAAACAGTAACAATGCGGATCCGGAGTCAATTGCGCTAGGGGTCGCAGCTCTTTTCATACCCGGTTTGATTCCGGAACGCATCGCAGCAAGGGTTGACCCAAAAGTCTTTGAGGCTTATGTAGGGCAATATCAACCGAACCCGACATCTGCCGTATTGAGGGTCACGCGAGAAGGCGACAAGTTGATGATGCAAATGGGTTCGGGCACCGAAAAACGAGAACTGGTGCCGGAGAGTGAAGCCCGCTTTTTCACCAACGAAAATCGTCGTGAAACGTTTAGCTTCATCAAAGATGAAAAC
>JBASRM010000335.1:0-8433 GCA_049273835.1 Blastocatellia bacterium | reverse complement strand
CCGTCGTCAAGCTGACCAAGGGCAAGCGAAGTCACCTCGGCAGGCATTGATAAGGTATCAGGTTTCGCCCGTAAGGCTCCTTCCGGACCTTCGAACACCAGCACCTTCGCGCCCACGGGTGTGGTTATGCCTACAACGACATCGTCGAGCCCATCTCGCCGGTTGATCTCACCGGTGATCATCGCCGTGACTCGTCCAGGCAACTCGATGGTCGTCGCCTCAGCCAGACTTCCACGCCCATCGCCTCGAAGTAGAAAGAGTCTTACACTGCCGCGAGCCGCGGTGACAACGTCCCAGTGACTATCGCCGTCAAAATCGCCGGCGCCGATAAGATTTGCCGGCTCAGGCGCGCCAAATGCGGACACGGGTGACACGAAAGGCGCGTCGCTGGAGACGCCGTCAATCCTTCGTTGTTGAGCTTCGGCGGTGTTCGGATAGATAGAATCCGCGTTACCTCGGTGTAGCGCGATGACTCCGGCGCTTCCAGTCTCGTAGCCCGCAACGAGGTCGGGAACTCCGTCCTCATCGAAATCTGCCTGCGCCAATGAGAGCGGCCGGGCAAGGTCGCGGTCGAGCGCTTCCGTAAAGCTTCCCTTCCCGTCGTAGGCCGTCAGAAGCTCGCGCCCATCTCCCAGGCTGATCCACGGGCCGCCTCGTCCGGTCGCGCGGATGCTGACTTGATCGCTCATTCGTGCGAGTAGTTTGGGAGATTGCTTGCTCATCGCCGTGTCCATTTCGGCTCGGACTATGAAGCTGATCGTGCAAGAAGCGACGAGCGTGAACACCAGAAGGGCAATTAGATGAGTGATCGCGCCGCAAGGGAGCGTGGTGCGGAGAACTAACGCAATAATCGCGTGAGTGACACTCTTTCTCATTCTATCGACCCATCGACTTGAGAGTTCGAGCACGGATCACTGCTCTCTTGTCTTGACGGGACCTCCTTCTGAAACGATTCACAATGTTTTAACAATCAGCTTACGCATGACTTAAACCTCCAGCTTTCGCCGTTTCTAATATGTTGAATAGCGCCGTGGGCGTGAGCCATTGAGCGTCTTACCTGGACCCACCGTCGGGTGGAGATGGATCTGATCACCGATACGAGTTGCAGACAAACTCGGATGTTAGGAAACGACGCCTTCAGGTCAGAGGACTGAGCCGAGTCAACCAACCGGTTCCTTCAAGGAATAAACTCGCAAATCCGCGATCCCCCTCACTCCGATTTCTCTTTAGAACCGGCCATTTCGCTCATGAGTCATCGATCCGATGTTTGTATTCCCCGAACGCAGCCGCTAGCCAGACCGCAAAGTCTTTTACGCTCGAGAGGCTGGTCTTTCCAGCGTTGGCGAAAAGACTTATGGCGGTGTGAAGGCTACGCTAGCAATCCCTCCATTGCTGTTGCGAACGCTTATGATCATCGTCTTGCCCGGCCTGACCACATCGGCCAGGAATCTGCCGTCCTTTAGAGGTCCCTTCTGAACAACGAGAGTAATCTCGGCGAGAACCGCTTGCTTCACGAATCCGATACCGTCCAGGAAGACCTGCGCCGGAGCGCTGAACCCGCTGCCGGTGATCTTTAGCTTGGCGCCCACTTTCAGCTTCTCCAGCACCGGCCCGGCGGGAACGCTCGCCTGATTTGAGCCCCCGCTCTCGACAATCGTCTCATCGCACTTCCACAGGTTCGTGATCACGAAGAACGATCCGCCCGGCGCGGCAGCCATGGTTGTATCAAGTTGATCCGGCGGAACCGACTTCCACAAGTTGTCCGGGATGGTCTGAACCGGCTGACTCTCGGATTTATAAATGTTGACCGCGATCAGCGTGCAGGTCGCTGCGGGGGAGGACATCTCAACGCGAGCAACGAAGATCAAAGGCGGAGTGATGCCTACCTGAACTCGTAGATTGATCGGCGCCGGCGTTGGATCAGCGAGGGTTGGCGGCGGCTGATCCCAGACCAGTTGAACGATCGCTCCACCCTTTACTGAGGTCACCGCCTGAGCCGAGTTGTTGACCTGGTTTGGATCCGCCGCGCTTGTAGTGACCGTTGCCCTGTTCACCACTGACGAACCCGCCGGCGCAAGCACGTTGACAGTCGCGAACACCGACACGGAGCTCCCCGGAGGAAGCAAGCCGATGCTCGCGGTGATCGTTCCGGCGCCTCCGGCCGGGGGTGTAGTCAACGAGCCCTGGGCCGACGCGGCGGATGAGAAGGTCACTCCGGGCGGAAGCGTATCTGTGACAACTACGTCGCCGGCTGATTCCGGACCCACATTGTCAATCGTGATCGTATAGGTTATTCGACCGCCGGACGACACCGGATCAGGAGAGCCCGTGATTCTGATTGAAAGGTCTGCGCTCGGTCGCGTATCTCGTATTGTAGCTCTTGCCGCGGACGCCATCGGCAGGAACATGACAATGCACTGATCGTTCAGGTTCGTAATCACCCAGGGATGGGTCACGAAGGTCGGTTGGATGTACGATGCTCCGGCATTAAGGACCCCATATAAGACTCGCTGGCCGGTGTAATCTATCCAGTACACGTTCACCGCCGCCGCGGTAGAGTTCACAAACTGGATCGTGGTCGGAGCGGAGCCGTCCGTAGAGCGAATTGATTGCTCCTGGCTGCAATCGAGCGGCTGCAACTCTGGCAAGCCCTGAAGAGCAATCACGGTTCCACTCAGCAAGTTGATCGCCGCGCCCGCTAAAAGGCCTGGTAATAGCCAGAGCGGCAGTCGCACTCGCTTGCTTCGCATTGGAGGGCTCGGGAGTTTGTTTTTGCTTTCGGACCTTCGTGCCATCTGAAGGACAGCCCGACAATGTGTCTGGTCCTGTGGACTCGCGAGCTCTTCGATTTGTGGGTCCATACGCGTCCCTCCCTGGACCACCGCTCGTGGGAATGAGTCTAGTCACCAATACGAGTTTCTTAGAAAGTCGGATGTCGTAAAAGCCTCGCTCGCTTCAGGTTCAGCCACTACCGTTCTTTGCAGTGAATCGACGGACCAGCTCTACAAGTTTCGACGCCGGCTTGCAAGGTGACGCAATCGGCAAACCAGGGATCTTGCATTTGCTATTGGCCAACGAACGCGATGCTCGATAAGCCTCCATTGCTGTTCCGCACGCTGATGATCACCGTCCTGCCAGGCCTCACTACATCGGTTATGGTTCTTCCATCTGTGAGCGCACCTTTTTGAACCACAAGCGTGCTATCGGCAAAGACCGTTTGCTTGACGAATTCGACGCCGTCCAAGAAGACCTGAGCCGGGTCAGTGAATCCGCTTCCGATTACCTTTATCTTACGTCCCACCTTTACCCGGGCGAGGGTCGGTCCAGCCGGGACGCTTGCCTGATTGGAACCGCCGCTTTCTATCGTCTCATCGCCGCACTGCCACACATTTGTGATCACGTAAAAAGAACCGCCTGGCGCGGCCGCCATAGCAGTTTGGAGCTGGTCGCGTGGCACAGATTTCCACAGGTTGTCTGGCATGGTCAGCACAGGCTGAACGTCCGATTTGTAGACGTTGACGCGCAGCAACGCGCAGGGTGAGTCGGCGAGCGCGGAGGCTGAGTCTGCGGAGTCGGTTGACCGGAATTCGGTGGCAGCAAGCTCGCCAGCTACTACCCGCAGATTGATCGGCGCTGGAGTCGGGTTCGAAGCGGATGGCGTGGGCTGATCCCAGATGAGCTTCACAACGCCGCCGCCTTGAACCGGTGTGCCTGCAGTCGCAGAGTTGTTTGCCGGGTTTGGATCGGCCAACGAACTTGAGACTGTAGCCGCGTCTGACAAACTCGAGCCTGAAGCCGCCAGAACATTAACTGAGATTGTGATCGTAGCCGAACCGCCGACCGCAATCGACCCGAGCGAGCAGATGATCGCGCCAGTTCCTCCCACTCCAGGGGATGTGAAAGTGCCTTGGCTTGCCGAGATGGTAGCCAGCGTGGTTCCAACTGGGGTAGACGTATTGACCATAACGCCTGTTGCTGTTCCCGGGCCGGAGTTGCTGGCTCTGATCGTATAGATGAACCGCTCGCCCGAGGCCACCGTACTGGCCGAAGGGGTCAGCATGATTCCTAGGTCAGCTTGCTGATCGTCAAGTGCATCGGTGCTACCAGCGGGCAACCCGACATTAGGCATAAAGTCAAGAATAGAAGTAAAGGCGTTCGGTCCTATCTGAACTGAGGCATTGACCTTAAAATTCAGCCGTCCATCATCATTATCCACAGCCGACAAGGGGATGATAGCATCCATCCCATCTTGAGAGAATGTAACAGGGAAAGAGGCGACGGACGCAAATGTATTTATAGGAGGTCCCACGTATTTGAACACCTTCGCCGAGCCAGCGTGGAATGCCGAGCCCATATTGACAAGAAATTCGGATCCGATGATACCGGCATCAAGGGTTCCTAGATTATTTACACCAGGGTGTCCCGTCGCAGGGTTCTGGTCCGTATCCAATGCAAACTGAACGAAAGTAGTATCGCTGTTGAACGCACCTGGGGCCAGTCGGACTCTTATTTGCAGATTGCCTTTGCTTACTGTCATCGAAGCAAAAACAAGATCGGGAGGAACCGCAGGAGAGGCAGGAACTCCAGCGTCTCCACTTGGGTCTGTAACTTGGCCGAAAAAGGTTTGTGCACGCGCAGCACTATCCAGCACTGTAATGCACAACAAAAAAATGAATGTCACCAAAGTAGGCTTAATTTTGCGGGAAAGATTCATGACGATTTCTGCTCCTTCGAGAATGTACCTCAGGCGGCTTCGGTCGAGAGTAGCTCCAGATCAAGTCAGGCACGCCGTCTTCATCGAAGTCCCAGACGGGAAGCGATAGCGAACGCACTCGGGTTCGCTCCAACCGCTTCGGTGCTCCAACGGGGCGCTGTATTGGGCGACCACGCTCGTCCGTCGTTGAAATTGCTCCTAAATTACCTCGGCCCGGCTGCACGCTGAGTTCGGCACTCAGACGGGCCAGACTGTCGCTTTGAGGCTCTGGCAGCGCACCGGACGCACGCACTCCAACGAATCCGGCAGCACGGACCGCGACAATCGCCGCTACAATGATAAGCAGCAGCAAGAGCGGATTAATCCGTATACTTATCTGATGGTCCTGTTGACTCGCTCGGCGGCGAACGTCGTCGGTCGCTGAGCCCATAGGTTCTCTCCTGGGCGGGTTCCCCTTGTTTGAGGGGAAGGGGCTACTCACATATATACGGGACTACATTACCTGCTATGCTCTATAGAATACGTGACAATCGCTCGAAATCCTTTCATGATTAATGGACGCCGTCTGAGGCCGTCATGATTCAAGAGAGTGTTCAGGCGGATTGATTCCCCTGATGGGACTGGTTCGCATGGGGGGCAGGTTGTTGTTGTGGGTTCCTTGCCCGTTCCTGGACTTGCCTCGTTTGCTGTGGTAAACACTAGGTCACGCGTTGCGCTTCCGTTTTGCCGCAGCCGGGAAACCGCGTGGTCTCTCGCCGTTCTTAACTATCGAGAACATTCAAGCCGATGGACGCATACAATAAGGTCCAGAACCTCTCGCTAATCGTCCAGCCAGGCGACAGCTTTTTCCCCATCGTCGACGCGATAGATGCCGCCACTTCGAGCATCAAGATGACCATCTTTCGAATGAACGATCCGATCGTTCGCGAGGCGATGACCTATGCGGTATCTCGCGGGGTCAAGGTTCAAGCGCTTGTCGCCCCCGCCTCCAAAGGCTGGACCAAGCGCAACAAAAAGCTTTCTGAAGAGTTGTCCAAGGTCGGCATCGAGGTTCGAGTCCCCCGAGCCCGGAAGGAAAAGATAAAACGCTATCATTACAAGATCATGACCATTGATAACGAGACGTCCTTGATCTTGACTTTCAACCCGACTCAAAAGAATCTTCACTACGCGCGCGACTTTGGGCTGCTGATAAAGGACCACGATATCGCTACCGAGTTGAGCCGGCTGTTCGATGCCGACTGGTCCGGCGAGAGCTTCAAACCAAGTGACCTGCCGTTGCTGATCAGCCCTTACAACAGCCGTCAAAAAATGCTGGAGCTGCTCAATTCCGCTGAACATACAATTCGGATACTCGATGCCAAGGTCCAGGATCAGCAGGCTATCGGCCTGCTGCTGCGCAAGGCGTCAGCCGGATGCAGCATCAAGATAATCAGCGAGGACACGTCTTATGACGAGGTGGTGCCCAACTATCACGTGCGTAAACTGGCGCGCTACAAACTTCATGCGAAGTGCGTCGTGGTCGACAGCAACAGATTCTTCATAGGGAGTCAGAATATTCGTTCGGTGAGTCTGGATCGCCGGCGCGAAGTTGGCCTGTTAGCCGAAGACGACGCTATGGCGAGAAAGATCGAGCGGGTCTTCGATGAAGACTGGGAAAACGCCACTGAAATGAGAACGGTTACCGAGGGGTGAAAGCCTGAGTGATGCGTGATGCGTGAAACAACAAACTAAGCATCACCCATCACGCGTTACGCATCACTCCTAAAGCCCATGGCTAGTCCGAAACCAACCGAGCAGCGAATTGGCGTGCTTCTATTCAACCTCGGCGGGCCCGAGACACTCGATGATGTGCGGCCATTTCTGTTCAACCTCTTTGCCGATCCTGACATCATCCGCTTGCCATGGCGCGGTCTGCAAAAGCCGCTCGCGTGGCTCATCTCGACCCAACGGTACAAACTCTCCCGAAGCTACTATGAAAAAATCGGCGGCGGGTCGCCTCTTCGAAAAATCACCGACGAGCAAGCCCGAGCTCTCGAGAAGGCGCTCGCCGCTCGTGGCCTCAATGCCCGTGCTTACGTTGGAATGCGGTACTGGCATCCGTTTCTCGAAGATGCGCTCGATGAAATCCGGCGAGATAAGTTGGATCATCTGGTGGTGCTGCCGCTTTATCCGCAGTTTTCAATCTCGACTACCGGCTCAAGCCTCAATCGGATGAACCAAATTGCCAGCGCGAACGGCGAGCTCGCTCGGAAAGTGTCTGTGATAGAAAAGTGGCACGACGATCCCAACTATCTTGACTCGCTCACTGGAGCGATCGCCGAAGAGCTCAAGCGCTTCCCCGATCAAGAGCCCACGCGAACTCATATCCTTTTCAGCGCGCACAGCGTTCCGGTCCGATACATCGAGGAAGGCGATCCCTACCTGGATCAAACTCAGAAGACGGTGACCAGTGTGATGAACCGGTTGGGAAACAATCTCCCTCACTCCTTGTCGTTTCAAAGCAAGGTCGGGCCGGTGAAGTGGCTGCGGCCTTCGACTGACGAGGCGATTCGCAGGCTCGCGCGTGAGGGCGTCGATCAATTGCTGCTCGTTCCGGTTAGCTTCGTGTCCGAGCACATCGAAACGCTCTACGAGCTTGATATCTTGTATCGAGATGTCTCCAACGAGGTGGGGATCGAGCACTATCGTCGAGTGCCGGCGTTAAATTGCCGCCCCGACTTTATCGATACGCTCGCCAATCTCGTGGCCGAGCGCTTGTAGGGAGCCTGAAAACAGCATCCCTGCCTTCCTGGCGTTGCACTATGAAATAAGCAGGCAGGATGCCGCGCTCCCGGGATGCCCTGACGCATTTTGCAGTTTCTCAAGAACAGAATGCCGCAACCTCATCACGATGTCATTGTCATAGGAGCGGGAATCTCGGGTTTGGTTTGCGCATATCGCTTGAAGTCGCTCGGCGTTGACGTCGCTCTGTTGGAACGGTCGGACCGCGTTGGCGGAGTGATCCAGAGCGAACGTATTGACGGCTTCCTGATCGAACGCGGTCCAAACAGCTCGCAAGGCGGCGAGGAACTGCTCGCTCTTGTGGAAGAGCTTGAAATGACCGCCGAGCTGATCGAAGCCAATCCGAAAGCGCCGGCCTATGTTTACTTCAACGGGAGGCTTCATCCGGTTCCCTCCAGCCCCGCTGCTTTTCTAAAAAGCGGGCTTCTCAGCCTCGGCGGCAAGCTTCGAATACTCAAAGAACCATTTGTGCCTGCGCGCCAATCGGGTGCCGAGGAGAGTGTGGCGTCATTTGCACGGCGTCGCATCGGGCAGGAACCAGCCGAGCGGCTGGTGGCGCCGTTCGTCGCGGGGATTTACGCGGGAGACGCCGACCAGCTTAGCGTCCAGGCGGCCTTCCCTCGACTCGCCAGCCTTGAAAGCGGCTACGGGAGCCTGTTTCGAGGTATGTTCGCAAAGGCCCGCCAAGCCCGGCGCGCTAAGCGGGCCGCTGCCGGCAGTGCTGTCGCCAACGCCGTCCCGGCGCGCAAACGGCTTTGCTCGTTTCGAAGCGGCATGAGCCACCTCCCCAGAATGCTTGCGGCTAAGCTGGGCGAGGACCTTCTCACCGCTTGTTCAGAGTTGCGGATATCGGATTGCAGCTTGCGTAGTGAAACCGGAGCGCAACCGGCGCGCTTTCTGATCGAGTTTGAACGCTCCGGCAATCACCACCAGCT
>JBASRM010000333.1:0-4310 GCA_049273835.1 Blastocatellia bacterium | reverse complement strand
TGCCGATCCCTCAGGCGAAATCGGTTCTTGCGAACAACAGACTAGGTAGGGCAGTGGTGCTGGATTTAAACGGATTTATCGTCGGTTACGTGAGCTTGCGCGATGTGAGCCGCTAGCGCAGCATCAGTCGCTCAATTCGGTTTGGTCTCCGAAACGCGGTTCTTTTTCAGATATGCATTCAACCCCGCGAACAACGAAGCCGCTACGCGCTCCCGGAATTGACCCGTCTGCAGCAATGCCTCGTCCTTGGGGTTCGACAGAAAAGACACCTCGGCGAGCACGCTTGGCATAGCCGCCCCCAGGAGCACTGCGAACGGAGCGTGCTTCACTCCACGATTCAATGCCGTCCGCGGAGATTGAGCGCCAATGCCGCGCACCAGGCCCGCCTGAATATAGCGCGCAAGCTCCCGAGATTCAGCAATGCGATTGCCGACGGTCACGCTTGCAAACATCGGTTGAGGCTTTTCGGGAGTGTCACTGGCGAGCCGGGCGTTCTCGCGCGCCGCAGCTTGCAGGTCCTCGGCGGAAGCGCGATCCGGGCTGAGAAAGAACGTCTCTACACCTGATGCCGCGCGCGACGGACTGGCATTGGCGTGAACCGATATGAACAGATCAGCGCGTCGCGAATTTGCAATCGCAGTTCGCTCTTCAAGCGCAACGAAGCGATCCGAGTCACGCGTCATCACCACTTCGACATCCGGGTAGTTGTTTTTGATGTATGCCCTCAACCGCCGGCCCACATCGAGCACGAGATCCTTCTCCCGCATACCGCCCGGGCTTATCGTTCCCGTGTCGTGGCCCCCGTGGCCAGGGTCAATTACTATCCTTTTGATTGGCGACTGGGCAGCTTTAGCATCGATCCTGGCAGCCAGCGCTTGAGCAGCCGCGGCCGGGGAGTTCGCTGCGCTCGCCGAGTCCGGTGGAGCAAGCGGTAGAATCGGATCAGTTATCTCGGGGAGTGACTTCAGGGAATTCTTCTCCGCAACGCTCAGATTTCTCGCTCGCGGTTGGGCATCGCGCGCCTCGGGCGGTCCGTACGCCGCCGTTCGTGTTATCTCGGAGTGACGCGCGGATTCCAGAAGCCTTGCGGGAGAGCTTGTTTTCGCGATCAACCCGGTTGCGTGCAGATCAATCACGATTCGCTCGGGACCTCCAATCCGAAACGCGGAGTAACCTGAAAGAGAGCCGACTTCTATATCGACCTGGACATTGCTCGCGTTGCCGCTCGCGTTGCCGCTCGCATTGCCCGAGCTCGCCGGGACATCACAGACACTTATTCGTTTGAGCAAGCTCCCGTCCCCGACAATAAACCGCCGCCCGACGAGCGAAGTCGAAATGGAAGTGTTGGAGAGCTGGAGACTCACTTTATTGCCCAGTCGCCGCTCCGCGTAGCGAGCTTGATCGGAGAGATCGATCACCACCCGAGCGTAGTCTGGGCCGCCGAAGTTTCGGATGTTTGTAAGCTGGAGCGCGCCCGCCGGCCGATCGAGCCCGCGACCGTTCGCTAGAACCACATCAACTGGACGGCGCCCTAGCTGTGATTCAAACCTCGCCAAGACCGCGCGCGCCTCGCGGGCCAGCGCCGATGAGGGAAAGTATGAAATCAACTCTCGGTACGCCGCCGACGCTCCGTCGAGATCCTGCAAGTTTTCTTCGTAGACTTGTGCGATGCCTACCAGAGCATCTCCAACAAAAGCGCTGTGTGGATGCTCGGCGACGACCCCCCTGTAAGCTTCGATAGCTTGTTGGTAAAGCGCGGAATCACCGGTCGCATCGGCCATCTCGCGCAAAAGCTCCGCCCTGCGAGCTAGCGACTCCGCGGAGAAATAGTTGTCAGTATTGAGGCGAATCACCTGCCCGTAAGCATCCAGCGCCCGGCGGTAATCGCTTGAGGTTCGCTCTTCCAGAGGTCGCTCGTGCAGAGCGTGTCCAAGCTCATTGGCGTATCGGAACAGCCTGTCAGCGAGCGAGCCTGGATTTCTGGTCAAAGTGGATTCGGGGTCGGCGGCGTTTAAAACCGGCCGTACGGTGAGGCAGAACACCACCGTGAAAACAATCCCGCTGACTATCAGGTTGATTCGCGCACGCTGGTGCATATTCGTAAGGCTGCCGTGAATTCTTAGTCGCCGACTTCGGCTTCGATCGGCGTCGGGGGGCAGTATACAACAAACGATACTGCGCAGTCAGTCACCAGATTGGTTTACGCCGCTGACGGGGTCCGACATCGGCGCAATACCGGCTAACTCTCGGGGGAACTCGAAGGGGGTTAAGGGCGATGTCCTAAGAGGGCTCAAAATCACAAACGACGAGAATGATCATCCCGCCAGGTCGGGGTCTTCGCGGCGGCCGCCGTACCACACCTCGAGGCCCTCGCGCTTCCTTAGCGCCTTGGGCCCGGCAACCAGGATTGAGCCAAAGAGCCGCAATACTTCTTTGCCGCTATACATTCTCAGCTTCCGGCCCGATGTCGTCACTGTTTCGCGAAGAACTACGAATCGGCCTTGCCTCCGAACGGCCCGACTCATAGAGACCTCCTCGGAAGCGAAGAGGTTTTCATCGAAGCCGCCAGCCGCGTCAAATGCCCGGCGAGTGCAAAAAATAAAACAGCCGCATGCAATGCCTAACGCGCGGAACACTCTCACCATCATTGGTTGAGCAAGCCTGGCGTAGCGAGGAACCCGGCCATCGAATGCCACGGCCGAGCCACCGCCTGCGGCGCCTCTGTTCATAGCCTCGACGGCAGCTCGAACGACCTCTTCGCTGACAACCGTATCCGCGTCTACGAAAATAAGCTTATCGCCTGAGGCCTCGCGCGCCCCGGCATTGCGAGTAGCGGCGATCTGTCGCCGGTTCAAGGTTATGACGCGCGCTCCGTGAGCAAACGCGATTTTCGCGGTTTGGTCTGACGAGGCGTCGTCGGCTACAACGATCTCGTAATCTTCACCCGCACTTTGCCCCGCGCGGTTCAACGCATCGAGCGTGCGTCCAATAAGCGCCTCCTCGTTGTATGCCGGGATGATGAAAGAAATCATGCTAGCAGCTCAATAGTTGTTCGACAGGCGGCTACTCGACGCCCCGCCCGAAAAGACCGTGGCCGCCGGAGCTGCGGTCGCAACGGCGGTGACGCGCTTGGTGTTGTTGTTCCTGCTTGCGTCATATCGCGCGGTGATACTCCGAACATAGTTCTGCGTCTCGCGATACCTGGGCACCCGATAACCTGAATTGACTACAGCGTTCTCGCCGGCATTGTAACCAGCTAGAACGAGGCTAACATCGCCGTTGAACGAGTCCAATAAGAACCGCAGATACCTGGTGCCGCCCTCGATGTTTTGAGCAGGGTCGAATATGTTTGTTACGCCGAACCGCCTGGCGGTGGCCGGCATCAGTTGCATAAGACCGGATGCACCCTTGTAAGACAGCGCACGTAAGTTAAACCCGGACTCCTGACGCATTATCGCGACGATCAAGTTAGGATCCACGCCGTTACGCGCCGCCGATTGCGCTATCAGCGCGTCGTATTTTGGATTCCCTGTGGTCGTGGTCTCAGTCGAGACAGAGGTGGAAACTGCAGACGGAAGGACTACTGGCGGACTGGCATTGACATGTGGCGTCAGAACACCCGCAGCGCCGGCAGCGGATGATTTGGACGTTGCGTTCTTTGCTTGCGCGCCCGGAGCTTTGAGTCCGGCGTCCAATACAGGTTTGATACTGGCGGGAGGTTTTACGACTTCGTGAATTACAAGCGAAGGCGTTCGTTGTAACTGCTCGGCGACAGCACCCACGTTCAAAGGTATGCTTGCTTCCTGTGCTCGCGCATCGCTAACGAAGAGTGCGAACAAAGCCAGCGTAATCAGGCGCGCGGTTGATCTCATTTACCCTCCACTCCACGACTCGGGGCGCTATTACCGTAGGCCGGTGCATTCGCCGGCGATCAATACGAAAGCGAGAACTCTTCGATAAGGGGACAGAAAGAAGCGGAGTCGAATCACTCTGGAGGGAGCCGTTCTTCAACTTCACTTCGGCAGCCAGACATCCTTCAATTTTGGGTTTTACTAACGGCGCTAATCTAAAATCCAAAGTGTGAAGGCCTTGGCTTTGCGACCCGGGATCACTCCCGGTGTGCCTTTATCGGTGACTTCAAAAAATGACCGTTTGATGCGAAGCCAGTCTACGTCTGCAGGCCTGCGGTGTCAATAATTTAGTTGATGTCGGGGTCTGGGAAGGACGCACCAAGGAACGGATAATGGGGGAACCGAAGGCGACGAAGATGAGCGTGAATCTAGAGCGACTCCGGGGGAATAGTAGCAATC
>JBASRM010000332.1:0-1923 GCA_049273835.1 Blastocatellia bacterium | reverse complement strand
TTTCTTAACAACTGCCAGGGCGTCACGCGCGCTCGGTCATCCCCGACGTTAGGCCTCAAGATATTGCGAATGGGGTCCTCAATGCACGATCTGCTGAAATTGCTCTCCGATTATCATCTTGAAGTTGAAACGCGCGCATTCGCTCATTATTCTTCCTCGAATTATCATCGGCGCATGGGCGTGCGTTGGGGCATTGCTGCGTCCGGCCTCACAGGATCTGCGGGCTTAGCCACATTGGCGGGTGCCGCCATGCAGTTAGATCCAGTTAAAGCCGCACTCGTGCAATTAGGACCATCAATTATCCCAAAGATTACTTTCTTGGCCATTGTCCTATTTGCATTCGCTATCGCGTCGGCTCTCGAAGCTTTCCTAGCGCATCCGAAACAGGCCGCTTCACACATGTCCTCTTACGCCGGGTACTCCCATGCAATGCGACGCCTCGAGACCCTTCGGATTCGATGCGCCAATCCGAGCATCGCGAATAACGACCTTTCGTCCTTACTCAACTTACTGGATGACATTTCGCAAGAGACCAGGGAGGTAGCTGCAGCCAGTATCTACCCCCTTCCTGAGGCGTATAACGAGGGCAAAATGATCAAGCAATCCGACTTGGCATTCAGCAGAGAATGGGAGACAACTTTTGGTCCGAGGTCATCCGATACAAATGCCCATTTGCGGAAGAATGAGGCCTAACTCTACGTTCGACTGGAGGCGCTGCCGTCTTCCAGATAAAACTTTTGCGGACGGCGGTGCCCCAGTCAACTAGATCGTTAGGTTGCGACACGAGGTCGCGTGAGTGGCTGTTGTGACTGTTGTTTGAAGGACACAACCTGATGTTCTGCCATCAGTATCCTACCAGAGCGTGCGTCACTGGCAACGGTGAGGTTCGATGCCTCTGGGACAATGTAGCCTCGTCCTTCGGGATGGCAGCCTTATTCGTGAGAAGTGGCTGCGACTGTTAGCATCAACACGGTCGGGAGCTAGGATCGAGTGGTATGGTCAACACATTGTGAATCGCTGATAAATGTCGTTATACGCGAACAAGCCAAAGATGCTGACGCCTGCTCGGTTGAATACCAATCAAATCGACAGACACGGGCTTGGACCAAAAGGTACGTGGCCAAGTTCAGCTGTTCCTAACTCACCTGACGTAGACTTCGCGCCACCGGCAGAGAGGCGAACCTAACCCACTCTGGCACTCACACGAAACGTGGTAAACCCGTAGTTCTCCCGATGGCAAGCTCATCTTCATCAACATCGCTCCGGATCAAGCCGGAGTAATGCTATGCAGTATCTTGTCGTTGTTGAAGCGGGGCCGAAGTCATTTGGCGCGTACGTTCCCGACTTGCCTGGCTGCATCGCGGCAGGTGAGTCGAAGGAAGAAGTGTTGACGCTCATTCGCGAGGCGATCGAGTTTCACGTTGAGCTCAAGGAGAACGGTGAGCCGATTCCTCCGCCTTCGTCCACCAGCGAACTTGTCGAGGTCGAAGCTGCGTAATGGTGTGAAGCCAATTTGCACAGCGCGTTGTCTCATCATCAACGACCTGCTCAAGTCCTTCGAGAAACTGAAGACCTCCCTGGAGCGGCGCCCCCGGTGAGCCGACAGCCAGACCCGCGGTCTAATAACTGATGCACAATGCTACCCGGGGACAATAGAATGCGGTATTATCCGATCAGAGAATTGGCGTAGACAATGATGAGGAGTAAAGCGATGGCGACAGAAGCTATTACAATACAGGTTGACCCTGACGCAGCCAGAGTATTCAACACTGCACCGCCAGAAGAACAGAAAAAGATGGAAGTACTGGTGAGCCTCTGGTTGAAAGAGATTGCTTCAGCCGATACTCGCCCTCTGAAAGAAGTGATGGACGAGATAGCCAGAGAAGCCCAACGCAGAGGAATGACGCCGGAAATATTGGATTC
>JBASRM010000314.1:0-1615 GCA_049273835.1 Blastocatellia bacterium | reverse complement strand
ATAGCACGATACGATTCATCCGGATTGTGGACATCATTAGTCAAGAACGCTTGGGAACCCGCCAGAAGAGCCCCGGCAATCTGGAGCGCATCGGGCAAAGTAATGTTATATCGCGCCCTGAGCTCGGCCGCCTGCTTCCCGGTCTCGTTGTCGATATTGACGAAGACGGTATTGTTACCGTAAACGATCAAGTCTAAGAAATCCTGTTGCAACTTGGCGGCACCAAGTCGGCAAGGTACGACCAAACACTCTGCGAGAGTCACCGGTGAAGTCACAGCAGTAATCGAACCGCTGTCTATCTGATCGAAAACAAACTCAACGGTCGCAAAATACTGTGGATTCTTTCGACGTAGTAGATGACCGGAGCAGTGTCCAGGAATAGGTGGGTGATATTCTGCAGCGCAGAGTCTATTTTCACTGATTGCCGTTTCTCAGATGGCTCTGACGATGCTCATCTCCTTCGCGCCGGGTCCGCGACACCCAGGTCTGAGCATCTTCGCCCAGTAGAGGATACGGCGCCGCACCGCGGATCTCGCGCCATTGCCGATGAACCGCTCGGGTTGAGACGTTATGGCTCAGATGCTCAAGCAGTCGCTGACGGTCTTCTGGAGAAAGGCCTTCAGTCCTCCTGATAAGTTCGTCCAATTCGGTACTCACGGTACGCCTACCTTTCAAGAGCAGAGTATACAACAAGTCGAGCCTCGATCAGAACCTCGCTCTTCCCGCGCTTCGTTTGACGGACTTTCGGAATAGTTCGGAGATTTCGGCTTTGGCGCTTTCGAGATCACCGACCAGTGTCATAGAGCCAACGAGCTTCCAGTCCTTGAGGAAGTTCTCACGCTGGGCGAGTTCCGATAGCCGTTCGGCGTAGGTGGCATCAGGCTGCGCCTGACCCACTTCCCAGCGCCGGACGGTATTCTTTGATGCACCGATCAATGCTCCAAAGTCTGCGAGCGTGCGTTTGCCGCGCAACTGTTTGACCAGTCGCGGCGTCCAACGCATCTCTTTCTTTGTCACTGAAGTTATCTGTTTGACCATGGGTCTAGTGTGCATCTCGCCGGCTACAAGCTACGTCTACAGGAAGAGCTTAGGCCAGTCAATAGGCGTGCGCCACACACTTGGTCGTAGAGCGGAGAATTGTGAGACATTCAGCAATGCCGCGATCATCTAAAAATGCGCGGTCGCTTCTTCGACAACTCTGATTCAATCGCCGCACAGGTCACGTTGTGATATTTAGCGTCTCTGAGGAAAGCTGCCTACCTGATAGTGGTAGGTTCTGAGTGCTTTCACTATCTGGTCAACAGCGGGGCGGGGCAGCATAGCTCTCTCCCGTTGAGAAGCAGTCCATAGAGAGTACAGATACGAGCCGATAACAGCGACGACGCAGAAGCCCAGTATGAGATAGCTGAACCGAAAACCTGATTTTCCTTCCAGTGACGGCATGGTCATTTCTCTAGCATCAGACTTTGACTTCGGGTTCTTGTGAGTGAAGAGATAGTAATCGTCACTAGCAAGCAATACCTTGCCGTCGCTGACAACTTCTTACGCAAGCCTTTCCCAGAAATCGCTCCAGACCGGTCCTCGCGAGAGAAGCTGAGATTGTGACTAAAGCGAA